>NZ_JBIVUT010000008.1:0-314120 GCF_044757365.1 Streptomyces sp. NPDC091289
GGGGGGGGGGGGGGGGGCCGGGGGGCGGCCCCCCCCCGCCGGGGGGGGGGGGGGGGGGGGGGGGGCCCCCCCCCCCCCCCCCCCCCCCCCTCCCCGCGAAGGGCTTCCTCAGCGCCTTGATCTCGCGGGCAGCGCCTGCACGGCCTGGTCCAGGGCCTGGAGGAAACGGTTGGTCGTGGCCCGGTCGCGGACCGCGAGCCGCAGCCACTGCGGCCCCAGACCCGGGAACGTGTCCCCCCGCCGGGCCGCGAAGCCCAGCAGCCGCAGCCGCTCCCGCACCTCCGCCGCCCGCTCCAGACGCACCAGGACGAACGGCCCCCGGGCCGTCTCCACCGCCTCCACCTCGCTGAACTCGGCCAGCCCGGCGAGCAGATGGGCCCGGTCCACCGTGATCCGGTCCGCCGCCTCGGCCGCCTCCACCAGCGCCCGCGGCTCCATGCACGCCTCGGCCGCCGCCAGCGCCGGGGACGACACCGGCCACAGCGGCTGCGCCTCGGCGAGCAGTGCCACCGTCTCCGGAGCGGCCAGGACGTAACCGATCCGCAGCCCGGCGAGCCCCCACGTCTTGGTGAGGCTGCGCAGCACCACGAGCCCCGGGATGTCCGTCCGCCCGCACAACGCCTCGCGCTCGCCCGGCACGACGTCCATGAACGCCTCGTCGACCACCAGCGTCCGCCCCGGTCTGGCCAGCCGCTCCAGCAGCGCCGCCGGGTGCAGCACGGACGTCGGGTTCGTCGGATTGCCGATCACCACGAGGTCCGCCTCCTCGGGCACCGCCGCCGGATCGAGCCGGAAGCCGTCCTCCTCGCGCAGCAGCACCCGCCCGACCCCGTGCCCGGCCGCCCGGAGCGCCGCCTCCGGTTCGGTGAACTGCGGATGCACCACGACCGGGCACCGGGCCGGAAGAGCCCGCGCGATCAGGACGAACGCCTCGGCGGCGCCCGCCGTCAGCAACACCCGCTCCACCGGCAGCCCGTGCCGGCCGGCGACCGCGGCACGGGCGGAGGTCCCGTCCGGGTAGGCGGCCAGCGAGGTGAGCGACGCGGCTATCCGCTCGCGCAGCCACTCGGGGGGAGTGTGGGTACGGACGTTCACGGCGAGATCGGTCAGATTCTCGCCGCGCACCTCCGCGTCGCCGTGGTGGCGCAGGTCGGGCCCTGCGCTCTCGATGTTCTGCGTGGGGGGAGTCATGGCAGCCATGGTGAACGGGTGGGAGCCCCCCGTCACCGGTGAGGTGGAAGTTTTCCTGGCGGAAACATCGAAAGTCCCGGTGACGGCCGGAAACCGGCGGGCCACCGCACAGGTCGCCACCCCCCTGGACGCGGCGTTCCCGCCCGGGGCGCGGGTCTTCGGCACCACCAGCTCGTCCGCCTCGATCAGCGCCGCCGCCTCCGCGACCGACGGAGTCCCCACCGCGCCGCCCACCGCGCCCGAGGGATGCGGCACGCGGACCGCGGCCAGTGCCCCGGCCGGATGGGTCCGCACCGGCACCCCGAGCCGGGCCGCCGCCCCCACGATCCCCGGCTCGTCCCCCTTGGCGTCGACCGTCGCCACCTCGACCACGTCCGCCGCGTCCAGCCCCGCCCCGCTCAGCACCGCCTCGATCAGGGCGAACACCACATCGCCTGAGGCCCCGCGGCGCGCGCCGACCCCCACCACCAGACTGCGGGCCCCGGACTCCGGTCCGGGGCCGACGGATACTCCGGTCATCGGCGGAGCCCTGCCTTTCAGGTCAAACGTCGCGGTGGTACGTCGGTGGTACGTCAGGGGTACGGAGGCAGCGGGCGCGGCCGTTCCGTATACGGAGCACGGGCACGGGCACCGTTGACAGGAGGGGTGCCGGGGGCCCCGCCGGTAAGGCCACCCTGAGATGCGGGGAGAGGGCCCGATCGGCTAGCAAGGCCCCATGGCGGTGTTCGTCGCGCTCGGCGCGTTCCTGATGACCCTGGCCGGCGGCTGGGTCGCCCAACGCGTCACCGACCGCCGTCACCTGGTGCTCGGCCTCGCGGGCGGCCTGATGCTCGGCGTGGTCGGACTCGACCTGCTGCCGGAGGCGATCGAGGCGGCGGGCACACCGGTGTTCGGGGTGCCCGCCGCCCTGCTGCTGTTCGTCGGCGGCTTCCTGGCGGCCCATCTGGTCGAGCGGCTGCTCGCCGGACGCCAGGTGGCACACGGGGCGGGCGGCGAGCACGGCGACCGCGTACCGCAGGTGGGTCTGACGGCGGCCGCCGCGATGGTCGTCCACAGCCTGATGGACGGCATCGCGCTCGGCGCCGCCTTCCAGGTCAGCGGATCCATGGGCGTGGCCGTCGCGCTGGCGGTGATCAGTCATGACTTCGCCGACGGATTCAACACGTACACCCTCACCAGTCTTTACGGGAACGCCCGCCGCAAGGCGCTCCTGATGCTGTTCGCGGCTGCCGCGGCACCGGTCGTGGGCGCCGCGACGACGCTGCTGTTCACCCTTCCGGAGGAACTGCTCGGCGGATATCTCGGCTTCTTCGGCGGAGCGCTGCTCTACCTGGCCGCCGCGGAGATCCTTCCCGAGGCGCACCACACCCATCCCGCCCGCTCCACCCTTCTCTGCACCATCGGGGGCGTGGGCTTCATCTGGCTGGTCGTCGGCATCGCCGAGTGAGCCGCGCGTACGCCCGCACACGCTGCCGGCACGGACGCGCGGGTCGCTCACCGCGCCCGGCAGTGCTCGACGAACCGCCGGGCCACCGAGGGCGACGCGGCCCAGTGGGTGTGCAGATAGCTCGCGTGCACACCCCGCTGGACGTACCCCTCGACCCGCCGCTCCGGCTGGTGCATGCCCCAGGCGGGCGTGGTCCCGGCCCCCGGCTCCAGCACGGTGCGGTGGAACTCGTGACCGCGCATCCGGGTCCCCGCCACCGCCAGCGAACTGTCCGAGACCGCTACCGCCTGCCGGTACCCGAGCGTGAGGCGCTCGGACATCCGGGCCTCGGCGTCCAGCACCCCGCACATCGGCCGCCCGTCCAGCTCCCGCGCCAGATACAGCAGCCCCGCGCACTCGGCCGCCACCGGGGCGCCGCTCAGGGCCAGCTCCGTGACCGCCCGCCGCAACGGCTCGTTCGCCGACAGCTCGGGGGCGTACATCTCCGGGAACCCGCCGCCGATCACGAGCCCCGCCGTACCCGCCGGCAGCTTCTCGTCCCGCAACGGATCGAAGGTCACCACCTCCGCACCCGCAGCCGTCAGCAGCTCGGCGTGCTCCGCGTACGCGAAGGTGAACGCCGCCCCGCCCGCCACGGCGACGACGGGCCTCCCGGGCACCGCCGCCGGGGCGTATGCCGGCTCCCAGGCCTCGTCCGGCAGCGCGGGCGCGGTGCGGGCCAGCGCCATCAGCGCGTCCAGGTCGCACCCGGCGAGCACCCGCTCGCCCATGGCCCGTACGGCGTCCACCGCATCGGCCCCCCGCTCGGCCACCGGCACCAACCCCAGGTGGCGCGAGGGCGTGGCGACCTGCGGGGCCCGGCGCAGCACACCGAGCACCGGAAGCCCCGACTCGTCCAACGCGTCCCGCAGCAGCGCCTCGTGCCGGTCGGAGGCCACCTTGTTCAGGATCACCCCGCCGATCCGCACCTCCGGGTCCCAGGAGGCGAACCCGTGCACCAGGGCCGCCACCGACCGGGACTGCGAGGACGCGTCCACCACCAGCACCACGGGAGCCTTGAGCAGCTTGGCCACCTGAGCGGTGGACGCCAGCTCCCCCTGCCCCGAGGCACCGTCGTACAGCCCCATCACGCCCTCGACCACGGCGAGGTCGCACCCCGCCGACCCGTGTGCGAACAGCGGGGCGATGAGGTCCGTCCCGCACATGTACGCGTCGAGATTGCGGCCGGGGCGGCCCGTCGCCAGCGAGTGATAACCCGGATCGATGTAGTCCGGGCCCACCTTGTGCGGCGAGACGGCGAGCCCGCGCGCGGCGAAGGCGGCCATCAGGCCGGTGGCGACGGTGGTCTTGCCGCTGCCGGAGGCCGGAGCGGCGATGACCAGACGGGGCACAGTCACCACTCGATGCCCCTCTGGCCCTTCTGCCCCGCGTCCATCGGGTGCTTGACCTTCGACATGTCGGTCACCAGGTCGGCGGCCTCGATCAGCGCGTCCGGCGCGTTGCGGCCGGTGATCACCACATGCTGGGTGCCGGGCCGGTTCCGCATCACTTCGACGACCTCGTCGGTGTCGATCCAGCCCCAGTGCATCGGGTAGGCGAACTCGTCGAGCACGTACAGCTTGTACGTCTCGGCCGCCAGGTCGCGCTTGACCTGCTCCCAGCCCTCGCGGGCCTTCTCCTCGTTGTCGAGCTGGCCGTCGCGCTGGACCCAGGACCAGCCCTCGCCCATCTTGTGCCAGTCGACGGTGCCGCCCTCGCCGCTCGCGCCCAGCACCTTCAGCGCGTTCTCCTCGCCGACCTTCCACTTCGCCGACTTCACGAACTGGAACACCCCGATCGGCCAGCCCTGGTTCCAGGCCCGCAGCGCGAGCCCGAAGGCGGCGGTCGACTTGCCCTTCCCGATGCCCGTGTGGACGAACAGGAGCGGGCGGTTGCGCCGCTGACGGGTGGTGAGCCCGTCGTCCGGTACCGATGTCGGCTGTCCCTGCGGCATTAAGCGGCCCTCCCGGCTGCGGTGACGTCCTTGACGAGCCCGGCGATCGAGTCGGCCCGCAGCTCGTCGAGCGTGACGGCGGTGCCTCCCAGTTCCCGGGCCAACTCCCCGGCGAGACCGAGGCGTACGTACCCCGACTCGCAGTCCACGACGACCGAGGCCGTCCCCTCGGATCGGTGCAGCCGTGCCGCCCGCCCCGCGAGCGCGACCGGCTCGGGCCCGCCGGTCGCCCGCCCGTCCGTGACGACGACGAGCAGGGGCCGGCGCGAAGGATCGCGCAGCCGCTCGACGCGCAGCACGTCGTGGGCTTTCAGCAGACCGGTCGCGAGAGGCGTTCGGCCCCCGGTGGGCAGCGACTCCAGACGGGAGGCGGCCGCGTCCACGGACGAGGTCGGCGGCAGCGCCACTTCGGCGTCCTTGCCCCGGAAGGTCACCAGGCCGACCTTGTCCCGCCGCTGATAGGCGTCCAGCAGAAGCGACAGCACGGCCCCCTTGACCGCGCTCATCCGCTGCCGGGCCGCCATCGACCCGGAGGCGTCCACGACGAACAGCACGAGGTTGCCCTCACGCCCCTCCCGGGTCGCCTGCCGCAGATCGTCCCGCCGCACCACGAGCCCGCGCCCGGAACGCCCGCGCGCCCGCTGGTGCGGGGCGGCGGCCTGCACGGTCGCGGCCAGGTGCAGCTTGGTCAGCGACCCCTGCGGACGGCGCGCGCCGGTCGTACGCCCATGCTCGGTACGCGCCCGGGAGCGCCGCCCCGCAGCACCCTCGCCGAGCCCCGGCACGCTGAGCATCTTCGTCCGGAACGGCTCGGCGGACGCCACCGGCTGCTGCTCGGCCCCGGTGGACCGCCCGGGTGCGTCGGGGGTGCCCTCGGGGGCCTGCGACGGCGTGTCGTCGCTCTCGCCCTGGGGCGGCGTGCGGTCTCCGTCGGCCTGGGGCGGCACACCCCCGCCACCACCGCCGCCGCCGTCATCGTTCCCGCCCCCATCGGGGTCGGGGTCGTCGTCGTTGTTCTTGTCCTGCCCCTGATCCCCGGCGGCCTCGTCCAGGGTCTGGTCGAGCTTGTCCTCGTCCAGACCGGGCGCGTCGAAGGGATTGCGGCGACGCCGGTGGGGGAGCGCGAGGAGCGCGGCCTGCCGTACGTCGTCGGCGGTGACCTCCTCGCGTCCGGCCCAGGCGGCGAGCGCGGTCGCGGTACGCGCCATCACGATGTCGGCCCGCATCCCGTCGACCTCGAACGCGGCGCAGGTAGCGGCGATCTGGCGCAGCACGGCGTCACCGAGCACGACACGCGGCAGCAGGGCACGCGCGGCGGCGATGCGCTCCCGCAGGGCGCTCTCCTCCTCGGCCCAACGCCCGGCGAACCCCTCGGGGTCGTCGTCGTACGCGAGCCGGCGCCGCACGACCTCCACCCGCTCGTCGGTGTCCCGGGACGCGGCCACCTCGACGGTCAGCCCGAACCGGTCCAGCAACTGCGGCCGCAGCTCGCCCTCTTCCGGGTTCATCGTCCCGACCAGCAGGAACCGCGCCGCATGCCGTACGGAGACGCCCTCGCGCTCGACGTACGAGGCGCCCATGGCCGCCGCGTCCAGCAGCAGGTCCACCAGGTGGTCGTGGAGGAGGTTGACCTCGTCGACGTACAGGATCCCGCGGTGCGCGTCGGCCAGCAGCCCCGGCTCGAACGCCTTCACGCCCTCCGAGAGCGCCCGCTCGATGTCCAGCGCCCCCACGAGCCGGTCCTCGGACGCGCCGACGGGCAGCTCCACGGTCCGCGCGGCCCGCGACACACCGGCCGCCTCCGCGTGCGGCCCATCGGGACACGCCGGATCGGGGGAGCCCGGATCACAGGAGAACCGGCACCCCGGCACGACGGAGACCTCGGGCATGAGGGCGGCCAGCGCGCGGACGGCGGTGGACTTGGCGGTCCCCTTCTCGCCCCGCACGAGCACCCCGCCGACGGCCGGACTGACCGCGTTCAGCAACAGCCCGAGCCGCAGATCGTCCTGCCCGACGATCGCGGTGAAGGGATACGGCGTACTCACAAGGCCTCCTGGTCGACATGCTGTTCAACGTCCTGCCCGAGCCCGGCGGACCCGGCCACATCAGGCCCCTGGCTCTTTGACTCAGCGGACCCGGCAAAATCAAGCCCCTCCGGCGATTGAGGAGCGGGGTCCGGGGCAGCGCCCCGGCTCTCCGGCCCACCCGCACCCAACGGCGGCGCCCCCGGCGGCACAAACGGCAACCCCGCAGGCGCACCCCCCTCGATCAACCGCCACAACGCATCCGTATCCGCATGCTCCTCCACCAGATCCCCCAGCCGATCCAGCTGCTCCTCCCGCAACACCCCGAAACTCGTGTCCGGCGCGGGAACGAACCGCCGCCCCGCGGCCCGGGCCACCTCCACCAGGAACCGCCGCCGGAACGCATCGCTCTCCAGCGACCCGTGCCAGTGCGTCCCCCACACCGCCCCCACCCGGCACCCGTCCAGGAACGGTTCCCCGCCCCGCACATCGGCCACCCCGTGGTGGATCTCGTACCCCTCCACCGGCTCGCCCAGCGCCGAACCGACCGGCCGCGCCAGCGTCTTGGCCCGGTCGAAGCGAATCCGCACCGGCAGCAGCCCCAGCCCGTCGACCAGACCCGCCCGCGACTCCACCTCGTCCTCGATCCGCTCGCCGAGCACCTGGAACCCGCCGCAGATGCCGAGCACCGGCCGGCCCTCCGCCGCCCGCCGTACCAGCGCGTCCGCGAGGCCCCGTTCGCGCAGCCAGGCCAGCGCCTTCACCGTGCCGCGCGTCCCGGGCACGATCACCAGGTCCGCGTCGGCCAGCTCGTCGGCCCGGTCCACGAATCGCACGACGACGCCCGGTTCGGCGGCCAGCGCGTCCACATCCGTGAAGTTGGACATCAACGGCACCGCGCAGACCGCGACCCGCAGCACGTCCTCCCCGTGGGGCGGCGCCACGACCGACTCCCGTACCGCGCCCCGCATCGACACCCGCAGGCCGTCCTCCTCGTCGATGCCGAGCCCGTGGGTGAACGGCAGCACTCCGTACGTCCGCCGCCCGGTCAGCCCGTACAGCATGTCCAGGCCCGGCTCCAGCAGCGAGACGTCGCCCCGGAACTTGTTCACCAGATAGCCCGCGACCAGCGCCTGGTCCTCCGCGCTCAGCAGCGCCGTCGTGCCGAAGAACGAGGCGAAGACCCCGCCCCGGTCGATGTCCCCGACCACCAGCACAGGGAATTTCGCGGCCCGCGCGATCCCCATGTTCACGATGTCGGTGCGCCGCAGGTTGATCTCGGCGGGCGACCCGGCCCCCTCGCAGATCACCGCGTCATAGCTCGCCCGCAGCTGCTCCAGGCAGTCCGTGACCGTCCCGAGCAACGCCTCCTGCCGCCCGCCGTGGTAGCCCCGGGCGCTCATCTCGCCCACCGGCTTGCCCATCAGGACGACCTGGCTGGACCGGTCGCTGCCGGGCTTCAGCAGGACCGGGTTCATCAGGGCCGTCGGCTCCACCCGGGCGGCCTGCGCCTGCATCGCCTGGGCGCGCCCGATCTCCGCGCCCTCCCGGGTCACGAAGGAGTTCAGGGACATGTTCTGCGCCTTGAACGGCGCGACCTTCACGCCCCGGCGCACCAGCCACCGGCAGATGCCCGCCGTGACGACGCTCTTGCCCGCGTCCGATGTGGTTCCCGCGACCAGCAGTCCACCGCTCATGCCCGTCCCCGCTTCTGCCCTGTCTGTCCTGCTGACGACCGTCCCGCGAGCACGTGCCCCGCGACCAGCCGCCCCGCCACGCACACCCCAAGGGCCAGCGTGCTCACCCGGCGCGACAGCCGTACCGCGCGTTCGATGTCCGCGCCCCGCACCTCCCGCCCGGACTCGCCGTTCAGGACCGGCCGGTGTTCGACGCGCCCCGCGTACGCCAGCGTCCCGCCCAGCCGTACGCCGAGCGCCCCCGCGAACGCGGCCTCCACCGGCCCGGCGTTCGGGCTCGGGTGGCGTCCCGCGTCGGCCTTCCAGGCGCGTACGGCGTCCGACGGCCGCCCGCCGCCCGCGACGGCCAGCGCGGCCGTCAGCCGGGCCCCGGGCCACCCCGCGAGGTCGTCCAGGCGGGCCGAGGCCCAGCCGTAACGGCGGTGGCGGGGCGACTTGTGACCGACCATCGCGTCGAGCGTGTTCACGGCCCGGAACCCGACGAGCCCCGGCACCCCGCCGATCGCCCCCCACACGAGCGCGCCGACGACGGCGTCCGAGGTGTTCTCCGCGACCGACTCCACCACGGCGCGGGCGATCTGCGGCCCGTCCAGGGAGTGCGGATCGCGCCCGCACAGATGCGGCAGCCGCTCCCGGGCCACCTCCAGGTCCCCGGCGGCCAGCGCGCCGCCGATGGCACGGGCCTCCCGGCCCAGCGACGTACCCCCGACGACGGACCAGGCGGTGGCGGCGGTCAGCGCGACGGCGAGCGCGGGGCGGTCCCGTACGGCGCGGGCGGCCAGCGCGGCCGCCCCCACGGCGCCGCCGGCGCAGACGAGGGTGTGCAGCGCGCCCCGGCCCCGGTCGTCACGCCACAGCAGGGACTCCACCCGCGCGGCGGCGCGGCCGAAACCGGCGACGGGGTGGCCGCGCCGGGGGTCACCGAGCAGGGCGTCGGCGATCAGCCCGGCCGTGGCGCCGTACGCGAAGACGCGGTCGGCACGCACGGCTCAGGCCGCCGTGGGCAGAGGCGTTCCGGCACGAAGAGGTACGGGACGAGGCACAGGATGCGGCGCACGGCGGCCGGGCATGGCTTATGTCCTCACTCAGGGTCCGCGCCCTGGTTCGACGTGACCGGCGACAAGAGTCTCCTGGCTTCCCGGATCCGCAGTTCCCCCGGCCTTCCAGCCCTCGTTGAGAGGGCCGTGACATCCGGTGTGGGGGAGTGCTCCCCGGTGACAGTGGCGGGACCGCGCCGGATTCTCACCGGCTTCCTCTTCTGTCGCCGTAAATGGCTCCGGCAGTCCACCACGCTGCGAGAACGGCAGTCAACTTGCTGTTGACCTGCGGAGCTCCAGTGTGCGCAGACGCACATCGGGCCGGACACACGAGGTGTGTCCGGCCCGAGGAAGTGCGGTGGAACGGGGTCAGGCGACGATCAGATAGATCCCGTACGAGACCGCCGCCACGCACAGCGCGAAGCAGGCGTACGCGCCGGTGCGCGCCAGCGCGACCGATCCGCCGGCGGCGCTGCTTCCGGCCGTGGCCGACTGCTTGGAGAGGGCGACGATGCCCAGGGTGAAGAGGCCGACCAGCGCGACGGTGACCACAAGGCTGACACCGAAGACGGAGGCGAGAGCTGCCCAGTCGATTTTCATGCGGATCTGTCCTTACACCGTGGCCGGCGGCCGGGCCGGGTCGTCGGGCGCCGTGGCCGGGGCCGGGATGGTGGTCATGAGGTCGGAGGTCGGGCCGCCGACGGGCGGCGGCTGGACCGCGGCGATGGCGGTGGTGACGACGCCCTGGGGCTCGTCGTCGCCGGTGGCCGTGTCGTTGACGTTGGTGTGGTCGACCGGCTGGCGGCGCGAGGCCAGCCAGATCGCGAAGGAGCCGCCGACGAGCAGGATCGCGGTGACGGTGATGCCCCAGGTGCCCTGCTTGGTCAGGAACTCGGCGCCCGCGCCGACCAGACCCGCGGCCGGCAGCGTCAGACCCCAGGCGATGAACATCCGGGTGGCGGTGGACCAGCGGACCACGCCGCCCTTGCGGCCGAGGCCCGCGCCCATCACGGCCCCGGAGCAGGACTGCGTGGTGGAGAGCGAGAAGCCGAGGTGCGAGGAGGCCAGGATGACGGTCGCCGCACTGGTCTGGGCGGCGAAGCCCTGCGGCGGCTTGAGCTCGGTCAGGCCGCTGCCCATGGTGCGGATGATGCGCCAGCCGCCGAGGTAGGTGCCGAGCGCGATGGCCACACCGGCGGAGACGATGACCCACAGCGGCGGGTTGGAGCCGGGGGCGAGGACGCCGCCGGTGACCAGGGCCAGGGTGATGATGCCCATCGTCTTCTGGGCGTCGTTGGTGCCGTGGGCGAGCGAGACGAGACCGGCGGAGGCGATCTGTCCGGCCCGGTAGCCCTTGGCCGTCGACTTCAGCTGGTTCGGGTCGGTGACGTTCCGGTTGATCCGGTACGTCAGCCGCGTGGCCAGCATCGCGGCGAGGCCGGCCACCAGCGGGGCGGCGATCGCCGGGAGCAGCACCTTGGTGACGACGGTGCCGCCGTTGATCGAGGACCAGCCGGCCGACATGACCGCGGCGCCGATCAGACCGCCGAACAGGGCGTGGGAGGAGCTGGAGGGCAGGCCGACCAGCCAGGTCAGGAGATTCCACAGGATGGCGCCGACGAGCGCCGCGAAGATGACCTCGGTTCTGAGGCCGTCCTCGTTGACAATCCCGCCGGAGATCGTCTTGGCGACCTCCACCGACAGGAACGCGCCGATCAGGTTGAGAACGGCGGACATCGCCACCGCTGTCTTGGGCTTCAGGGCGCCGGTCGAGATGGTGGTAGCCATCGCGTTGGCGGTGTCGTGGAAACCGTTCGTGAAATCGAACACGAGAGCTGTCACGACCACAATCGCAAGCAGCAGCGTGATGTGTTCCATTTACCCAGGCAATCGTTCGACGTCAGTGGCTCGTGGACCGTAGGCAACCTGAGTGAACGGAAGATGAACTGGGCAGGGCGCTGTGGTGACCCCAAGCGGAGTGGGTCGCTTCCGCTTGTGTGCGGGAGTGGTTGCGGGATGCCCGTGGGGCGCGGCGTGGACTGCCCTTTGCCGCCCGTTGGCGAACATTTTGAGCGGTCGTTCGGAGCCCGGAAGAGATCCCCGTCACTCCCCATGTGACGTTCCGGTTGCGCGCGTTCGCGCCTACGCTCGCCCCATGAGCGAGCAGCACCCGGAATCTGTCCGAGAGACCTGGCGGAACGTCGTCGCGACGGCCCGCCGCAGCGCGGCGGACGGCCTGGTCGTCGGCACCTCGGGCAATGTGTCGGCCCGCGTCGGCGACCTGGTCCTGGTGACGCCCAGCGGGGTGCCCTACGACCGGCTCGGACCCCAGGACGCGGTCGGCGTCGACCTGGAAGGACGCCAGGTCCTCGGGAACCTCGGGCCGACCAGCGAACTCCCCCTCCACCTGGCGGTCTACCGTGCCACCGACGCCGCCGCCGTGGTCCACACCCACGCCGTGCACGCCACCGCCGTCTCCACCCTCGTCACCGAGGTGCCGCTGGTCCACTACGCGGCCGCCATCCTCGGCGGCCCGGTCCGCACCGCCGCCTACGCCCGCTACGGCACCCCGGAACTGGCCGACGCCATGCTCGGGGCCCTGCGCGACCGCACCGGCTGCCTGCTCGCCAACCACGGCACCGTCACCTACGGCGACACCCTCGACCAGGCCTACGAGCGCACCGCCCAACTGGAGTGGCTGTGCCGCCTCTGGCTCACCGCGAGCTCCGTGCCCGGCCGCACCCCGGCCCTGCTCGACGCGGCCCAGCTGGCCGAGGTGACCGAAGCGCTCAAGGGGTACGGCCAGCCCGGCTGACAGGCGCCCCCGAGCCCCCCCAAGCCCCCCGAGCCCTCCTGAGCTCCCCGAGCCCCCCCCGCGCCTGTGGCCGACGGAGGCCGCGCCCGCCCGGACGGCCCCCGTCCGCCGACAGCCCGGCTCCTGCTCGGACGGCCCCCGTCCGCTGGCAGCCCGCCTCCCGCCCCACGACACTGAAGCGGTGCGCCCGGTAACCGCGACGGCAACGGCCGTCACCACGATCCTCGGCGTCGGTGCGGCAGCGGTCGCGGCCGGCCGGTACGCCAGCGACGTCGCCCTCAAGGCGGCGCCCGGACGTCCCCTCCCCGCCGACCGCCGACTCACCGTGCACGCCGCGGCGTCCGGGCGGGTCACCCTGACCCGCTCCTTCTCGGCGCTCCGGCCCGGCACCTACGGACTGGCCGGACCCGGGGTCCACGCGGTCGTCGGACCCGTCGTCGACGGGGCCTCCCAGGCCGCCGACACCGTCGTCCGGAGGCTGGAGAGCGTCGGCCAGGGCATCCTCGAACCCGGCGCGAAGGTGCGGCTCACCCCCGCGCTGTACGGCGGCGACCCGGGCAGCGACCTCGGCCTGGACCACCAGGAGGTCGAGATCCCCGGCGAGCTGGGAACCCTGCCCGCCTGGTACGTCCCCGGCGCGCGCGACACCTGGGTCATCACCGTGCACGGCCTCGGCACCACCCGGGCCCACCCCATGAACCTGATGGGGTTCCTGCACCGACAGCGCTTCCCCGTGCTCGACCTCGCCCTCCGGGGCGACCCCGGAGCCCCGCGCCCCGCCGACGGCCTCGGCCACTTCGGCGCCTCCGAGTGGCGCGACCTCGACGCCGCCCTCCGCCACGCCCTGCGCCACGGCGCGCGGAACGTGATCCTCCACGGCTGGTCCACCGGCGCCACCGCGGCCCTGTACGCCGCGGTCGAGTCCCCGCTCCGCGACCGCATCAGCGGCCTCGTCCTCGACTCCCCGGTACTGGACTGGCCGGTCACCCTGCGCGCCCTGGCCGCCGCCCGCGGCGTCCCGGCCGCCCTGCTGCCGCTCGCCGTCCGGGCCGCCCAGGGCCGCACCGGGATGAGCACCGCCCCGGTGCTGGAGACCTCCGCACCGGCCTCCCTGCGCACCCCGACCCTGATCCTGCATGGCCCGGACGACACGATCGCCCCCTGGGCGGCCTCCCGTGAGCTCGCCGCCCGCCGCGCGGATCTGGTCAGCCTCCACGCCGTACCGCAGGCTCCGCATGCGTCGATGTGGAACGCCGACCCGGCCCGCTACGAAGAGACCCTGCGACGCTTCCTCACGCCCCTGATGTGAGCCGATGGGGTGAACTCTCCCCCTTGCCGTCGCACCGGGGGAACCTTTCACGTACCGGTGAAACGCCTTCCGTTTGGGCTTTCGGGCCGTCAGGGGCAAGACTGCTCCCGTGACGTCCCGTACTCCGCGCGACTCCAGGCTGCGACTTGTCCGCCCGCGACCCCTTGCCACCGCCCGCAAGGCCGTGACCACCCGGCGCACCAGGCCGGCTCCCCGGCCCCCCGAGGGCACCCCGCCCCGCACGGAACTGGCGCGCCAGGCCAGGGCGGTGCTCGCCGACGCCGTACGCATCGCCCACTGGGCCGCCGGCACCCCGGGGCCGGGCACCACCGCCCCGCTCGCGGCCCACGCCCTCGAACGGGCGGCCACCGCTCTGGAGCTCTCCCCGGCGCAGGTCCGCGCGGGCTGGGACCGGGCCCGGCTGGCCGGACTCATCGAGCTGCACGGCGACACCGCCCGCCCCGGCTGGCGGCTGCGCGCCTGGGACCGGGACGACTCCGCCGTGCTGCGCGGCTGGGTGGCGCTCTTCGACGCCTGGTCGCTCGTCCACGCCGCGCCCGAGGGCATCGAGGCGGGCGCGGTCGCCGAAGCCGTCGAGGCCGTGCCCCAGGTGCTCTCCCTCCTCCAGCTCTCCGCGGGCCCCGTCACCGTCCCCGCCCTGCTGGACCTCCTCGGCCAGCGCGTCGCCGAACTCCAGGAGGAGCGCTGCGAAGTGCCCCTGGGCCCCGGCAGAACAGCGCCCGCCGCCGCACCCGACCGGAGCGACGACCTCAACGCCCTGCTGCTCGACTGGGCCCTGGAGGGCCTCGCCGCCGTCGGGGCGCTGACCCTCGGCAAAGGGCACGCCACCCTCACCCCGCTCGGCAACTGGGCGGTCTGGGTCAAGCTGGAACAGATCTGCGTCGCCGCCCAGAGCCCGGCCGGGAACATCGAGCAGTCCGCCGCCGACATGCTCCTCGGCTGCGCCCGGCTCACCCCGGGACCGGCCCGCGACGAATACCGTGCCTGGCTCGCCGCCCGCACCGTCGGCAGCGCCGTCGCCGAACTGCTGGCCGTCGCCCGGGGCGAGGACGCGCTGCTGCGCGGACTGGCCTTCGAGGCGCTGAGGGTCGTCGGCGCCCCCGCCGAACCCGAGGTCCGCGCCGTGCTCGCCGAACCCTCGCTGCGGCCCTACGCCCTGCTCTGGCTCGCCGAGTACGAGGGCAACGACCCGGACGACGCCCAGGACGTCCTCAGCCGCGAGGAATCCACCTGGCTCTGGGTCGACACCGCGGCCGCCGTCGCCGACCACGGCGAGACCGGGCTCCTGGTCCGCCACCTCGACTCCGCCGTCCAGGGCACCGTCCCGGCCCTGCTCGACGAGGTCAGGGCCGTCGGCCACCCGCGCACCGTCCAGGTCCTGGTCGCCCTGGCCGCCGCCCACCCGGACCCGGCCCTGGCCAAGGCGGTCCGCCGGGCCGCCTTCCAGGTGCACACCGGAGGAGCCTGAACCGTCCGCCGCCGGGGTCCGCTCAGCCGGACCCCGGGGCGTACGTCCCGAAGCTCCACACATTGCCCTCGGCGTCCCGCGCCATGTAGTCCCGGGAGCCGTAGTCCTGGTCGGTCGGCTCCATGAGGATCTCCACACCGAACTCCTTGGCCCGGGCGAAGTGCTCGTCCACCTCGTCCACCACCACGTACACCCCCGCCGGGCCCGCGCCCGCCATCGCCCGCGCGAACACCCCCTCGCGGCCCTTGGAGCCGAGCATCACCCTGCCGTTGCCCAAGGACAGCTCGGCATGGAGCACACTGCCGTTCTCCCCCTCGTAGACCGCCTCCTCGGTGAAGCCGAGGCCCTGCGTCAGCGTCCTGATCGCGGCCTTCGCGTCGTCGTACAGGACCGTCGGATAGATCGTGGGAACGCCGCTCCCCGCGCCTGCCATCGCACTCACCTCTCCTGGATGTCCGCCGCACCTGATGTGATCTGCGTCTCAGTCTTCCATCAGGCACTGACAATGCCCTCCCGAAGGGGATCCCCGCAGGTCAGGAGCGTTCGGCTCAGGCGAACGTGTCGCACTTGGCCATATCGCCCGTGCGGAACCCGGTGGAGAACCACTGCTGCCGCTGCGCGGCCGAACCGTGCGTCCACGACTCCGGGGTGACCCGGCCCTGGTAGCGCTCCTGGATCCGGTCGTCGCCGACCGCCGCCGCCGCGTCCAGGCCGTCCCGGACGTCCGCCCGGGTCAGCTCCGTGATCAGCGGCCGGCCGGTCGACTCGTCCGGCGTCGTCGTCGCGTGGTGCGCCCAGACCCCGGCGTAGCAGTCGGCCTGCAGCTCCACCTTCACCGCGTTGCTGTTCTCGCCCTGCCGCCCGTCCTGCGACCGGCTCAGCGTCCCCATCTGGTTCTGCACATGGTGGCCGTACTCGTGCGCCACGACGTACGCCTGGGCGAACGGGCCGCCGCTGGAGCCGAACTTCGTCCGCAGATCGTCGAAGAACCCGAGGTCCAGATAGACCTTGCGGTCGGCGGGGCAGTAGAACGGCCCGACCGCCGAGGTGGCGGCCCCGCACGCGGTGCCCACCCGCTGGCTGAACAGGACCGTCGGGGCGGCCCTGTACTCCGCGTCGCGCCGGTCGAACTCCTGACGCCAGAAGTCCTGCACGCTGTTGACCACCGCGACGGTCCGGCAGTCCTCCCGACTGTTCGCGTCCTGGCCCTTCAGGCAGCTCTCCTGCACCTGCCCGGCCGACGACGAGGTCGCCGCCGGGTCCGCGCCGTCGGAGGTCAGCCCGAGCTGATCGGGGCCGACACCGAAGAGCAGGCCCAGGATCAGGGCGATCACCCCCGCGATGCCGCCGCCCACGGTGGCCCTGCCGCCCGGGATCCGGCTGCCGCGCACATCCTGGACCTCGGACGTGTCCAGATCGGCGTCGTCGTCGAACTGCACGGGCGCACCACCCTCGGGCTCGGGCGGGCGACGGGGTGACGCCCTGCGCCGAGTATCGGATGGTTCGTCCCACCGGGCACGCGGAAAAGAAGTTGCGTACCGCCAGTAGAATGGGCCGTATGGCCTTCCTCCTTGTGCATTAGCGGCGTCGAGAGACCTCCGCCCTCGTCCCTCCGCCGTCCAAACTGCCCTGGAGTTTTTCCGTGATCACCGCTTCCGGCATCGAGCTGCGCGCCGGCGCCCGCATCCTCATCGAATCCGCTTCCTTCCGCATCGCCAAGGGCGACCGCATCGGCCTCGTCGGCCGCAACGGAGCGGGCAAGACCACCCTCACCAAGTGCCTCGCGGGCGAGGGCACCCCCGCCGGGGGCACCATCACCAAGTCCGGCGAGGTGGGCTACCTCCCGCAGGACCCGCGCACCGGCGACCTCGACATCCTCGCCCGCGACCGCATCCTCTCCGCCCGCGGTCTCGACACGATCCTGCGCAAGATGCGCGAGAACGAGGACCGGATGGCGAACGGGCAGGGCGCCACCCGCGAGAAGGCGATGAAGAAGTACGAGCGCCTGGAGACGGAGTTCCTCACCAAGGGCGGATACGCCGCCGAGGCCGAGGCCGCCACCATCGCCGCCGCGCTCAGCCTGCCCGACCGGGTCCTCGGCCAGCCCCTCCATACGCTCTCCGGCGGTCAGCGCCGCCGCGTGGAGCTGGCCCGGATCCTCTTCTCGGACGCCGACACCCTGCTCCTCGACGAGCCCACCAACCACCTCGACGCCGACTCCATCGTCTGGCTGCGCGACTACCTCAAGTCCTACCGCGGCGGCTTCATCGTGATCTCCCACGATGTCGAGCTGGTCGAGACGGTCGTCAACAAGGTCTTCTACCTCGACGCCAACCGCTCCCAGATCGACGTCTACAACATGGGCTGGAAGCTCTACCAGCAGCAGCGCGAGGCCGACGAGAAGCGCCGCAAGCGCGAGCGCCAGAACGCCGAGAAGAAGGCCGCGACCCTCAACGCGCAGGCCGACAAGATGCGAGCCAAGGCCACCAAGACCGTCGCCGCCCAGAACATGGCCAAGCGCGCCGACCGGCTGCTCTCGGGCCTGGAGGCCGTACGCGTCTCCGACAAGGTCGCCAAGCTGCGCTTCCCCGACCCCTCGCCCTGCGGCAAGACCCCGCTGATGGCGGAGGGCCTCTCCAAGTCGTACGGCTCGCTGGAGATCTTCACCGACGTCGACCTCGCCATCGACAAGGGCTCCCGCGTCGTCATCCTCGGCCTCAACGGCGCCGGCAAGACCACGCTGCTGCGCCTGCTCGGCGGTGCCGAGAAGCCCGACACCGGCCAGATCATCGAGGGCCACGGCCTCAAGCTCGGGTACTACGCCCAGGAGCACGAGACCCTCGACCCGGACCGCACGGTCCTGGAGAACATGCGCTCCGCCGCCCCCGACCTCGACCTCGTCGCGGTCCGCAAGACGCTCGGCTCCTTCCTCTTCTCCGGCGACGACGTCGACAAGCCCGCCGGCGTGCTCTCCGGCGGCGAGAAGACCCGGCTCGCGCTCGCGACCCTGGTCGTCTCCTCCGCCAACGTGCTCCTGCTCGACGAGCCGACGAACAACCTCGACCCCGCCAGCCGCGAGGAGATCCTCGGCGCGCTGCGCACCTACAAGGGCGCCGTCGTCCTCGTCACCCACGACGAGGGCGCCGTCGAGGCGCTCCAGCCGGAGCGGATCATCCTGCTCCCGGACGGTGTCGAGGACCTCTGGGGAGCGGACTACCGCGACCTCGTCGCCCTCGCCTGATCCACCGGGGGTGGATCATTCGGCCTACGCGTGATCCATCATCTGCGTGAGAACGTCTCGTACTCCGGTGGTGCGCCCGGCGCTCACCCGTCGTGCGCCCCTTTTCCGGGCTCCTCTCCCCGTACGGCCCTGACCTGCCCGTTCTCCGGCAGGTGAGGGCCATACGCCCTCGTACGCCCGCTGGAATCAGGGATTCCGATCGTGTCGAGGCGCTTCTCGTCCGGGAAACCGCTCGCACCGACCTTGCCGAATGGGTGGCCAGGACGCGCGGTAGGGGTGATCATGAGAGTCCAGAGCGCACTTCGCATGAGGAGGCACGGGTGGCCGAGACTCTGAAGAAGGGCAGCCGGGTAACCGGCGCCGCGCGTGACAAGCTCGCGGCAGACCTGAAGAAGAAGTACGACTCCGGTGCGAGCATCCGGGCGTTGGCCGAGGAAACCGGCCGCTCCTACGGATTCGTCCACCGGATGCTCAGTGAGTCCGGAGTGACGCTGCGAGGACGTGGCGGCGCGACACGGGGCAAGAAGGCCGCTTCGGCCTGAGGCCTGCGGGTTTCCGGCGTTTCCGGTCTCTTCGGGCCCAACGGATTTCGGGGTGGCCACCCGGCTGACCGCAAGGTCGTCCGGGTGGTTACTGTTCAGTCACTTAGTTCTGAGTGCTGACTGCACCCGATCCGGAGGCGCCCCATGACCTCGCTCGACACTGTGCTCGACAAGGACGGCGTACGGCTCACCGTCGACGACGCCGTCGCCACGGTGACGCTCACCAACCCGGCCAAGCGCAACGCTCAGTCTCCCGCTCTGTGGCGGGCGTTGACCGAGGCCGGACGGGCGCTGCCCGGCACGGTGCGGGTCGTGGTGCTCCGTGGCGAGGGCAAGTCCTTCTCCGCGGGCCTCGACCGGCAGGCCTTCACTCCCGAGGGCTTCGACGGCGAGCCGTCGTTCCTCGACATGGCGCGCGGCCCGGAGGCCGAGCTCGACGCGACCATCGCCGAGTACCAGGAGGCGTTCACCTGGTGGCGCCGCAACGATCTCGTGTCGATCGCGACGGTCCAGGGCCACGCCATCGGCGCCGGCTTCCAGCTCGCCCTCGCCTGCGATCTGCGGATCGTCGCCGAGGACGTGCAGTTCGCCATGCGCGAGACCAGCCTCGGACTCGTTCCCGACCTCACGGGCACCCACCCCCTGGTGCACCTCGTGGGGTATGCCCGCGCGCTCGAAATCTGCGCCACCGGCCGCTTCGTGCACGCCGAGGAGGCCGAGCGCACCGGCCTCGCCAACCTCGTGGTCCCCGCCGACCAGCTCGACGCTGCGGCCCGCGACCTGGCCGCCGCTCTGGTGGCCGCCCCCCGTGACGCCGTCGTCGAGACCAAGGCCCTCCTCGGCGGCGCGCTCTCGCGTACCTACGAGGAGCAGCGCGTCGCCGAGCGGGCCGCCCAGGGCCGCCGGCTCCGCGACCTGGCGGGCATCACCGACTGACCACGTCCGTGACCAGCACCGACACCGGCAGCCGCGCCTCCGTGGCCGCCGCCACCGCCGTGCGCACCGACCGGGCGACATCCAGCGCCCGGTGGTCCGCGGCCGTCGCCACCTCGACCCGTACATGGTCCGGGGCGGTGTGCACGGGGCTGCCCAGGACCCGGGTCAGCGAGACGACGCCCGGCGCGCCGGCGGCCGCCGACGCCACCGGGCCCTCCGGCTTCGCGACCCGGGCGGCGGCCGTCGCTGTCACCTCTGCCGTCACCTGATCGGGCGCACCCTCCGCCAGCAATGCCGTCACCGTCAGATCCACCTCGGCGATCTCCAGACCCAGCCGGGCGGCCGCGGCCGTGACGAGCGCCGCGCGCAGGGCCGCCGCGGCGTCGGGCAGCGGCCGGTCCGGGGCGGCCGAGAACTCCGCCTCGATCCGCAGTGGCCCCGGCGGCAGCGCGCTCGCCGGAACCGGAACCGGAACCGGGGGCGGCACCGGGCCCGCCGGGTCCCGCGGAGCGTCGGGGCCGCCCCCGGCCACCGCTTCGCCCACCGGACCGATCCGCAGCTTCCCCAGCACCGTCCCGGGGCGGGCCGCGGCCCCGCGCAGCACCGAGACGGCAGCCGTCTCCGCGATCCACGCGCCGTCCGCCGGGCCGCCCAGCGGCAGCAGTCTGCCCAGGCCCAGCCGTTGCCGTACCGCAGCGGTCCATCCTTCGGCCCTCTGCGGGCCCCGCGCCGTTGTCATCGCCCCAGCCTGCCGCATCCACGGCGCGGGATGGGGAAAGCGCACTTAACGTGGGCAAGGAAGTCCAACCCTGTCCCGAAGGGAAGAGCGGCGATGACTGACACCTCCCAGCGCAACAACCCCGCCGGCGGTCCGAGCGACAAGAACCTCGGCAAGCGCGGCGGCGGCGACCCCGGCACCCGGGGCCGTACCACCATCGCCGACGGCGTCGTCGAGAAGATCGCCGGGATGGCGGCACGCGACGTGGTCGGCGTCCACGCGATGGGCAGCGGCCTGTCGCGGACGTTCGGCGCCGTCCGCGACCGGGTCCCCGGCGGCGGCAAGTCCGTCACCCGCGGCGTGAAGGCCGAGGTCGGCGAGTCCCAGGCCGCCCTCGACCTGGAGATCGTCGTCGACTACGGCGTGTCCATCTCCGACGTGGCCCGCGACGTCCGCGAGAACGTCGTCGCCGCGGTGGAGCGCATGACCGGTCTCGAAGTCGTCGAAGTCAACATCGCGGTCAGCGACGTCAAGCTGCCCGACGAGGAGGACGACGAGGACGAGCCCGAGCAGCGGGTCCAGTAGTCCTTCCGCGTCTCCGTCGCACGGCAGTTGAGGAGAGAAACACGATGAGCATGGCTGCGGCCGGTCTGCTGGCCGGCATGGCGCTCGGGTTCGCCGGATATTTCGGCGGCTTCGGAGCCTTCGTACTGGTGGCCGCGCTGGGCGCGATCGGCTTCATCGCCGGCCGCTTCCTGGACGGCGACCTGGAACCCGGCGACTTCTTCCGGAGTCGCGAGCGCGGCGACCGGCGACGGTGACGGCGGTGACCGGCCGGGTCGCCGCCGCCGAACGGGGCGAGACCCGGATCGCCGACCGCGTCGTCGCCAAGATCGCCGCCCAGGCGGCGAAGGAAGCGGTCGACGAACCTCCGGCGGACGGGGCGTCGCCGCGTGCCACGGTCACCGTGCACCGCGACGCCGCCCGGGTCCGGGTCAGCCTCGAACTCGGCTACCCCTGCGACATCGGCCACCAGTGCGGCGCCGTACGCCGCCGGGTCGCCCAGCGGGTCAAGGCACTGGCCGGCATGGACGTGCCCGAAGTGGCCGTGCAGGTCGAACGGCTGCACCCCGCCGGAGCGAGCGCCGCAGCACAGGGGAGGATCCGATGACCGAACCCGGTGAACCGACCGGCTCCACCCGGCGCATGCCCACGGTCGAGCAGAGCGACGCCGAGGCGACCGTGCCGGTCCCGGACGCGTCGGCCGAGGCCCGCGCACCGGTCCCCACCCTGGACCAGGGCGACGGCCGGGCCGGCCGCTTCTGGTCCGCGCGCCGGGTCCCGGCCGCCCTGCTGTCCCTGGTCCTCCTGGGCGCGGCCGGACTGCTGCTCTACGACATCGCCGCCGTACGCGCCGACCGTTCGGCCATGCAGTGGCGGCGTTCCCTCGCCGACGGACTGGCCGACCGGCAGCTGAACGACGTCGTGGTGCTCATCGGGGCGGGCGTCGCGGCGTTGATCGGCCTCTGGCTGATCCTGCTGGCCCTCACCCCCGGACTGCGCGACCTGCTGCCGATGCGCCGCGACCGCGCCGAGGTCCGGGCCGGACTCGACCGCACCGCCGCCGCACTGGTCCTGCGGGACCGGGCCGTGGAAGTGGCCGGTGTGCAGTCCGTGCGGGTCAGGATGGGACGGCGCAGGGCGAAGGTGAGCGCGCTCTCGCACTTCCGGGAACTCGACGACGTACGCGCCGACCTGGACGCCGTGCTGGAGAAGGCCGTCCAGGAACTGGGCCTGGCGAAGCCGCCGGCCCTCTCCGTCCAGGTGCACCGACCGCCGAAGAAGGGATGAGCCGCATGCGCTCCACCGTCAACCGGGTCCTGCTGGCCCTGGCCGGGCTGGTGCTGGTCGCCGTCGGCGGAGCCGTGCTGGCCGCCGGCCTCGGCGCGTCCGTGCCGTCCTGGTGGCCCTGGGACGGAAAGAACGACGTGCTGCTCAGCGCGGCCGACCGGCACCGCTGGCGCGACGAGGGCTGGTGGTGGCCGACCGTGATCGCCGTCCTCGCCGTGCTCGTGGTCCTCGCCCTGTGGTGGTTCCTCGCCCAGCTCCGCCGCGGCTGGCTCGCCGAGGTGCTGGTGGACAGCGGCGACGGCGAAGGGGCGCAGCTGCGGGGCCGCGCCCTGGAGGGCGTGCTCGCCGGGGAGGCGGGCGAACTCGACGGAGTGGCCCGTGCCCAGGCGATGCTGACCGGCCGCCGCACCGCGCCCCGGGCCCGGCTCCGGCTGCTGATGGAGCCGCATGCCGCACCCCTGGGGACGCTGGACGCGGTCGCCGACGGGGCGCTGGCGCACGCCAGGGAATCGGCCGGGCTGGACACGCTTCCCGCCGAGGTGCGCCTCAAGGCCGTCAAGCACCGCGCGGAGCGGGTGTCCTGACGGCCCGTGCGGCACCGGGCGAGCGGGCCGGGCCGGTCAGAAGCCGTGCCGTGATCCTCCGTCGACCGGGACCATGATCCCCGTCAGGTACGAGGCGGCGGGGGAGAGGAGGAAGGCCGCGGTCTTCCCGAACTCCTCGGGCGTCCCGTAGCGCCGCAGCGGGATCCGCGCCTCGTTGGCGGTTCGGGCGGCCTCCGCGTCGCCGGACAGGGCGTCCAGTTCACGGACCCGGTCGGTGTCGATCCGGGCGGGCAGCACGCCCACCACCCGGATGCCCCGCGGGCCCAGCTCGTCGGCCAGCGACTTGGCGAAACCGGCGAGACCGGGGCGCAGCCCGTTCGAGATGGTCAGCCCCGCGATCGGCTCATGGACCGATCCGGAGAGCACGAAGCCGATCACTCCGCCCTCGCCGAGCGCCTCCGCCGCCGTCCGGGTGAGCCGTACCGCTCCCAGGAACACCGTCTCGAACGCCGTCTGCCACTGGTCGTCCGTGTTGTCCGCGAGGAAGCCGGGCGCCGGTCCGCCGACGCTGATGAGGATGCCGTCGAGCCGCCCGAAGCGTTCCCGTGCCGTGTCCACCAGGCGCCGGGCGGCGCTCGGGTCGGCGTTGTCGGCGGCGAGCCCGACCGCGTCCGGGCCCAGTTCGGCGGCGGCCTCCGTGACGGCCTTCTCGTCCCGGCCGGTGATGATCACTTTCGCGCCGTCGGCGGCCAGGGAGCGGGCCGTGGCGTTGCCGAGTCCCCGGGTCGCTCCGGTGACGATGTACACGCGGTCCTTCAGTCCAAGATCCATGGCCCTATCCTGCCGGGTCCTCCCCGGCGAGGTCGACAGCGGAGTTCACCAGTCCGATATGGCTGAAGGCCTGGGGGAAGTTGCCCAGCTGCCGCCCCGCCGCGACGTCGTACTCCTCGGCCAGCAGCCCCAGGTCGCTGCGGAGCTCCAGCAGATGCTCGAACAGCTCCCGCGCCTCGTCCGGTCTGCCGGTCCGCTGCAACGCGTCGACCAGCCAGAACGAGCAGACGATGAACGCCCCCTCGCCGCCCGGCAGTCCGTCCACCGAGTGGCCCTCGGCGCTGTAGCGGCGGACCAGACCGTCGCTGCCCAGCTCGTCGCGGACCGCGTCGACCGTGCCGATGACCCGGGGGTCGTCCGGCGGCAGGAACCCGGTCCGCACGATGAGCAGCGTCGAGGCGTCGAGCTCCCGTGACCCGTAGGACTGGGTGAAGGTGTTCCGCTCGGGGTCGTACCCCTTCTCGCAGACCTCGGCGTGCACGGCGTCCCGCATCGCCCGCCAGCGCTCGGCGTCACCGGGCAGCTCCGGGTTCTCCTCCAGCGAGCGCACCGCCCGGTCGGCGGCGACCCAGGCCATCACCTTGGAGTGCACGAAGTGCCGCCGGACGCCGCGGATCTCCCACAGCCCCTCGTCCGGCTCGCGCCAGGTCGACTCCAGGAAGCCGAGCAGACTGAGCTGGAGGTTCCAGGCGTGCGGCTTGTCGTCGAGTCCGGCGACGCGGGCGAGGCGGAGCGCGTCGATGACCTCGCCGTACACATCGAGCTGGCGCTGACGGACGGCCGCGTTGCCGGTGCGCACCGGCCGGGAGTGTTCGTACCCGGCGAGCCAGGGCAGCTCCGTCTCGGGCAGCCGGCGCTCGCCGGCCAGCCCGTACATGATCTGGAGGTCGGCCGGGTCCCCGGCGACGGCCCGCAGCAGCCAGTCCCGCCAGGCCGCCGCCTCCTCCAGATAGCCGGCCGCGACCATCGCCCCGAGGGTCAGCGTGGCGTCCCGCAGCCAGCAGAAGCGGTAGTCCCAGTTCCGTACGCCGCCGATCTCCTCCGGCAGGGAAGTGGTCGGGGCCGCCACGATGCCGCCCGTCGGGGCGTACGTCAGCGCCTTCAGGGTGATCAGGGAGCGCAGCACGGCGTCGCGGTAGGGGCCCTTGTACGTACACTTCCCGGTCCACTTCGCCCAGTCGTGCAGGGTGTGCTTGAGGGCCTTGCGCGGGTCGATCAGCTTGGGGCGCGGCGCGTGCGAGGGGTGCCAGGTCAGCACGAACGCCACGCTCTCGCCCTCGGCGACGGTGAACGAGGAGCAGGTGCTGAACTGCTGCCCCCACGTCTTGACCGGCGGCTCGCTGCGCAGCCAGACGGAGTCGGGGCCCGCGACCGCCACCCGGTGGCCGTGCGAACGGCGCACCCAGGGCACCACGGATCCGAAGTCGAAGCGCAGCCGCAGCACCGAACTCATGTCGACGCTGCCGCTGACGCCCTCGACGATCCGCATCAGGTCCGGCGTCCTGTCGCGCTGCGGCATGAAGTCGATGACCTTCACCGTGCCGGTCCGGGTCTCCCAGTACGTCTCCAGGACCAGGGAGTCACCCACGTACCCGCGCCGGGCGCAGGTGTCCGCGGCGCCCGCTCCCTTGGGTGCGATGCGCCAGTGGCCGTTCTCCTCGTCGCCGAGCAGGGCGGCGAAGCAGGCGCCGGAATCGAAGCGGGGCAGGCAGAGCCAGTCGACGGAACCGTTCCTGCCGACGAGTGCGGCGGTCTGCAGATCGCCGATCAGGGCGTAGTCCTCGATGCGTGGGGTCACGCCTGGCGTTTTCCCGAACCGGGCCGTTGTCAACCAGCCCGATCGGGCCCGGCGGTGTGCCGGAGACCTCAGGCGCGCGCCGGTGCGGGCTGCTCCGGGGCCCCGGCCGTCGTGTTCCCGGCCGCGGCCTGCTCACGGTCGTGCTTCTCACGGCGTACGAGAATGATCCAGCCGACCGGGACCGCGGCGACGAACAGCCACCACTGGACGGCGTAGGCCATGTGCGGGCCGATCGAGCTGTCGTCGGGGCGGGCGATCTGCTCGGGCAGGTCGCCCGAGGGCGCGGGCTCGGTCTGCTCGATGTATCCGCCGAGGACCGTCCGGGACAGCAGTTGGGACTGCTGGTCGCTGTTGATCAGCATCACCTGCCGGTCCGGCAGGCCCGCGAGGTCCTTGATGCCGCTGCTGCCGGTCGTCTCGTCCGCCTTGAGGCGGCCGGTGACGGTCACTTCGCCCCGGGGAGCGGGCGGCACGTCGGGGAAGGCGGTCTGGTTCGGAGCGGCCGGGACCCAGCCCCGGTTGACCAGCACGGTGCCGCCGTCCTTGAGGTCCAGGGGGGTCAGGACATGGACGCCGATGCGGTCGTCGTCCGAGGTCCGGCGGCGGACGACCACCTCGTGCTCGGTGTCGAACGTCCCCGTCGCGGTGACCGTCCGCCAGTAGTCCGAGCGCGGGACGGTGTGCCCGGGGGAGGTGAGATCGGTGACCGGGACCGGCTGCGCGTCGAGGTTCCGCGAGATCAGCCCGTTCTGCTCGACCCGGTGCTCGTGCCGGTGGAACTGCCAGAAACCCAGCTCGATCATCGTCGGGATCAGCGCGAGACCGAGCAGGGTGAGGATCACCCACTGCCGGGTCAACAGGAAGCGGTACACCCCATGACCGTACAACCGGGGTCATGGGGTGCGGCACTCAGGGGTGCGGCCGGAGAGATCCGGCGATGGGATGATCCGTCACACTTTGTCCACGATGCCTGCCTTCCCCTCGGCGCGGGCGCAGTGGGCGCCGCAGTACCAGTGCCCGTCTGCTTCGACGCCCTGCCCGATCACCTGGACCCGGCAGTGCTCGCAGATCGGCGCCATGCGGTGGATGGCGCAGGAGAAGCAGTCGAAGACATGCACCGCGCCCTGCGCGTGCACCTCGAAGGACATGCCGTAGTCGTTTCCGCAAACCTCGCAACGTGCCATGCGCCACAGGGTGGGACGCCCGGCGGCCACGGGGCGAGCGGCCGCCGGGCGAGTCGCGCCCGGTTCACTCCGATGACGGGGTTCCCTCGGGCGACGGGATCGCCTCCGGAGACGGCGGGGGCGCCTGGTGCGGCAGCGCGGCACCGTCGGCCGGGGCCACATCGCGCAGCAGATGGGTGAAGGCGCTCTCCTCCAGGATCGGCGTCCCGAACGACTTGGCCTTCTGGGTCTTGGACGTGGCCGCGTCGGGATCGTTGGTCACCAGCAGACTGGTCAGCCGGGACACGCTGGTCGCCACGTGCAGACCGGCCTCCACCGCCCGGTCCTCCAGCAGCTCCCGGTCGATCGAGGTGTCCCCGGAGAAGGCCACCCGCATCCCCTGCTGGAGCGGCTTCTCCTTCTCGTACCGCCCGGGGTTGGGATACGGGCAGGCCGGCCGCTTGCGCGAGGGACGCCAGCTGTTCTGCTGCCGGGAGGGCTGATAGCCGACGCGCGGGGCGACGGGGGAGTCGGACCACTCGGTCAGCGGCCGGCACTCCAGCAACGGCAGCCGCACCCCGCCCCGGGCCGCCGCGTGCAGGCTCGGCCGGAACGCCTCGGCCAGCACCCGGGCGTCGTCCAGGGCGTGGTGGGCCTGCTGCTGTACGACCCCGAAGTGCGCGGCGAGGGTGGCCAGCTTGTGGTTGGGCAGCGGCAGGCGCAGCTCCTTGGCCAGGGCGATCGTGCACAGCCGGTGTTCGACCGGGGCGACCACGGCGGCCCGTGCGTACTCCCGGGCGATCATCGACCAGTCGAACGCCGCGTTGTGCGCGACGAGCACCCGGCCCGCGAGCCGCTCCGACAGTGCGGCCGCGACCTCCGGGAAGAGCGGCGCGCCTTCGAGCACGTCGCTCGTCAGCCCGTGGATCCAGACGGGGCCGGGGTCCCGCTCCGGGTTGACCAGCGTGTACCAGTGGTCCTCGACATCGCCCAGGGCGTCGAGCCGGTAGACGGCGGCGGAGATTATCCGGTCGTCGCGGGCGAGGCCGGTGGTCTCCACGTCGACGACCGCGTACCCCTGGGGGTAGGCGGTCGGCCATGGTGCGGCTGTCTGGCGGTCGTCGAGCATGGTCACAGAGAATACGGGCCATGACTGACAGTCCCCTATTCGGCCGTCCCGGGGGTGGGGTCAGGGGAGGCGGACGATGCGCTCGGGCGGGAAGAGTTCGGCGCCGGTGACGTGGGTGCTGTGGGTCAGGTGGATCGTCAGGTTCTCGGATGCGGCGAGGGGGGCGAGGTCGTAGCACTCGTCCTTCCCTGACAGGCGCAAGATGTCCAGGGTGGGCAGCTCCGAGAGGGGGGAGAGCTCGGAGGCCAGCTCGCACTGGGTCAGTGTCAGCATGCGCAGCCCGGTCAGTGGACCCGTCAGATTCAGATCGAGGTCCGCTATCCGGATGAGGAGCAGCTCCCGCAGCCCGGGCACTACCGGCGTCCGGGCGAGCTGCCGGAACTGGTTCGCGCTGTACAGGGCCAGATCCTGCAGACTTGTCCAGCCCTCCAGGCCCTCCAGGCCCAGGTATCGGGTCTCCATGAGGAGGTCGAGCCGGGTCACCTGCTCACACACCGGCAGTTCGCCGATGCTTTCCATGAGGAAGGGGTGGCCCAGGGTCAGGTACTGGAGGTCGGGCATCGCGGCGAGCGGCGCGGGGTCGAGGCCCGGATGGAGCTGGATAAGGGAGAGGCGCTCCAGTCCGGGGCGGGCAAGTAGCTCGATGTTCCGGATCTCCGGGCAGCTGCTCAGACCGAGTTCGCGCAGCCCGGGCATGGCGGCGAGCTGCCGAACTTCGGCAAGCTGCGTGTTGTTCCAGACGAATACCCGTCGTACATCGGGCCGTGAAGTGATCGGCGACAGGTCGTCGCGGTCGCCCGCCACGTTCACGTTGTGCACCCGCGGAATGTGGTGCAGGGCTGACAGCTGACCGTCCGACTTCACATACGCTTGGGTGGTCTCCCAGGTTTGGCTTGCCATTATCTCGTGTGCGTAGAGATCGTGGTCGAACCGTTCCCAGGCCAACGACACTTCGTTGATAACCAGGAACCGCTTGTCCTCCCGGAACTGCTTCACCAGCTCGTACGCGGCTTCGCTGCCCACTGCCGCAGCCGTTCGCACGACAGCGGCCAACTCTCGCTCGCTCAGGCCGTCCAGCATCGACGACAGCAACTCCAGAGCCAGATCACCCACTTTGGCCAGTTCTTCGATGCTCTCCTGGCCGTCCGGGGGCAACAGCCTCTCCGTCCGCGCCTCCACTTCCCTCCGCACCCCCGGATCCAGCTCCGGCGTGTGAGCCAAACTCCCCGCCGCAAGCAGAACCAGCCGGTGTTCATGCTCCGCCTCCGCGTCGGCCCGCTCCAGCAGGGCTGTGAGCAGCGACGCCCGCTCGTCCGGCCGTGCGTGCCCCACCGCCATCTGCACCACGTCGTCCCACTGGTTCTCGTGGGCATGGCGGACCAGGACGCCGAAGTCACGGGCCTTCACCGCCGCCTTCGCGCCCAGGTAGTCCTGGAAGGTGCGGTGCACGAAGCCCACCGCGCCCGGGGTCGGTTCGCGGAGGAGGCCGCTGCGGTTGAGGAGGTGGGCGAAGACCTGGTCGGAAGTGCCCCGGATCTGGGACATGGCCTGCAGCCAGTCGGCGATCAAGGCCATCGCCTCGTCCTGCCGAGCCTCGGCCAGGCCATTGCGGGTCAGCCAGTACGCGAGGCGTTGCAGCAGGGCCGTCTGTTCTTCGCGGGTCAGGTCGACGCCCTCCACCCCGACGATCTCGCGCTCGGTGTCGCGCCGCACCAACGGCATGTCCAGCGCCGCGTCGTACAGCTCCTTGCGCGCCCGGGGCAACTGCATCCGCCGGTCCCGGTTCAGTGCGCAGAGTAGGGCGCACATCAGCGGGTTCGTCGCGAGCAGCCCCAGGTCCCGGCGAGTACTGACGGCCCGGCGCAGGGCATTCTCGTAACGGTCCAGCTCAGCGCGTTCCTCGTCCGACCGGCACTCAGAGCGGGCCGCCCGGTGCCAGTGCCCGATGAAGGCGCGGATGTCTTCGCGGCCCATCGCCAGCAGCGTGTGCGGCTCGAAGCCGGAGCCGGACAGCCAGCTCTCCGGCACCGCCGACGGGCGGGTCGTGACCACGTACCTGGCCCGGGGATAGGCGGCGATCAGGTCCTTCAGCCAGCGTTCCGTGCGCTTGCGCAGCCGGTCCGGCACCTCGTCGACGCCGTCCACCAGGACCAGCGCCCGGCCTTCCCTGAGGAGCCGGTCCGCCCACCCCGCCGGGGCCGAGCCGTGCAGCGGGACGCCGGCCGTGCGCAGGAAGTCCGCCGGGGCGGGTAGCGCGTCGAGGGCCGTGAAGGCGCGCAGCCGCAGAACGAAGGGGACGCACCGGTTCCAGTCCGCCAGCTCGTCGCCGAACGTCTGCCGCGCGGCGTTCAGCGCCAGCCACTGCACCAGCGTGCTCTTGCCGGAACCGGCCGGACCGCGCAGCAGCAGTCGCTCGTGTTCGCCGAGGGCCTGCTCGATCCGGATCGTGGTCCGGACCGGGTGGTCGAGGCCGTAGCGATCGGCTTCGTACTTCCCGCTGACCTCAAGACCGATGTACGCCGTCTCCAGCGGCCACCCGCCCGCCGACCGCCCCAGCGTCAGCCCGAACAGCTCCACCCGGCTGTTGGCCGCCGCCATGAACTCCGCATACCGCCGCTCGAAGGCGACATCAGCTGCGTCCGGGCGCGGCCCGAGCCGGTCCCGTACGTCCTCCACCAGCTCCCGCGTCCGCCTCGCCGCGCGGACCTGCTCCACCGCCGCCCGCGCCGCGAAGGACGGGTGGGCCGTAAGCTGCTCCACCAGGTGTGCGCAGCAGCGGCCGAGGAGGTCCTCGTACAGGTCGACGGCGCGCTCCGAGAGCCCGGCGGCCGGGGCCGACAGCTCCGCGCGCAGCCGCTCGGGGTCCAGTTCCAGCGCGAACAGCCGACCGGCGTCCGGCTCGCCCGCCGCCGTGAACGTGTCCTGTACGGAGGTGAGCGCGGCCAGCCGTTCGCGCTCGGGCAGGTCCGCGTACGACTTGGACATGCGGCCCGCGAGCACCTTCGCCAAGCGGTCCGGCTTCGCGGGCCGGAGGAGCGGACGGACCGGGTCCGGGACCAGGCCCGCACCCGGCCTGGGGGTCAGCAACACCTTGGCCGCCGCGCCGGCCACTGTGGTGGCCTGTCGTAACAACGCAACTTCTGTACCGGACACGCGTGTTCCTCCCCCTCGGCGACACGTATCCCGCAGATCCTACGGGCGGGCTCTTGGCAGAAGGTGCCAAAGACTGCTGACAGCAGGTCTCGCATACTTGTGGGTAACAACGTCTAGCCCTCACCGTCCGGCGGCCCTACGGTGCTCGCATGGAGCCGAACCTGCCCGATGTCGTGCTGTGGTCAATACCGGCCTTCGTGCTGCTCACCGTGATCGAGATGGTCAGTTACCGCCTCCACCCGGACGAGGACGCCGCCGGGTACGAGACCAAGGACGCCGCCACCAGCCTCACCATGGGCCTCGGCAGCCTGGGCTTCGACCTGCTGTGGAAGATCCCCATCCTGGCGATCTACATGGGGGTCTACGAACTGACGCCGCTGCGGGTGCCCGTGCTGTGGTGGACCGTCCTGCTGATGCTCCTCGCCCAGGACTTCTTCTACTACTGGTCCCACCGCGGCCACCACGTCATCCGGATCCTCTGGGCCTGCCATGTGGTCCACCACTCCAGCCGCAAGTTCAACCTCACCACCGCGCTGCGCCAGCCCTGGACCTCCGCGACCGTCTGGCCCTTCTACCTGCCGCTGATCGCCTGCGGGGTGCACCCCGCGGCGCTCGCGTTCTGCCAGTCGGCCAACCTCGTCTACCAGTTCTGGGTGCACACCGAGCGCGTCGGCAAGCTCCCGCGCCCCTTCGAGTACGTCCTCAACACGCCCTCCCACCACCGCGTCCACCACGCCTCGCAGGGCAGCTATCTGGACCGCAACTACGGCGGGATCCTCATCGTCTGGGACCGGATGTTCGGGTCCTTCGCGGCCGAGACCGAGCGGCCCGTCTACGGACTCACCAAGAACATCGCCACCCACAACCCGCTGCGCGTCGCGACCCACGAGTACGCCGCCATCGCCCGGGACGTCCGGGCCGCCGACACCTGGAGCGAGCGGGCCGGGCGGGTCTTCCGGGGGCCGGGCTGGCAGCCGGCGTCGAAGGCGGCAGGGGGAGCGGGGGCTTCCGTACCCGGCCGGGCCGCCGCCTCCGTACCCGCCCAGGCAGCCGCGCCCGCCACCGCCCCGGAACGCACCCTGTGAGCGCCACGGCTTCCCGCCCCGCGCGCACCGGCGCCGCCGAGCGCTTCGCCCGCCCCGTGCTCCTCGCCTTCCTCCTCGCCGCCGTCGTCGACCTGGGCGGGCTCCTCGCCGGGGCCGAGACCGTCCATCTGGTCGCCAAGCCGCTGCTGATGCCGCTGCTCGCCGGATACGCGGCACTGCGCGGCGGACCCCGACTGCTCGTCGCGGCCCTGCTGTTCGGGTGGGGCGGCGATGTCTTCCTGCTCGCCGACAACGACCTCGCCTTCCTCGTCGGCATGGGCTCCTTCGCCGTCGGCCATGTCTGCTACCTGACGCTGTTCGGGCGGGTCGAAGGGCGCGACCGGGCCCGCGCACCGCTGGCCACGGGGGCCGGATACGTCCTCGTCCTCGTCGTCTTCCTCGTGCTGATCTGGCCGGACCTCCCGGCCGACCTGCGGATCCCGCTGACCGGCTACAGCCTGCTGCTCACCGCCATGGCCTGGCGGGCGGGCGTGCTCGGGCGGTACGCGGCGGCCGGCGGGGCGCTCTTCCTGCTCTCCGACGCCCTCATCGCCACCGGCATCGCGGACTGGCCGCAGGCGCCCGCCCCCGACTTCTGGGTGATGCTCACCTACATCGCCGCACAGGCCCTGCTCACCCTCGGGGTCCTCACGGCCGGGGCGTACCGTGGGCGGGGTACCAGCAGTTAGGCAAGGACCCCGAACGTATGCGCGCCACCGTCATCCACGCCCCCCACGACATCCGGGTGGAGGAGGTGCCGGACCCGGGGATCCAGCACCCCGCCGACGTGGTGCTGAGGGTCCTGCGGGCCTGCATCTGCGGCAGCGACCTGTGGGCCTACCGGGGCGAGTCGGCCCGGCGGCCCGGTCAGCGCATCGGCCACGAGTTCCTCGGCGTCGTCGAGGAAGTGGGGTCCGGCGTCGGCGGTTTCGCCGTCGGTGATCTGGCCGTCGCCCCGTTCGTCTGGTCCGACGGCACCTGTACCTACTGCGCCGAGGGCCTCACCACCTCCTGCCCCCAGGGCGGCTTCTGGGGTTCGGTCGGCCCGGACGGCGCGCAGTCGGACGGCGGTCAGGGCGAGGCCGTCCGCGTCCCCCACGCCGACGGCACCCTGGTCAGGCTCCCGGCCGCCGCCGCGTCCGACGACCGCCTCCTCACCGCCCTGCTGGCCCTCTCCGACGTGCTCGGCACCGGCCACCACGCCGCCGTCGGCGCGGGGGTCGGGCCGGGCAGCACCGTCGCGGTCGTCGGTGACGGCGCGGTCGGCCTGTGCGGGGTGCTCGCCGCCAAGCGGCTCGGCGCGGAGCGCGTCATCGCGCTCGGCCGCCACACCGCGCGCACCGACATCGCCCGCCGCTTCGGCGCGACCGACGTCGTCGCCGAACGCGGCGAGGCCGCCCTCGCCGCCGTCCGCGAGCTCACCCGGGGCGAGGGCGCGCACAGCGTCATCGAGGCCGTCGGCACCGAGCAGTCGATGCGCACCGCCCTCGGCATCGTCCGCGACGGCGGCTCCATCGGTTACGTGGGCGTCCCGCACGGCAGCGCCACCGGCGTGGACCTCGGTGCGATGTTCGGCCGGAACATCGCCCTGCGCGGCGGCGTCGCCCCCGTACGCACGTACATACCGGAGCTGCTCCCGGACATCCTGGACGGCACGATCGACCCGTCACCCGTCTTCGACCGGTCCGTCGGCCTGGACGAGGTGCCCGTCGGCTACAAGGAGATGGACGAGCGGACCGCGCTGAAGGTCCTGATCACGCCGTAGTGCCCCGACGCGGGGCGAGGGCCCGGGGAGAACATCCTCCCCGGGCCCTCGCTGCTCGCTCGGTCAGGTGCCTACCAGCGCACCGCGTCCAGCGCGTCCACCACTCCGGCCCCGTAGAAGCCGTTGTACAGCTTGCCGCCCTCGCAGACCGCGTCGACGGTTCCGTCACCGTCGATGTCGTACGGCGCACCGCACGCCTTCGCGTCCGCCTCCAGCGTCAGCAGCGCCTTCACCGCGGCCGGCGAGGCGTAGGGGTGCTTGGACTTGATCAGCGCCACGACGCCCGCGACATGCGGGGACGCCATCGACGTACCGGCCTTGTAGCCGAACTTGCCGCCCGGCAGGGTCGACAGGATCAGCCCGTTGTCGGCCGGCGGCTCGGGGGTCTGGTAGATCGTCGAGTCACCGCCCGGGGCCGCCACGTCGATGATCCCCTTGCCGTAGTTCGAGTACGAGGACTTCAGGCCCTTCGCACCCGTCGCGGAGACCGTCACGACACCCGGCAGCATGGTCGGGATGTCCGGGCACAGCTTCGGGTCGACCGTCCGCGTGACCGTCTCGGAGTCGTTCGGGCTGGTCGTGTCCTCGATCGCGGAGGACGCCAGGTCCTGGCGGGAGTTGCCCGCCGCGGCGACGTTGACCGTGCCCTTGCGCTCCGCGTACTTCACGGCGCGGGTCAGGGCGTCGACCAGGGCGCCCTGGTCCGGGTCGTTCTTGCAGTTGAACAGCCACGGGTCGGTGTAATAGCTGTTGTTGGTCACGTCCACGCCGCGCTCGGCGGCCCAGAGGAACCCGCAGACGACGGCCTCGGTGTAGAAGAACCCGTCCGGGTTCGACACCTTGATGCCCGACACCTTCACGCCCGGGGCGACACCGGTGACCCCGACGCCGTTCTTCGCGGCGGCGATGGTGCCCGCCACATGCGTGCCGTGGTCGCTCTCGCCCGCCGCCGGACGCCAGGAGCCGGCGGTGGTGTCCGGAGCACCCGTGACGCAGTTGACCGAGGCGCGGCTGTCGAAGTTCGGGGCCAGGTCCGGGTGGGTGTCGTCGACGCCCGTGTCGATGACGGCGACCGTCACCTTCTTCGAGCCCAGCGACTTCTGGTGCGCCTTGTCCGCCTTGATCGCGGGCAGCGACCACTGGAGGGGCTCCAGCGGGTCCTCGCCGGCCTTCGCCTCCGCGGCTGCGGCCGCCGCCTGCTCGGCGGTGAGCGGCTGCGCTATCGAGCCGACGTCCTTGGTGCCCTGCGGGACGATCGGGTTGGTGCGGGTGGCGCCCGCCGACTCCACACCGCGTGCCCGGCGGATCGTTTCGCCGAAGGCCGGGTTCTGCGAGTGGGCGACGATGACGCCGATCTGCTCATAGGCGACGACGACGGTGCCGCCCGCCTTGGCGATCGCCTTCTCGACGTCCTTGACGGTGCCGTGGCCGCCCCGGGTGTTGACCACGTAGGACAGCTTCGGCCCGTCGGTCCGGGCGCTCGCGGTGGACTGCTCGCCGGTGGGCGCCGCCGTGGCTGTCGCCGTCGGCAGGAAGCCGAGCGAGGCGGTCAGCGCGAGACCGACGGGCACCGCGAGTGCGCGGGTCCGTCTCGATGCCAGATGAGCCATGGGTTCTCCACATCATCCGTGCCGAACGACCGGACACCTGGCGTGTTCGGTCGCGTACATGACGAGTGAAGCTATCGCTGATCATCCCGGCGCATCAACGTTTACGGGCAAGTGAGTTCGAAGAGTGACCGATCCGGCCGAATGTGGACGGGTGGCTTCCGGGCAACCGGACGCACCGCGACACCTCCGACAAGGCGAACGCGAACGCGAAAGACGCGGTGAACCGCTTCGTCCCGCCCTCCGTGCCGTTGTCCAGGAGGTACATCACCGTCCCCCGCCGGTAACGAGGCCTCCCATGACACCCACCGTCCCCCAGATCACCGCACCCGCGTCGCGAGGAGATTCCGTGGCTACCGATGCACCGCCGCCCGAGGGCACATCGCCCGCCGGACCCGTCCAGCCCACCACCGAGGCGTTCATCGCGATGCAGGCGAGCCCGGACTTCGCCGACCTGCGCCGCTCGCACCGCTCCTTCGCCTTCCCCCTGACCATCGCCTTCGTGACCTGGTACCTGCTGTACGTCCTGCTCTGCAACTACGCGGGCGGATTCATGGCCACCAAGGTCGTCGGCAACATCAATGTGGCGCTCGTCCTCGGACTCGCCCAGTTCGCCACCACCTTCCTCATCGCCTGGCTCTACTCCCGGCACGCCGCCACCAAGCTCGACCCCAAGGCCGACGCGATCAAGTCCCGTATGGAGGCCGACGTATGAGCGCCGCCCACGCCCTTTATCCCACCGTCCAGCTCGCCGCCACCGAGGGGGCGAGCGAGCACCGGCCGCTGATCATCACGCTGTTCGCCGCCTTCGTCGTGGCGACCCTCTTCATCACCGTGTGGGCGGGCCGCCAGACCAAGAGCGCCGCCGACTTCTACGCGGGCGGCCGCCAGTTCACCGGATTCCAGAACGGACTCGCGGTCTCCGGCGACTACATGTCCGCCGCGTCCTTCCTCGGCATCGCCGGAGCCATCGCGCTCTTCGGATACGACGGCTTCCTGTACTCCATCGGCTTCCTCGTCGCCTGGCTCGTCGCCCTGCTCCTGGTCGCCGAACCGCTGCGCAACTCCGGCCGCTACACCATGGGCGACGTCCTCGCCTACCGGATGCGCCAGCGCCCCGTCCGTACCGCCGCCGGCACGTCCACGATCGTCGTCTCGATCTTCTACCTGCTGGCCCAGATGGCCGGAGCGGGCGTCCTCGTCTCGCTGCTCCTCGGCATCACCAGCGACGCCGGGAAGATCCTCATCGTCGCCCTGGTCGGCGTGCTCATGATCCTTTACGTCACCATCGGCGGCATGAAGGGCACCACCTGGGTGCAGATGGTCAAGGCCGTCCTGCTCATCGCGGGCACCCTGCTCATCACCTTCCTGATCCTGCTGAAGTTCAACTTCAACATCTCCGACCTGCTCGGCACCGCCGCCAGCAACAGCGGCAAGGGCGCCGCCTTCCTGGAGCCCGGCCTGAAGTACGGCGTCGACAACATCTCGAAGCTGGACTTCATCTCGCTCGGCATCGCCCTGGTCCTCGGCACCGCGGGCCTGCCGCACATCCTGATCCGCTTCTACACGGTGCCCACCGCCAAGGCCGCCCGTAAGTCCGTGAACTGGGCGATCGGCATCATCGGCGCCTTCTACCTGATGACGATCGTGCTCGGCTTCGGCGCCGCCGCGATCCTCAAGCCCGGCGACATCATCGCCTCCAACAAGGCGGGCAACACCGCGGCGCCACTCGCCGCACTGGAGATCGGCGGCGGCTCCGGATCCACCGGCGGCGCCATCCTTCTCGCGGTGATCTCCGCCGTCGCCTTCGCCACCATCCTGGCCGTCGTCGCCGGACTCACCCTCGCCTCCTCCTCGTCCTTCGCGCACGACATCTACGCCAACGTCATCCGCAGGGGGAAGGCCACCGAGAAGGAAGAGGTCCGCGCCGCACGCTGGGCCACCGTCGCCATCGGCATCGTCTCCATCGCGCTCGGCGCACTCGCCCGCGACCTGAACGTCGCCGGCCTCGTCGCCCTGGCCTTCGCGGTCGCCGCCTCCGCCAACCTGCCGACGATCCTCTACAGCCTCTTCTGGAAGCGCTTCACCACGCAGGGGGCCCTCTGGTCCATCTACGGAGGCCTCGCCTCCTCCGTCCTGCTGGTGCTGTTCTCGCCGGTCGTCTCCTCCAAGCCGACCTCGATGTTCCCGGGCGTCGACTTCGCCTGGTTCCCGCTGGAGAACCCCGGCCTGATCTCGATCCCGCTCGGCTTCCTGCTCGGCTGGGTCGGCTCGCTGATCTCCAAGGAGAAGCCCGACACGGACAAGTACGCCGAACTGGAGGTCAAGTCCCTCACCGGCGTCGGAGCGCACTGACACACACCGGAGCGGGCCCCTTCGGTTCCTCCCCGACGGACCCCTTCGGCGCATCACCCACCACCCGCGGGGGGGGGGGGGGGGGGGGGGGGGGGGGGGGCCGCCCCCCCCCCCCCCCCCGCCCCGGCGGGAGCCGTCACCGTACGAGGTTGATTTCCGCCCATACCGTCTTGCGGGGAACGGGCCCCGGGGCGATGCCCCAGTGATCCGCCAGCGCCTCGACGATGAGCAGGCCCCGCCCGGTCTCCGCGTCGTCCTCGGGCGGCTTGACGGCCCCCGGCCCGGGCGGAACGCTGTCGCCGCGCGTGTCCGTGACCTCGATCCGTAGCGTGCTTCCGTGGACGGTGAGGGCGAGTTGGAAGTCCCGGCCCTTCACGCGTCCGTGCACCATGGCGTTCGCCGCCAGCTCGGCGACGATGTGCGCCGCCGCCTCTGCCTCCGCAGGGAGCCCCCATGCCCCGAGATGGGCTGCGGTCAGCAGTCGGGCGAGCCGGGCCCCTCGGCGGGTGGGTGACAGCAGCACCGTGAACGCCCGTTCGGCGGGCGCGTGTTGGGTGCGGACGATTTCTTGGTTCATGTCACTCAGCGTGGCCGCGTCTGCATACCGTGAACAGTGACGGAGCCCTTGCGTACGGTCACTGTCTGGGGCTTGTCCGGCCTTGTCCGGGCTGTCGGGAGTGACGCACGGGGAACGGACACCGTTGAGGTGGGAACGGCACGCACGTCGGAAGTGGGGCTCGCATGAGCATGGTTGGCGACGATACGGAGCGCGGGGACGGCGGGGCGGACGAGCCCGGCTGGGAGGTCGACCCGGACGACGAGTCGGGCGTGGCGGTGGTCGCCGCCGTGGGCCGCCAGATCAGGGCGTGGCGCGAGGCGGCGGGCATGCGGGCGGGCGAGCTCGGGGCTGCGATGGGATACGGGGAAGACCTCGTCTACAAGGTTGAGGGCGGCCGGCGCATCCCTCGCCCGGAGTTCATGGACGGCGTGGACCTGGCGCTGGGGGCGGAGGGCAAGCTTGCCTCGATGAAGGCCGACCTGGCGGAGGTGCGGTACCCGAGGAAGATCCGGGAGTTGGCAAAGCTGGAGGCCGCAGCGGTGGAACTCTCGGCGTACGGCAGTCACAACATCCATGGCCTCTTGCAGACCGAGGAGTACGCGCGGGCGCTGTTTGGGATGCGGAGGCCCGCGTTCTCGCAGGACGAGGTGGAGAGGCTGGTGGCTGCTCGCGTGGCCCGGCAGTCCATCTTCGGCCGCTCGCCCGCCCCAGAGCTCAGCTTTGTCCAGGAAGAGGTGACACTACGGCGCCACCTTGGAGGCAAAATGGTGTGGCGTCGGCAGCTGGAACGGCTCCTGGAAGTGAGCGAACTGCGCCATGTTGAGATTCAGGTGATGCCGACCAGTCGCGACGAACATGCCGGAATGGGCGGTGAGATGCAGGTGCTCAAGTTCAAGGACGGCTCGGCGGTGGGGCGCTCCGAGGGCGACTTCGGCAGCCGACCGGTCTCCGACCCGAAGCATCTCCGGATCATCGAGCTGCGGTGTGGGATCCTGCGGGCGCAGGCTCTCAACCCGAGGGAGTCGCGGGCCTTCATCGAGCAAGTACTGGGAGAGACATGATCAGCGAGACCTCTGCCGGGGACGCTTCCATGCTGGAGTGGGTCAGGAGCAGCTACAGCGACAGCAGTAACAGCAACGAGTGCGTCGAGGTCGCATCCGCCCCCGACGCCGTCCACGTACGCGACTCCAAGAACGTCCAGGGCCCCCGTCTCGCCGTCGCCCCCGCCGCGTGGGCCTGCTTCGTCCCGTACGCCGCCGCAGGGCGCTGACCACCAGGTACTCGCACCCACGGCCCCTCGTCCACCTGGGGCCGCAGGAGGGGACACGCCTGGGAATAGGTGTCCGATAAACGTATCCCCCGCTCCGCATAACGATGACGTCACACATCCAGTGACTTCGCCACCGATCCCCGAGAATGTGACCCAAGCCACTAAAGGATCGGTAAACGGCGTGGTACAAATGCCCAACTTCGCAGGCGGCAGGACCGCCGAAGCGGAGCGCCGGAGCCGATCCGGCAACCAGGCCAGGGTGATCAGCGTCGTCGACCGCACCGCGTGACACACCGGGTCGCCGAAACCGGACAACGACGTTCGCTCATCCCCCCACCGCACACCGAACGGCCCAGGGCACCCACAGGTCCACCGTTCCTGCGTCATCGAGGTAGCAACGTGACACTCGACTCCATCACCCAGAACATCGATGAATCCGTCAGCGGATTCTTCGAGCCCATAGCCGACTGGCTGGGCGGGATCGTCTTCTACTCCGTGACCATCGCCGGGGCGGAGGTGCCGCTCATCGTCACTTGGCTCGCGGTGGCCGGCATCGTCTTCACCGGATGGTTCGGATTCGTCCAGGTGCGCAAGTTCCGTCTTGCCGTGGACGTGGTGCGCGGTAAGTACGACGACAAGGACTCGGCGGGCGAGGTCAACCACTTCCAGGCCCTGACCGCCGCCGTCTCCGGCACGGTCGGCCTCGGCAACATCGCCGGTGTGGCCGTCGCCGTCTCCATCGGTGGCGCCGGAGCCACGTTCTGGATGATCCTCTGCGGCCTTCTCGGCATGGCCACCAAGTTCGTTGAGGTCACCCTCGGTGTGAAGTACCGCGAGGTCCACGCCGACGGCACCGTCTCCGGCGGACCGATGCACTACCTGCCCAAGGGGCTCGCCGAACGCTTCGGGAAGAACGGCAAGAGCCTCGGCAAGGTCCTCGCCGTCCTCGCCTCGATCATGATCCTGTTCTTCGGGCTCTTCGGTGGCAACCTCTTCCAGGTCAACCAGTCCTACGCCCAGCTCGTCTCCGTCACCGGCGGCGAGGACGGCGCGATGGGCTCCTCCGGCGGGGCGCTCTTCTTCGGCATCTTCGTCGCGGCCCTCGTCGGCATCGTGCTCCTCGGTGGCATCCGCTCCATCGCCTCGGTCACCAGCCGGCTCGTGCCGGCGATGGCTGCCATCTACGTCGCCGCCTGCCTCGTCGTCATCCTCGTCAACGTCACCGCCGTGCCCGCCGCGATCGGCACGATCATCGAGGGCGCGTTCAACCCCGAGGGCGTCGCGGGCGGCATCCTCGGCGCACTGATCATCGGCTTCAAGCGTGCCGCGTTCTCCAACGAGGCGGGCATCGGCTCCGCGCCGATCGCCCACTCCGCGGTCAAGACCAAGCACCCCGCCAGTGAGGGTCTGGTCGCGCTGCTGGAGCCGTTCATCGACACCGTCATCATCTGCACCATGACCGCGCTGACCATCGTCATCGCCAACCCGACCAGCTGGGGCGAGGCCCGCGACGGCGAGTCCATCGGCGGCGTGACGATCACCTCGGACGCGTTCGAGACCGTGCTGCCCTGGTTCCCGTACATCCTCACCATCGCGGTGATGCTCTTCGCGATCTCCACGGTGCTCACCTGGGGCTACTACGGCCTCAAGGCCTGGACGCACCTCTTCGGCCGCAGCCGCACCAGCGAGACCATCTACAAGTCCCTCTACACCCTGTTCGCCGTCGCCGGGTCCCTGCTCACCCTGCAGACCCTCATCGACCTGGCCGACGCGGTGCTCTTCTCCCTCGCCGTCATCAACATCATCGGCCTCTACCTCCTCGCACCCGTCGTCAAGCGCGAGCTCAACTCGTTCCTCGAATACGTCCGGGCCCGGAAGGCCGGCGAAATCGACGGAGCCGACGGAGCCGACGGGGACAAGGGCGGGGAGCCGGAGAAGGTGAACGTCTGAGCCCGACCGGCCCGACCTCCTGCTGATGCCTCTCGCCCCTGCCTGTCCGCAGGGGCGGGGGGCATCACGCCGTGTGCGGGCAGCGAGGCGTCAGCTCGTACGCAGCATCAGCCCGATGCCGACCACCATCAGCCCCGCCGCCGCGATCCTCGGAGCCCCGAAGCGCTCCTTGAAGAACAGCGTGCCGATCGCCGCGCCCACGATGATCGACGACTCGCGCAGCGCCGCGATCGGGGCCAGCGGGGCCTTCGTCTGGGCCCAGAGGACCAGCCCGTACGCGGCCACCGAGAGGGCCGCGCCGAGCAGGCCCCGTACGACGAACGGCCTGAGCTGCGCCGCGAGTTCGGAGCGGCGGCGGTAGTACGCGTACGCCGGGATCGCCAGGCCCTCCAGGACCATCAGCCACGCGACGTAACCGAGCGGCGTGCCCGAGGCGCGGACCCCGACGCCGTCGACCGTCGTGTACCCGGCGATGGCGAGCCCCGTGCCGAGGGCCGCCACGATCGCCGGCCAGTGCGGGCGCTTCCCGGAGCCCCGGATGCCCCACAGGGCCAGCCCGACCAGCCCGGCCGAGGCCACCGCGACGCCCGCCGTGGCCCAGCCGTTCGGACGCTCGCCGACGAACACCGCCGCCAGGACCGTCACCACCAGCGGGGCCGTACCCCGGGCGATCGGGTACATCTGCCCGAAGTCGCCGAGGGTGAACGAACGCATCAGCAGCAGCATGTACACCACGTGCAGCACGGCCGAGGTCACCAGGAACGGCCAGGCCCCCGCCGCCGGGAACGGGGCGAACAGGGCCATCGCCACGCCGATCAGCAGACCGCCGCCGGAGATCAGCGTGAAGGAGACCAGCTGATCCTTGATCGCGTGGGCGATGGCGTTCCAACTGGCGTGCGTGACGGCGGCTATGAGGACCGCGAGGGCGACCAGAGGGGTCACTTGGCGGGCTCGCGCACATCCGCGACCGTCGCGCCCGCGTGGGCGATCAGCGTTTTCGGGTCGAGCGGGAACACCGTGTGCGGGGTGCCCGCGGCCGCCCACACCACCGCGTGGTCCAGGAGGCGTCGGTCGGCCAGGACGCGGGTCCGGGTGGCGTGGCCGAAGGGGGGTACGCCTCCGATCGCGTAACCCGTCGTCTCCCGGACCAGGTCCGCGTCCGCCCGCTTGACCTTCTGCGCGCCCAGTTCACGCCGTACCAGCTCGACGTCCACCCGGGAGGAGCCGTCCATCAGGACCAGTACCGGCACGCCGTCCGCCGTGAAGACCAGCGACTTGACGATCTCGCTCAGCTCGCAGCCGACCGCCGCCGCGGCCTCGACGGCGGTCCTGGTCGCGTCCGGGAAGCGGCGCACCTCGACCTGGAGGCCCAGTTCGGCCAGCGCCTCGGCGAACCGGGGGTGGGCGGGGGAGACGGGGGCGGCGGGGGCGGGCTGCGTGGTTTCGGGGGGTTCGGATGTGCTCATGGCTGCACGCTAGCGGTCCGTGCAGTATGCACGCGAGGGGGTTCCGGGGAGTGGGCGCGAGACCCCGGGCGGACGCGCGTACGTGCCCTCACGCTGCCGGATGCGAGCCCGGGGTGTGGCCGAAGGTGCGGCGGAAGACGTCGATGAAGGCGCTGGTGGACGACCAGCCGCACTGATGCGCGACCGAGGTCACCGGCGTCCGCTCGGTCAGGAGGATCAGGGCGTGGTGGAGTCGGAGCTGGGTGCGCCACTGCGGGAACGTCATGCCGAGGTCGCTGCGGAACAGCCGCGACAGGGTCCGGTCGCTGGCCCCGACCTGTCGGCCGAGTTCGGCGAGCGTACGGCCGTCGCCGGGGTCGGCCTGCAGGATGGCGCACAGGGCGCGGAGCAGGGGCGCGGTGGGCGTGGGCAGGTGCAGCGGCTGCTGGGCGTCCGACGCGCGCAGTCGGTCGAGGAGCACCGCGCGCAGCCGGGTCCGCTCGGGGCTTTCGCCGTCGCCCTCGGCGTGGGTGTAGGCGATGAGCAGTTCGCGCAGCAGGGGGCTGACGGCGAGCACGGTCGGTACGTCGAGGCCGAGCGGGTTCTCGGTGACGGGCAGCCCGACCAGGTGCAGATCGAGTTCGCCGTAGGCCCGGTGCGCGTGCACGACGCCGGCGGGGACCCAGATCGCGCGGGTGCCCGGGGCGACCCAGGATCCCGCGTCGGTCGTGATGGTCAGGACGCCGCGGCCCGCGTAGACGATCTGGTGGTCGTCGTGCCGGTGGGCGTCGATCGAGCCGCCGGGGGCCAGTCGCCGGGTGCGGGTCGGGGCCACGGGGTCGTGGCGGACGGCGTCGTGGTGGGCTGCGGCGTCGCGTACGGCAGCGTGGCGGATGTTCGTCATCACCTGGCAGTTTATCGAAAGCGCGACAGGGCTCCCGGGTCGGACCATGACGGGATGCGAAGGAACACACCGATCGTCCTGCTGTCCGTGGGCCATGCCTGTGTCGACGTCTACCAGGGCTCCGTGGCGGCCCTGGTGCCGTTCTTCATCGCCGAGCGCTCCTACACGCTCGCGGTCGCCTCGGGCATCGTGCTGGCCGCCTCGCTGCTGTCCTCCGTGGCGCAGCCGGTGTTCGGGGTGCTCACCGACCGGTGGGCCATGCCGTGGCTGTTGCCGGTCAGCACGCTCCTCGGCGGTGTCGGCATCGCGCTGAGCGGCCTGAGCGGCTCCTACCCGCTCACTCTGGCGTTCGTCGCGCTGTCGGGGATCGGGGTCGCCGCCTACCACCCCGAATCCGCCCGTGTCGCCCGCATCGCCGCCGGGGGCAGCCACCGGGCCATGGGCTGGTTCTCCATGGGCGGCACGATCGGCTTCGCCCTGGCCCCGCTCATGGTCGCCGCCGCGATGACCGCCGGAGGGCTGCGCTGGACGCCCCTGCTCGTGCTGCCCGCCCTCGCCGGAGCCGCGCTGTGCCTGCCCGTGGTGCGCGTACTCCAGCAGCGTCAGGCCGCCGGACCCGGTACGACAGTGCCGACCGGGAGCGACGACGTCGCCTCCTTCGTGAAACTGTCCCTGGCCGTGGTCTTCCGGTCGATCGCGTTCATCGGCCTGAGCACCTTCATCGCGCTCTACGTCCGCCAACGCCTGGGCGGCGGTACGGCCGTGGGCACCGCGGCCCTGACCGTGCTCTACCTCGGCAGCACGGTCGGCTCGGTGCTCGGCGGGTCCCTGGCGGCCCGGTGGGACCGGGTGGCGATCGCGCGCTGGTCGTACCTGATCACGGCCGTGGCGGTCGCGGGCGTGGTGTGGGTGCCCGGCCCTGCCGTCTACCTGTTCGTGGCCCTGACCTCGGCCGGCCTGTACGTGCCCTTCTCGCTCCAGGTCACGCTCGGCCAGGACTACCTGCCCTCCCGGGTCGGCACCGCGAGCGGGATCACCCTCGGACTGACGGTCAGCATCGGCGGCCTGGCCAGCCCCGCCATCGGACGCCTCGCCGACGCCACGTCCCTGCGGACGGCCCTGGCGCCGCTGGTTCTGATGCCGCTGCTGAGCTGGCTGTTCTTCCGGGGGCTGCCCGAACCGGGGGTGCCACGGGCCGAGTTGCCCGGGGTCGCCGCCGTCGCGCCTTCCGGGGGAGGGGCCGCGAAACCCGGGTGACCCCCGGGGCTACCCCCCCCGCCGCTTTGGATGGTGCCCCCCGGGGCTCCCCCCCCCCGCCGCTTTGGATACGGAGTGGCGCGGTTGCTAGGCCTCGCATTTCTGTTTGACGAGTTCCGGGACATAGGAACGGAGGAACGCGGTGATCTCCTCGCTCTGGTCCTCCGTGCTCTTGGCACGGTGTTCCGGACTGCCGATGACTACCTTGGTGACCAGGTAGCTCTCACCGTTTCCGGTGCACGGGATTTCCATGAGAGCACCATCTGCTGCGATTTGCAGTTGAGAGGTTCTCGCAAGAGTCGCAGACTTCGGGTTTCTAAGATGGAGAGAGCCGTTCTCTGCCAGATCGCGTATATCAATTCCTTCGCCGACCCGGCTGCTCGCCACCTGCATGATTAGCTTTTTGTCGACTTTTATATTGCATCCCCACGATGTGGTGGATCCAGGTAGATGCGGTAGGTTCTTGAGTTCCATCCCCGGAGGCAGAAAGGGTTTGATGGTGTCTGGCTCGACAGCAGTTCCGCAGATGTCTTGTGGTGTGTCGTAGCCGTACAGTTCTCCTGTGGAGCAACCGGTAATGACCGCAGTCAAAAAGAATGCGGCGGCCGTGGTGACGGCTCGCTTCCCCTTGATCATGATCCCTTTCCCGCCAGCCCTCGAGCCGTTGCGCTTCCCTGGCTGGCAGCGTCATCTATTTTGTCGGTGACCACGTAGATACTCTCGGCAGCGTGCGGGTTGGCCTGTGACCAGGTTATTGCTAGCTGGCGAAGGCGAAGTTCTTCAACTTCGTTGGTCTCCTGGGATTCTCGTACATTTCCTGAAGCTATTCTTTTTGTTTCTTCATCGAGCCACTTGCTCGTCACTGCATCGACGCCTCGTTGAGCGGCATCACCGAACTCGGGTATAAAGTTTAGGACGCCACCCCAGGTGTGGTAATCCATCTTCGCCTCCCAGGTTGCCTTGCTTTTTGCATCGTCGGCGTCTACCTGCAAGCCTTGATAGCGTGCCTCTTCCAGGAATCCTACGGTACGACCCGCTCGACGCCAGGTTTCCTCCGGATTCTCGCGGCCAGTGTTAATGTCGTGAACTATCTCTCTATTGATTGAGTCCTGAAGGGTTAGATAGGAGAAGCGGTCGCGGGATATCTGCTTCGACACTTCAAGGACTTGAGTTCGATCCAGCGGGGGATTCTCTTCGTCGTTGTGCGCACTTGTTGTCTCATGAACTTCATCGCCATAGTTGCCCATTGCTATGGCCATCGGTGTCCGCAGCTTCGAGTGGAAGCGGTCTCCTTCTGCAGACAGATTCTCCAGCGCCCCCTTGAATACCCGGTCATTTGCCTCCGAATGGGTAACGTATCCGCCGCCTGAATTATTTGGGTCGATTCCGGTTGTCCCGGAAATCAGTGCCGCACCGAGGCCTTGCCGTGAGTTAATGTCCTCAATATCCATATCTGCCGGGAGGCGTTCTCCGGATGGATCATGAGGATTCGGCATCAAGTATTCTCCGTTGATGACGGACCAGTCGCGGTCTCGCAGGAGATACTTCATTCGGTCGTTCCCTGATCCGCTTCCTCCGCTCTCCGGGCTAATGCTGGACTGTGGATCAAGAAATGCGGCTGATGCTGCAGGGTCCTTGCTCATGACGCCCAGTAGCCCATCCAGGGGGTCATTGGCGAAGAATTCATCCCGACCCCACGCGAATTCCAGAGAGGTGTCCCATATGTCCTTATCGGATTTCTCGGCGGCGATGAGGTCGTCGCCGAGGTCGTGCATAACCTGGTCAGAGTATCCCTCTCCGTGCTGCATGAGGGTGACGAGGGACTGGTAGCCTCGAATCTTTTCCCCGTGCCATTCGTATTTTTGCATCCCGGCTTTTTGCATCCCGGCATGCCAGTCCTTGTAGAACTTGGAGCTGGTGTCTTGTGTTGCGCTGGAAATGGAATTGGCGAAACCCTGCTGGACGCCGATGTATTGACTCTTGTTCTCGTGGTCTGTGTGATAGGCGAGTGTGTTGAGCTGATTGGTGAGTTTGATGGTGTTCTCGGGACCCAGATGGTTCAGCATCATCTGGGAGAAAACTTCATCGTCCGCATTGTCGCGTTGCAGTCGTTCCCACTCATCGAGGTTTGACGGCTTTTTTCCATCCAGGACCTCGTCCGCATACTTCTGAGCTTCTCGGGCTTCGATTACCTCGATGTCGGAAATTGCATTCGCGTTGAACATGTGATCTTGTCCAGTGACCTGGTCAATGGCTCGTTCGATGAAGGGCTTGATGCCGGCCGCGTCACGGAGGGCGAGTTTCGCGCCTTGGTCGGCATCGTCCACAGCCCGGACCGCTGCGGCTATCGCCGTCGTCCAGGAAACTTCCTGAATCATCTGCAGCGCACCGTCGCTGATGACGCCATTCTTTGAGGACTTGGCGCGCTCTGTGTCGTAATGTGCGCCACCGTACTGGTCGACGTACATGTCTGCCTTCTTGGCAGACTCGACCAGCTCACGCAACGCATTGATTCGCTCTACGAACTGTCCGTGGATGTCGCGGAGGATTCCACCTATCGCCCGTGCTTCAATGCCCGCAGCTTTGTACTGGTCGCGCGTGGTCGAGCAGTGGGCCTTTGCGCTTGCCGCGCTTATTCCGACCCAGGCGCCATTCTTCGCCACGGGCTGCACGGTGTCCTCGTAGGAGTTCCCCAACCTGTTGAAGCCATCGGCCATTTCTTCCCAGGCCGACGCTGCTGTGATCAAGGGGGTCAACCGGACAGAAAGCACATCTTGATAGCTGAGCATCGTTCTCCTGAGTTGAAGTGCGCGGGGTCTCGGCCCAGGCGGCACATCCTCAGGAGATGCGCCAGGGAATCTCTCCGGGCTCGACCTCCACGGTGCAGAGGCCCTGTTGGGGCGTCGCACTGACCTCCTGGAGCGGCCCACCGCTTGCGTGCTGATTCTCGTCGACCGCTGTGACTCGCCGAGCGTAGTTTAGTGTCTGGAGTTGCTGCGCGACGCGGCGGGGCATAGTTGGCTTGATCCTTTCTCTGGCCTCGTGGGTTTCAGCGTGCTGCCGTCAAGTCGGCTATCTTGGGAGGGTGTTCGAGATTGCCGGTGGGGGACGATGAACTTCGACAGGGAATGGGCTGCTCACAAAGAGAGGGAATGGGCTGCTCACAAAGAGGCCGCGCTCTTGGCTCGGCAGAGCGATATGAGGCTCAACGCCACGCCGGGTAGTGGGAGTTCCGAAGACGGGGACCTCAAGACCAATGTGGCGGGGAAGGGCAGGGCGGCAAGTCATCTTGGAGAGACCATGCAGCCCAAGACCAGACAAGCTGGGGCCCACGCTGACGGAGAGACCACCGCCGTAGGAGCCGAGTTCAAAGGTTGGCAGACCGGAGCCGGTCTTGACGAGGCGCATGAGGAGTGGCAGCGGCAGGTAGCCAACCTGCAAAGGCGGCTGACCAAAGAGCGGGACGGCTTCCAGGGCGCCAAGCGGGACTTCCAACTGGTCGATCACGAGATCGAGCAGCCGCTGTCCCGTATAGCGCGGCTGGGGCGATTCGATGACGGCGGTGCGCGGCAGTCGTAACCGGAGATGCGGCGGGTGGTGAAATCCCGGTGACCCGGGGGGTAGCGGTGCTTCTATCCTCGGCCCATGAACGTGGGCGAGCAGGATGAGCAGGGCGAGCATCTGCTGAACGTCGTCGATGTCGAGGCGACCTGTTGGGAAGGGCAGCCGCCGCCCGGGCAGGTGAGCGAGATCATCGAGATCGGGCTCACCGTCGTCGACCTGCGCGCGGGCGAGCGGCTCGCCAAGCACCGGCTGCTGGTCCGGCCCGCGCGCTCGAAGGTCAGCCCGTTCTGCACGGAGCTGACCGGGCTGACGCAGACGGAGGTGGACGGCGGCCTCTCCTTCGCCGAGGCCTGCCGGACGCTGGCCGCCGAGCATCGTACGGGGCTTCTGCCGTGGGCGAGTTGGGGCGACTACGACCGTAACCAGTTCACCCGCCAGTGCCGGGCGACGGGCGTGGAGTATCCGTTCGGTCAGCGGCACACGAACGCCAAGGTCGCCTTCACCGCTTCGTACGGGCTGCGCCGCCGGCCCGGCATGGCTCAGGCGTTGGAGGTGGCCGGACTTCCGCTGGAGGGCCGCCACCACCGGGGCGACGACGACGCGTGGAACATCGCCGCCCTGGTGCTGGACCTGGCGGGGCGGGGGGAGTGGGCGGCGGCGGCCGGGGCTTAGGTGGTGTCCAACCTGCCTTACGTCGCAGCAGGGTGCGGGCGGGGCTGTGGGGCGGGGCCGAACAGCTCGTCCAGGTGGTGGTGCAGGACGTCGGACGCCGCCTCGCCGGTGCGCTGGCCGCCCAGCACGCTCGCGCCGAGGCCGTTGACCATGGCCAGCAGCCCGGCCGCCACCATGACGGGATCCTTCCCGGGGCCCACCGTGCCGGCCTCCTGCGCCAGGCGGAGCTGCCCGGCGAGGAAGCCCTCCAGCAGGGCGGGTTGGGGGACGGCGTGCTCCTCCAGTGAGCGGTCACCGAGGACGAGCGCGTAGTAGGCGGCGTAGATCCGGGTGATCTGACGGCTCTCCTCGTCGGTCGGCAGGATGCTGGAGAGGATGGCGGTGACCGTGGAGCGTGGTCGCGGCGGAGAGCCCGCGGCGCGGACCCATCGGTCCATACGGGCCTGGAACCGGGTGCCGAGCCGGGCGAGGGCGTCCAGCACCAGGGCCTGCTTGGTCGTGAAGTAGTACTGCACCAGCCGAAGGGAGACGCCCGCCTCGGCGGCGACCGCCCGCATGCTCACCGACTGAAGCCCCTCGGCGGCGGCGATACGCAGCAGAGCCTCCGCGATCTGTTTTCTGCGTTCCTCGTGATCGACGCGCGCGGCGATGGTCCGACCTCCCGCTAGTGGTACACGTGTACCAAGTCGTGATACGTCTGTACCATGAGCATAGGCGAGTTCAGGAACGACAAGAGCCGCGAGCGTTTCCACGCCGTCTACGGACGCCTGCTCGGCCGGCTCTGGCCGGGCACCGGAGACGCCTTCGACCTGCCGACGTCCTTCGGCGCCACCCGCGTCCACCGTGCCGGGCCGCCCTGCTCCGACCCGGTCGTCCTGCTGTCGGGCGCCAACGGCAACTCCCTGATGTGGCACCGGTACATCGAGCCGATCGCCCGCCGTCACACGGTGATCGCGGTCGACACGGTCGGCGAGCCGGGCGCCAGTGTCCAGAGCGCGCCCCTGACCGGCGCCGAGGACGGCGCCCGCTGGCTGGAAGAGGTACTCGCCGGGCTGGAGGCCACCGCCGCCCATCTCGTCGGCTGCTCCTACGGCGGCTGGCTGGCGCTCGGCCATCAGATGCACCACCCGGGCCGGACGGCCGCCCTCACCCTGGTGGAACCCGCCGGATTCGAGGACCCCGGCCGCCGCTTCTACGCCTGGCTCATCGCCGGCGGTCTGGCGGGCATGGCGCCCCACGCACTGAGGCCCTGGCTCGCCCGCCGGGTCGGCAACAGCGCCATCCTGGAGACCGAGCTGATGGAGCTGGGACGTGCCTCCGTCGGCTTCCGGCGCGCCCTTCCACCGGCCCGGGTCTTCTCCGACGAGGAGTTGCGCCGGGTGCGGGTCCCCTCGCTCTTCCTGCTGGGGGAGCGGAGCTCACTGCACGACGCCCGCCAGGCCGCCGAGAGGGTGAGGGCCCTCATGCCCGCCGCCGAGGCGGAGATCGTGCCCGGTACGGGCCACGCCCTGCCGACCGACGATCCGGAGTTGGTGGTCGCCCGCATCCTGCGGGGCGCGGCAGCGTGACGGCGTCCTCCCGGGCGTGACGGCGTCTCCCCGGACGTGGCGGCGTCTTCCCCGATCCGGTGGGGTCGAACCGGGCCGCACCGGGGGCGAACCGGGGGCGAACCGGGGCCGAACCAGGGGCGGATCACCCCGCGCGCGCCGCCGCCTCGTGGAAGCGGCGTACCGCCTGACCGGCCCGGTCCCGTAGAACGGCTTCCGCCTCGGGGGCCACGGCACCGGTGGTCAAGTGGTCCGCCCACGCGCGCAGCGCCGTTTCGGCCCTCGCGCCCGCTGTACCGGTGCTCATCACGCAGGTGGCGTACAGATCTACGCGGTGCCGGTCGAGCGTGTCCAGCTGTTCCAGCATCCGCCGCCCCGCCCGGGCCGGCCGGTCCGCCGCTGACTCCCCGGTCCGGAGGGCGGCGTCCGCGGCGGCCAGACACGGGGGGAGGATCTCCGGCCGCCAGTGGGAGCGCCACAGGTACTGCTCGAACTCGTCGTGCCGGAAGCGGTAGGCGTGGCCGTCCACGCGCAGCAGACCTCCCTCGTGCGCCCAGTCCAGGAAGCGGCCCAGCCGCAGCGGAAGGCGGCCACGCAGCGCGGCGCAGACCAGGAAGATCTTGTGGCGCTGTCCGGGCAGCGCGCCCCTGACGGTGGTGTAGGTCTCGGCCGACCGGTTCTGCAACAGCGGGATCCCCAGGAGCGCTCCGGCCGCCGTCGCCACCCACACGGTCGTGGGGACGTCGGGCAACGGGGCCCGGGTGAGGTTCGCCGAGACGGCGAACCCGAACATGCCACCGAAGTAGACACCGAGCAGCGGCATGACCACGGTCCTCATGTACAGGTCGAGCAGCCCACCCGCCCTTCCACCCATGCGGATACGGCTCACCGGGTCGATGTCCGGCCGGTCGGACCACGCCCGGTGCGCCGAGAAGCCCGCGGTGACGATCACGGGGAAGCAGAGCGCCACTTCCAGGGGGTCGCGCAGGGCGACGGCGGCCAGCCCCGCCACCACCAGCGCGAAGAGGGTGTAAAGCGAACCGTGCAGGGTCCGCACGAGACGACGGCCGCCCAGCGGCCACAACTGGTGCGGGGTCAGATCCGCCCGGAGGTCGGCGATCAGGCTCAGATACCGGGGCCTCGCGAACCTGTCGACGCCTCGGTGCGTCGACAGCAGCGTGAGCCACGCGGAGACCCGTTCGGCCGGGTAGCGGTCGGGGTCGCGCGGATGCTCCGCCACGACGGAAGGGACGAAGAGCGACAGCAGGTACTCCTCGGCCTCGCTGCTCATGTCGTCCGCGGCTGCGGAGTCCTCCGCGCTCCGCAGCCGTTCCTCCGGCGAGAACAGGCTCCACAGCAGCCCGGGCAGGCCGTGTTCGGCGGCGAAATCGTCCGACTCCGCCCGGTAGCGCTCCCAGAGGACGTCGCGCCCCCACCGCGTCACCAGCTCCGAGGGATCCCTGAGCCATCCCACGCCGCCCTCGCCCCGCACATGGAACGCGTTCGCGGTCATGGTGAGCCGCCACGGGGTGCTCAGGGCGCGCGCCAGCGGCCCCCCGGGCGAGACCCGCATCTCGTCCAGCACCCCGTCCCAGCGCTCGGTGAGGCCGCTGTGGGACCACTCGCTGCGGTTCTTGAGGTAGTCGAGCGCCATGTCCGGCGGGACCGGCAGCAGTTCGGCGCGGCCCGCCCCGGCCAGCGGGGCAGGACCCTCGAACTGCTCGTAGACGTCGCTGCGACAGGTGACGACCACGTTGCGGAAGCAGTCCCGGTTCACCGCGAGATAGCGGAGCAACGCGGCTGCCCGAGGACGTACTTCCGCCCCTGCGGGATCCAGCTCGTCCAGACCGTCGAGGACGAGGACCGCCTTGTCGGTCAGCGCCTCCTCGACCTGGGCGGAGGGCTGCCCGTACGTCCGGGCGGCCTGCTGGACGGCCCAGCGGCGGAACGCCAGATGGAAGCCCTCGCTCCGCGGATCCTCCCGGTCCGGTGGCCCGTCCCACGAGGAGAGGGAGAGCAGCACCGGCACCCCGTCGTTCACCTCCTCGTCATGGCGGGCGGCCAGCGCCCGGGTCAGCTCCCTGGCCAGCAGGGACTTGCCCGTACCGGGGCCGCCGGTCACCGCGAGCCGCCGCACGGGTCCGGGCAGCCCGAGGTAGCGGTCGATGACGGTCCGCCACTCCTCGGAGCCCGGGGCGCCGGGGCTGCCGTCCGGGGCCGCCGAGAAGCGGAAGCGCACCGGCAGGAAGGCGCTGCCCGGGCCCAGAATGTTGCGGTACTGCTGGTCCTCGTGCCCCTCGACCGCGCGGACCAGGGCCCGGACCGCGCCCTCCCGGCGGCTCTGCCGGTGCTCCCAGAAGGGCAGGAGCAGCCCGGCGACGCCGATGACCGCCCCCACCACACCGACCAGGGCGCCGAAGGGGTCCACGTCGCCGGTCGGCCAGGAGCGGAGGACGACGACGGCCCCCGCGCCCACCATCAGCACGCCGAGGACGGCCGCTGCCCGACGCCAGATGGAACCCGGCCTCGGCCGCCGCCCCATACGTAACTCCTCCGTCGTCGACCGTGAACCGCGAACCGCGAACCGTGGACTGCGAACCGTGGGCCGCGAAACCCGAGACCCGAATCCGTCCGGGTCCCGGCGCCCGCGCGTACCGGCTCCGGGCTCAGCCGTCCGCGCGTACCGGCTCCGGGCTCAGCCGCCCGCGCGCAGCACCTCCGCCACGACCGGGCCCGCCGCGTCGCCGCCGTGGCCGCCGACCTGGACGACCGCCGCGGCGGCGAGGTCGTTGCTGAAGCCGGTGAACCAGCTGTTGGAGGTCTCCTGCCCGTCGACCTCCGCCGAACCGGTCTTGGCGCCCTTGTCGCCGCCCACCGTGGCCATGGCGTCCTTGCCCGTTCCCCAGGCCGCCGTGGCCCGCATCATCGTCTTGAGCTGCCCGACGACGGAGGGGGACAGCGAGCGCGAGGCCCTCGCCAACTCCCGCTTGTCCAGGGACTGCGGGACGATGACCGGCTGGTTGAAGGTGCCGGTCATGGCCGTGGCGGTGATGGACGCCATGTTGAGGGCGTTCATCTGGACGGTGCCCTGGCCGATGTACTGGGCGGCCGCCTCGCCGCCCGCCTCCTCCGGCACGCTGCCGTCAGCGGTGACGACGCCGGTCTTCCAGTCCAGGCCGATCCCGAAGACGTCCCGGGCCTCCTTGGCGAGCGCCGCGTCGTCGTCCACGTCGTCGATGAGCTTGATGAAGGCGGTGTTGCAGGACTGGGCGAAGCTCTGCGTGAACGTGGAGCCGTCCGGCAGATCGAAGTTGTTCAGGTTGTGGAACGAACGCCCCTGCCACATCGCGTCCTTCGGGCACTCCGTCGCCCCGTTCGCCGTGACCAGACCCTTCTCCAGCAGCAGCGCCGCCGTCATGATCTTCAGCGTGGAGCCCGGCGCCTGCTTTCCCTGCAGCGCCGCGTTGAACCCGGTCGCCGGATTGTTGGCCACCGCGCGGATCGCCCCGGTGGACGGCTTGACCGCGACCACGGAGGCCTGCGCGTACTTCTTCACCGCCCGCTCGGCCGCCGCCTGCGCGCCCGCGTCCAGCGTCGTCTGCACCTTGCCGGGCCTGCCCTTGGCGAGCGTCACCAGGCTGACGTCCGGCTGGGCCTCGTCGGCCGGCTCGATCCAGGTCTCGATGCCGGGCGAGCCGCCCGCGCTCGCCCCGTACTTCTCGCGCAGCGTGTCCAGGATCGGCCCGAGCGAGGGGTACTTCTCCTTGGTCAGCACCGTCCCGTTGTGGTCGACGGCCTCGATCGTCGGCGTCGAGGACTCGCCCGTCTTCAGCGTCGCGCCCTCCGTCAACTGCGGGTGCACGACCGTCGGCGCCCAGTCGACCAGGGCCTTGCCCGTCGTCAGGCCGCGGACGACCGTCAGCTCCGAGGCGTACGACAAGGGCTTCGACTTGCCCTCGTACGACACCGTCGCCTTGACCGTGTAGGGCACCTTCGTGCCGGTCGCAGGGCCCGGGGTGATCTTCACCTTGCCGATGTGGGCGTCCTCGCCGTACGAGGCGAGCACCGGCTCCGCGCCCGACTCGTTGTTGGTGAGGAGCGCCGCGGCCGGTGCGTCCCCGGCCGCCCACGCGTCGAAGAAGTTCTTCGACGTCTCGGTTATCTCCTCCGCGCTCGGCGGTCCCGTTTTCACCTTCGACGACTCGGACGCGCTCTGCGTACCGCCGCTCCCGCCGGCCGTGTCCCCCAGCATGCTGTACGCCCCGTAGCCGATCCCGCCGGCCATCAGGACGAACGCTCCGCCGATCACGGCGACCTTCGCTCCACTGCGCATCTCGCAGTCCCCCTCCCCAGGAGAGCCCCTTGAACATGTTCAAGGGGCAACTGTGAGGAACCCTAAAGTGTTGTGGCAGATGGTGAGGGCGTTGTTACCGGACCGGAATGCTTGGCTGGAAAGCGCTCTCCGCCGTGTGACGGAGGACCGTCGTGGGCAGACTGGCCGGGAATGCACGGGGGAGCGAGCGTCGGGGGGCGTGCGGCATGGGCATCGGCATGGGCATCGGTATGGGCAGCAGCATGGGCGGCGGCTTGAGTACGGGCATGGGCAGCGGCATGCGAGGGTGCGCGGCGGTGGATCGGTGACGACGTATCACATCAAGCGTCTGCCACCGGAGATCCTGCCCGGCGGATCCGTCACGTGGATCGTGACCCGGCTCGGTATCGTCTCCGACCTGCCCGGACACGTCGCCGTCTGGCCCGTGGCCGAGGCCGAACGCTGGCGGAAGGCAGGAGTCCCGGCCGTGCTCGCCCCGGTCCTGGGCGGCTGGATCCTCGCTGCCCTGGTGGCGGCGGCGTACGTCCTCCTGTTCGGGCTCGCGTCCGGTGCCGGGGCCTGGGGTCACGGGGCCGGGGGCGGGACGGACTGGCTGAGGTATCCGGGCGTGGTCCTGCTGACCGCGCTGCCGTTCTGGTACCGGTTCGTTCCGGTCGCGGCCGTTCCGGCGGCGCTGTACGTGGCCGTGGAGGCGGCCCTGTCGACGGCCTCGGCCGGAGCCTCCGGCGGTGTGGCGACGGCCGGATGGCTGGTCGTCCTCGCCGCCTGCGCCATGGCGTTCACGGGAAGCTGCCTGCGCCTGCTGGCCCGCCGCCGGCAGCGGGCGCTGGCCCTCGCAGCGGCCGGAAACCGTCGCTACCCGCTGCCCGAGCGCGTCCGGGCATCGGACGGCTACCGAGGCTACGCACAGGTGTACCTCGGGCTGGGGCTCTGCTTCGCCGCCACGGTCATCCTGACCGACGGCCTGGTCGAGGACCTGACCTCGGGCGGCATCGCGTACGACGCCGTCGGGCAGCAGTGCGTCGGCCTGGTGCTCCTCGTGGCCGGAACGACCATCGGCGGCTGGGGCCAGTTCGCCTACCTGGCGGCGCGACGGCTGTACGAGAAGGAGCAGCCGGCCCTGATCGTGGGCGTGCGCGCCGGGGCGGACGGACGCCACTGGGTGTGCGCGGACGCCCGCACCCGCACGGCGCGGCCCCTGGTCGCGTACATCCCCCGCGACCGCGACACCCGGGACATGACACGGCTGCTGGGCAGCGGTTCGGCGTACGGGGCGGGGAACGGGCATCACGACATCGACCCGAGGCACGAGCCGTTCGAAGCGGTGCTGTACGGCACGCTCACGGAGGGCGACGAGGTCGTCCTCGAATACGCCTGCGCCGAATACCACCGAGACCGGGACACGGGCCGGATGTCCGCGACGGTGACCACCGCCCCGCTCCGCCCGGGCCGACGCCACGGGCTGGGCCCCTGGGAACCGACGGACGGCCCCACCCGGCAGCGCGAGCGGCTCCGCGAGGGCCAGGAACGGGCGGAGCGCCGGCGGGCGGCGGAAGAGCGGGCGAGGCGCGAGGCGGAGGAGCGCCTCAAGAAGCGGTCCCGGGCGAGCCGGAACAACTCCGGCGACCGGCACAACGGGGGCGGCTGCGGCTCCAGTTGCGGATCGAGCTGCGGCGGCGGCTGCGGGGGAGACTGAGCCCGGGACGCCCCCGGCCGCCCTCGACGGCGACGAGCCGCCCCCGTCGCACCCGCTACTGCGCCCAGTCGAAGACGCCCGACTCCAGGTCGAGCTGGGCGTTGCCGCCGCCGAAGTTGATCCCGCCGACACCGTCCTCCAGCTCGAACACGTACGGGGTCAGCCCCTCCGGCAGTACCTGGCAGGGCATCACCGTTCCGCCCAGGTGCGAGACGCCGTCCACGGACGACCAGAACGCTTCGAGCTCCTCGTCGTCCGAGGACCAGGCCTCCACATAGCCGCCCGCGCCGTCCTCCGCAGGGGCGATGCCGGTGTTCGGGTCGCCGGGGCGGTCGCCGATCCACACCGTGGTCTCGGGGGCGCTGTCGTCCCAGGCGTTCAGGCCACGGCGGTACTTGTCTCCGAGCCCGTCCGGCCGGATGTCGGCCGGGGGACCGATGCGCGGCGCGGCGAACTCCTCGGCCGTGAGCCAGATCAGCGCGTGCGCACCGCCGATGAGGTCTTCCAGGTCCTGCTGTTGGGGGTGGCGTGCGGCCGCCGTCGCGATCACCTCGGCGAGGAACGGATCGGCGGCCTGCTCCGCGGTGGGCTCGGTGCCCGCCAGCAGCTCGTCGACACCCTCGATGTCACTGGCGACGTGGTCGTCGGCGTGGAAGAGGGAGATGGCCACCAGGTCCGCGCCCTTGCGCCGGTAGTCCTTTGGCAGTTCGAGGGTGATGACATGGATCATCGGCAGGCCGGTGACGGGACTCCGGGGCCACGAGGCCGCCCCGATGCCGGGCGCACGACCGCCGCACCACCCGGCGACGACGGCATCGGGCAGATCGATCTCGATGGGCTTGTCGGGCCGCATCGACAGCTGGTCCGCCGAATCCCCGAAACCCAGGTCGTACGCCTTCAGGTCCTTCACCGTGTATGCCTCCCCGTTCGACTGTGACGGCGCTCAACGTACGACATCACTCCCGGACATCACTTCGGCGATCCGCCTATCCTGCTCGGATACGAGGCCGGGGGACAGGGGCGTGCCAGGTGGGCAGCGAAGTGAACGGGAGCGCGCCCGGAGTGCGTTCCGCGACGAACGCGGGCGCGGCCGGCGGCGGCGCGACCACCCTGGGGCCCCGCGCGTCCCTGCTGATGTCGCTGTCCCTCGCGCTGCTGCTGGGCGCGCTGTCGATGCTGGTGATGTTTCCGGCGGCCGAGCAGCTGCGCTCCCTCCGGGCGGCGAGCGGGCTCAGGCGACCCTGCACACCGGCGGCGCCTGCATGGCGGGTCAGTGCGAGGTGACGTTCGAGGCCGGTGGGCGGACGGTGGTGGCGGATCTTCCGGTGGGCAGCGGAGGCGGCAAGGAGTCCGTGGGCGCCTCCATGACCGTCCGGTACCAGGCGGACGACCCGCAGGTGGTCGCCCGCGAAGAGGATGTCGGGGGCGGCGGTGCGGTCGTCCTGGCGTGGATAGCGGGCGTGACCGCCCTGTTGTTCCTGACCGTGTCGGTGGTGGCCGCGATCCATCTGGCGCGGCAGCGGCGGCGGACCTGATCCGGAACCGATGACGGCCCGCCGGCGTCGTGGTGTCCATGGAACAGAGCGGGAGAACCATGGGTGAGGAGCCGACGTGGGCGGAGCTGCTGGTCTCCTTTCTCGTGATGGGGGTCATCCCCACGGTTGTCGGAGTGGCGGTGATCGTGTCCCTCGTCGGACTGACGCTCTGGGGCAGGGCCCTGCTGCGGCGGCGCAGCGGGCGGACCGTGTCCGGCGGTAACTGAGGCCCTCCTGGCTGTCCGTCGAACCTGGGCTGTCCGACTGCCTTGCTACACCCACGTATCCAGCCACATCCGGTCCCGCCACAGGTCCTCAGGGATCGACGTCCCGGTGTACAGCGGCCAGAAATAGATGAAGTTCCAGATGATCAGGAGCACCAGCACGCCCACCGCGATCGCCCCCAGCGTGCGGCGGCGTTCGCCGGTGGGATCGTGGGCGGTGAGGCCCAGTTCGGCCCGGGTGCCCGTGTTCGCCGCCGGGCCCACGATCGCGCCGAGCATCATCGTCACGGCCAGGCAGAGGAACGGGACGAACACCACCGCGTAGAAGAGGAAGATCGTGCGTTCCTGGTAGAAGAACCAGGGCAGCCAGCCCGCCACCACACCGCAGGCGATCGCGCCCGCCCGCCAGTCGCGGCGGAAGAACCAGCGCCACAGCACGTACGCGAGGGCGAGGCACGCCAGCCACCACAGCAGCGGGGTGCCGATGGCCAGGACCTCGGCGGCGCACTTGCCGGTCGCCGACTCCTTGCAGCCGGCCTGTTCCTCGTAGAAGTACGACACGGGGCGGCCGAGGACGAGCCAGCTCCAGGGGTTCGACTCGTAGGTGTGGCCCGAGGTCAGGCCGACGTGGAAGTCGTACACCTGGTTCTCGTAGTGCCACAGGCTGCGCAGCCAGTCCGGCAGCCAGTTCCAGGAGGAGTCCTTGCCCTCGGTGGCCGCCCAGTTGCGGTAGTAGCCCTTGTCCGTGACGATCCAGCCGGTCCACGACACGACGTACGTGACGATCGCGACCGGCACCGTGGAGAAGAAGGCGGGGACCAGGTCGCGGAGCAGCACCGCCCGGTACGGGTGGACGGCTCCTGCTGTACGCCGCGCCCCGACGTCCCACAAGACCGTCATCAGGCCGAACGCGGCCAGGACGTACAGGCCGTTCCACTTCGTGGCGAAGGCCAGGCCCAGCATCACGCCCGCCGCCAGCCGCCACGGCCGCCACCCCAGGCGCAAGGTCTCCGCGACCTCGGCGTCCGGGCGCAGCACCCCCTCCTCGTCCACCGGCAGCGCGTCGGCCAGCCTGCGCCGGGAGCGGTCCCGGTCCACCACCAGGCAGCCGAACGCGGCCAGCACGAAGAACATGACGATCAGGTCGAGCAGCGCGGTCCGGCTCATCACGAAGTGCAGCCCGTCCACCGCGAGCAGCAGGCCCGCCAGACAGCCCAGGAACGTGGAGCGGAACAGCCGGCGGCCGATCCGGCAGAGGAGGAGGACGGAGACCGTGCCGAGCACCGCCACCATGAACCGCCAGCCGAACGGCGTGAAGCCGAACAGCTGCTCACCGAAGCCGATGATCCACTTGCCGACCGGCGGGTGCACCACATAGCCCGGGTCGGTCGGGATCGGGACGGAGGACGGGTCGTTCAGGATCTGCTTGTCGACGTCCTTGGGCCACGACCCCTCGTACCCCTGGTTGACCAGCGCCCACGCGTCCTTCGCGTAATACGTCTCGTCGAATATCACCGCGTGCGGCTGGTCCAGCTTCCAGAAGCGCAGCAGCCCGGCGACCAGGGTCACCAGCAGCGGGCCGCCCCAGCCGGACCAGCGCATCAGCCGTTCGGCCACCTGCGGAGGGATCGCGAGCACGGACCACATCTGGCGTCCCGGCCGGGTGTACGGCGGGTCCAGCCGGTCGCGGAGAGAGGTCTCCGGGCGCGGAACATGGCCGAAGCGGCGCAGCCGCCGTTGCCAGGAGGTCGGCTGTTCGCCGAGCGGGTCCCCGGCGTCTTGGCCCCGCTGGGTCTCGGGTGCGGTACTCGTCACCGCGCCATCGTAGGGAACGCATCTGTGCGAAGGGCGCTGCCCGTGCTGCGAGGATGGCTGATGTGACTGGAACGACTGGAACGCTCGTGCTCGCAGGGACCCCCATCGGTGACGTGGCGGACGCCCCGCCACGCCTCGCCGCCGAACTGGAGCGGGCCGACGTCGTCGCCGCCGAGGACACCCGGCGGCTGCGCCGGCTCACCCAGGCGCTCGGCATCCACACGTCGGGGCGTGTCGTCTCCTACTTCGAGGGGAACGAGTCCGCCCGTACGCCGGAGCTCGTGGAAGCCCTCGTCGGTGGTGCCCGGGTGCTTCTTGTTACGGATGCGGGGATGCCGTCCGTCTCCGACCCCGGCTACCGGCTCGTCGCCGCCGCCGTGGAGAAGGACATCCGCGTCACCGCCGTCCCGGGGCCGAGCGCCGTACTGACCGCCCTCGCCCTGTCCGGGCTGCCCGTCGACCGCTTCTGCTTCGAGGGGTTTCTGCCGCGCAAGGGCGGTGAACGGCTCTCCAAGCTCCGCGAGGTCGGGGACGAGCGGCGCACCATGGTCTTCTTCGAGGCCCCGCACCGGCTCGACGACACCCTCGCCGCCATGGCCGAGGTCTTCGGCGCCGAGCGCCGCGCCGCCGTGTGCCGGGAGCTGACCAAGACGTACGAGGAGGTCAAGCGCGGCCCGCTCGGCGAGCTGGCCGTGTGGGCCGCCGACGGGGTACGCGGTGAGATCACCGTCGTGGTCGAAGGCGCCACCGACTCCGGCGACGAGGGGCTGGACGCCGAGGAGCTCGTGCGGCGCGTGCGCGTGCGCGAGGAGGCGGGGGAGCGGCGCAAGGAGGCCATCGCCGCTGTCGCCGCCGCCGCCGGGCTGCCCAAGCGGGAGGTGTTCGACGCGGTGGTGGCCGCCAAGAACGCGGAGAAGAACGCCGAGAAGGACCCGCCCAAGCCGTAGCCGTAGCCGTACGGTCCGGTCTTACGGGGTTTCCGTCAGCAAGTCGTACGCCGTCGCCACGAACGTGTCCGCCCGGTGCACCCGCCGCGTCGCCGTCGCCGCCACCGCCAGACCCGTGTCCGGGCGGAAGCCCAGGAACGCCTGCTGACCGAGCGTCGCCCCGGCGTGGAAGAGGACCGGGCCGTACGGGGACGGGTGGTGGAACCACGTGAGGGTGTGGGTGTGCGCGTGCCGCCGGCCGCGTCGCAGCAGGGGGCGGCACACATCGGTGAGCGCGGCGCTCAGCGTCGGGTCCAGGGGTTCGGGCCCGCCCACATGCGCCTCCAGGCCCGCATGAGCCTCCGGGCCCACATGCGCCTCCAGGAACGTCAGCAGGTCCAGCGGGGTCGCCCGCACCGCGCCCGCCGCCGCGAAGCCCCCGGTGTCCAGGGCGGGCACCGGCGTCCCGTCGCGGCGGTGGCCCACCGCCTCCGTGCCGTCCGGGCCCGGGCGCACCCGGGTCGCGTCCAGGTGCAGCGGGGCCAGCACCTGCTGGTGCAGCAGGACCTCCCAGGGGGTCCCGGTGGCCGCCGCCAGGGTGTGGCCGAGGACCGAGACGGCGAAGTTCGAGTAGTGCCACCGGGTCCCGGGACGGTGGCGCGGGCGGGCGCGCAGGAAGGCCCGGACCACCCGGTCGGCCGGGTAGCCGCCGTACGGGTCGGTCGACCAGCGGGGCACCGCCTGCGGGTAGAAGTCGGCGGGCAGGCCCGGCAGCCCCGAGGTGTGGGTGAGCAGATGGCGCAGCGTGATCCGGCGCACCGCCGGGTGCACCGGGAAGCCCGGGGCCAGCAGGTCCGCCGCCCGGTCCGCGTACCGCACCCGGCCCTGCGCCACCAGCCGGGCCAGCAGCAGCCCCGCGAACGGCTTCGACGCCGAGCCCAGCTCGTAGGCCAGTCGCTCCCGGTCCACCGGGCCCGGCTCCGCGCTACCGCCCGTGTGGACCGTACGGACTCCGCCCCGGCTGATCGCGAGCACCAGGTCGGGGGCGTCGATCCGTCCGGCCGCCTCCGCGAGGAGCCGTGCGGTGGCCGCGGGGCCGGGGTCGCCCACGCGGACCGTCGTCACGTCCGTCCCGCCCGCCACGTCCGCCACGTCCGTCATGCCGGGGCCGGCGTCGCGCTGAGGTCGGACAGGGCGCGGGACAGCGCGAGCGCCGAGGCGAACGCGGCGACGAGCGTCGGATGGTAGACGAGGTCGAACACCGACTCCTCGTCCCCCTCAGGCATCCCGCCGACCACCGGCATCGCCCCGTCCGGCTGCTGGGCCTGCGCGAAGCCCTGCCAGGCCGCCGGGTCCAGCGTCGGTTCGGGCAGGCAGGCGTCGACCACCAGCAGCTCGCCCAGCAGGTCCCAGCGCTTCAGGTCCAGCCAGTCGTCCAGCCAGACCGGCAGCCAGAGCGCCAGGTAGTCGGCGATGTCGGCGGGCAGCCCGGCCGGCTTCTCGCCCCAGTCGGTGAGGTGGAAGACCGTGTGCGTGATGTCGTAACCGATATGGCCCTCGACCGTCCACGGTTCGGGCCGCCGCGCCAGCCAGGTGTGCGCCAGCGCCGCCGTCTCCGGGACGCTCGGCTCCACCCCGAACCGCCGCTCGATCGCGCTCAGCCCGAGCCGCCGCACCGGCAGCACCTCCAGCGCCGCCCAGCTCGCGAGGCGGTGGTTGAGGCGGATCGCGGACTCCAGGTCCGGCTGCCGGTAGCCCAGCTCCCGGAACGGTACGTAGACCTCCAGCGGCACCGGCGAGAGCGGCTCGCGCCGCTGGCCCTCCAGCAGCCGTGCCCCGGAGCCCAGCAGCTCGTGCCAGGCGTGATCGAGGAGCTTGTGGGCCAGGGACGACTGCTGCGAGCCGGCCACGCCCTCGCGGAAGATGACCTTGCCGATGAGCGCCAGCTCGCCCAGGGGCTTGAAGCGGTCCAGCATCCCCGCCTCCGGGGACGGGTCGGCCTCCAGCCGGAACCCCTCCCGGTGTTCGTACAGCCAGCCCAGGGCCTTCGCCCCGACGTCGTGGATCTGCTGGATGCCGCTGCTCATGGGGTGTGCCTTTCCCGGCCGGGCGTCACGGTCCTGTCGGCCCCGCTCGGCGACGTCGGCGACTTCAGCGACCTCAGGGACAGGGCCGCGGCGAAGGCCGTCACGAGCGTGGAGTGGTAGCAGTCGATGAAGGGGTACGGGTCCGGCTCCGTCGTGTCCCGCACCGGTGGGCCGGTCTCCGGGACGCAGCCGGTCGCGTGCTGTACGTCGGCGAGCACCGGCCAGACCGCGTCCAGCAGCTCCTGCGGTGCCGGGCCCGGCAGGGAGGCCGCCACCGCGAGCAGTTCGCCGGTCAGGTCCCACTGGCCGCTCTCCAGACAGCCGTCGGCCCACGCGGGCAGCCAGGTCCGCAGATAGCCGTCGATCTTCCCCGGCACCCGGTCCGGCATCCGGCCCCAGTCCGTGAGGTGGAAGACGGTGTGGGTCAGCGCGTAGCCGGACGGGCCCTCGAACATCCACGGCTCCGACAGGCCGCCCAGCCAGGTCCGGGACAGCACCGCGCCCGCGTCGGTGTGGGTCACCACGCCGACCCGCCGCTCGGAGTTGACCAGGCCCAGCTGCCGGTTGGCGTGCTGCTCGGTGTGGGCCCAGGCGCGGGTCGCGGTGAGCGGGCGGGCCAGCGCCTCGAACCCTTCGTGGCGCAGCCCGTACCCGGCGAAGGCGGCGTAGATCTCGTACGGGTATGCGGCGTACGGCTCGGCGCGCAGCAGCTCCAGGAGGAGATCGCCTGCCGCCACCTGTTCCCAGGCATACGCGACGAGGTCCCCGGCCAGCTCGTGTTCCGGGGTGCCGGGGGTGGTGGTGCGGCGGATCGTGGAGCCGAGCTGGGCCAGCTCGCCGAGCGGTTTCAGCGTGGCGTTGACCTGGGTGTGGGGCTCCAGGACGTTGTCGGGGAGCGCGAATCGGGTGCGGTGCGCGTCGGTCCAGGCGAGGGCCCCGCGCAGGACGCCGGGGAGGACGGCGAGCGCGGCGCCGGAGTTCTCGCGGGAGGCCGTCCCGGTCCCGGACCCCGGGGCGCGCCGGGCCGCCCGAGGGCTCTGCCCCGGGCGGCCCGGGGAGGGGCCCTGGGTCGCGGTCGTCGTCACCGTGCCCTCGCCTCGGCCATCAGCCGGGCGGCCCGGACGTGCAGGGTCACGCGGGGGTCGTGGCCGCCCATCAGCTCGACGAAGTCCAGGCCGCGTTCCAGGCCCAGCGTCGCCGGTTCGCCGCCGATGGCCGCGAGCCAGCGGCCCGCGCCCGCCGCCTGGAGCCAGTCGCGCCGCCGGACCGCGCGGACGAAGCCGCGCGACAGGTCGACCGCCCGGTTCGCCGCGGCGCGCTGCACGGCCGAGGGGGCGGCCGGGACGGCGAGCGGCGCGAGGACCGAGAGCTGGTGCGTGAACGCCTGCCAGGGGGCCTCCTCCAGCCAGGCCGCGTCGGGCTCCGCGAACGCGGTGCCGCTCCCGCTCCCGGGAGTGGTCGCGCCCGGTGGAGGCGGTGCCATCCGCTGGAGCGTGGAGATCATGTGCCAGTGGCTCCAGGCCGTGGCGGCCGGGGCGTCGGGCTTGGGCGGGAATTCCCGCACCGCCCGGTCGAGTACGGCGATATCACCCGGATGCGGATGACGTCCGTACAGAACACTGGGCAACAGCAGGTCGGCCCCGATGACCCGTGCCGCCGCGATTCCGGTCCGATTCTCCTCGTCGATTCCCGCCGCGCCGCACACCGTGGCGAGGTGGTCCCCGCTCCGAAGAGCGAGGACCACCTCTGTTGCCAGGTCATGCACGGCACCCGCCAGGGGCGACGAAGCATGTGTCTGGTCCATGTGCCGGCGACTAGCCCTTCTTCGGGCGCGGGGTCGGCGGCGAGAGAAGCAGGGCGCCGCCGCCTGCGAGAAGCGCGAGATAGGCGCACTCGCGGGAGTCGCGGTACAGACCTTCGACCTCGCCCGGGTTGAGAGCGGCGTCGAGGTCGAGCTCGATGTCGGTGGCAGTGGTGTCCGTGGTGAACATGGGTTGTTCCCCGTCCTGTGGGAAATGGGGTGGACGTAATGAGTGAAAAGGAGGAATGGGGGCGCCGCAAATCGGCGTGCGACATCCGGGGAAATCGCGCATTCAATTGAATGATGAATTCATGAGGGGCGGGTGGGGTGAAAGCCCGGGAATTCAAGGGATACGGAGGGGGCGGCCGGGGGTGGTGCGCGGGCGCGTTCACGATCGGCGCCGGGCGCGTTCGGGGGCGCTCGGTGGCCCGGCGGTCACGCGCTGTCCTGCCGCGGTCCCGTCCTGGGCCATGCGTCGGCAAAGGGCTCCCAAAGGAGGCCAAGAACGCATCAACATCGGCGCTGAGCTGGTGCGTCCATCCGGGTGCAGGTGTCCACTGGAAGGGACGGGCCACCTGTTCGAACCCCTCGGGCGGGCCGGCCGTCCCCGGAGCGTGTGACCGGCGGCCAGGAGGAGCAGGCATGAGCGAGATCGCAGCGACCACTGTCCATGAGGCGTATGCCTTCGCCTGCATGAAGTGCGGGTACGGCTGGGAGCAGTCCTACGAGATAGAGCACCACGTCGACGTCCATGGCCACGCGTTCGTCGTCTACACGGCGGACGGCGAGCGTGTGCCGTCCCCGCTCTCCACGCCCACCTGCACGAACTGCGGCGGACACGTGGTGCGCATCATGCGGGCGGGGCGGGTCGCCGGCGTCCAGGAGCTGCTGCGGAAGCAGCAGGCGCCGCACGGCGCGGAGACCGCCGCGAAGGACCGGACGGTGTCGACCGCCGCCGCTCCGGCCCGGCACTGGCGGCTGTCCGACCTGCTCCACCCCTTCCACCGCAGGTGACGTGCCTTCCGCGGCGAGCGGCGCGCACCCTCCACCGCACGTGACCCGGCGGCGCGGGGCCCTCGTACGATCGTCGGCATGAGCCGTACCGAAGCCCCGCCGCTGCCCGAGCCCCTGCGGGTTCCGGTCGCCGACTCCCACACCCACCTGGACATGCAGGACGCCACCGTCGAGGAGGCCCTCGCCCGGGCCGCCGCGGTCAACGTGACGACCGTCGTCCAGGTGGGCTGCGACGTGGCCGGCTCCCGCTGGGCCGCCGACACCGCGGCCGCCCACCCCGCCGTCCACGCCTCGGTCGCCCTGCACCCCAACGAGGCCCCGCGCATCGTCCACGGATACGCCGAGGGCGCCGCCGGCACCGGGCGGCAGAGCGCCCGGGAGCCCGGCGGCAAGGCGGCGCTGGACGACGCGCTGGCGGAGATCGACGCGCTGGCCGCCCTCGACCAGGTGCGCGGGGTCGGCGAGACGGGCCTGGACTTCTTCCGCACGGGACCCGAGGGCGTCGCCGCCCAGGAGGAGTCCTTCCGGGCCCACATCGAGATCGCCAAGCGGCACGGCAAGGCCCTGGTCATCCACGACCGCGACGCGCACGCGGACGTGCTGCGGGTGCTGGCGGACGCGGGCGCACCCGAGCGGACCGTGTTCCACTGCTACTCCGGCGACGCCGACATGGCCCGGATCTGCGCGCGGGCCGGCTACTTCATGTCCTTCGCGGGCAACGTGACCTTCAAGAACGCCCAGCCGCTGCGGGACGCCCTGGCCGTCGCCCCCGCCGAGCTGGTCCTCGTCGAGACGGACGCCCCCTTCCTCACCCCCGCCCCGTATCGCGGACGGCCCAACGCGCCGTACCTCATTCCGGTCACGCTCCGCGCCATGGCCGAGGTGAAGGGCCTGGACGAGGACGTGCTGGCCGCCGCGATCTACGACAACACCGCGCGGGCGTTCGATTTCTGACCATCGGCCGGACCTTCACGGGCACTCTGTGTAGCCGTGTCGCTTTGGAGAGTGACCGAAGCTCCGCTATCGTCCCCGCGCACGACGGGGTGGCAGTGGCGGATCTTCGGCAGCGGGCGGATCTTCAGGAGCGGCGTGAGTATTTCGCAGGGCAGTCACCGGGCGGCGCGCGGCGGACGGCGTACGGCACCGGCACCGGCCCCTCCCGCCCCGGTACCGGCGGCGTTCCCCGGCGCGTTCCACGAGCAGATGACCGTGGCCGACGGGTTCTCCGTGGAGGGCCCGGCCGGCCACGCCCCGTTCCCCGGCGATGGCCCGGTCGCCGGTCACGCCCCGACGATGGTCGACACCCCGCTCGTCGCGCCGCCGGTCCTCGGGGCCCCGCTCGTCGGCCCGCCGCCCGTGGTGCCCCGGCAGGGGCCCACCCGCGCCGACGCCCGGCGGGCCGCCAAGCGCCGCCGCGCCCTCGTCGTGAACCCCGAGAACCTGAAGCTGAGGCGCCTCGTCCCGCAGGCCCTCGTCGTCGCGTTCCTCGCCGGCGGCACCACCGCGTTCGTCGCCAACGACAAGGCGGTCCGGCTGGACGTCGACGGCACGCCCCGGACCCTGCACACCTTCGCCGATGACGTCACCGAGCTCCTGGCGGAGGAGGGCGTCACCGTCGGCGCGCACGACGTCGTCGCCCCGGCCCCCGGTGCTCCCCTCGGCCACGGCGACGAGGTCGTCGTCCGCCACGGGCGGCCCGTCACCCTCACCCTCGACGGCGTCCGCCACCGGGTCTGGACGACCGCCGACACCGTGGCGGGGGCCCTGCGCGAATTCGGGATCCGCGCCGAGGGGGCGTACCTCTCCGCCGCCCGCTCCGCGCGGATCGCCCGCACCGGCCTGACCCTCACCGTCCGCACCGAACGCACCGTGACCTTCATGGCCGACGGCCAGGAACGCACCCTGCGCACCAACGCCGCCACCGTCCGCGAGGCCCTCGCCGAGGCGGGCATCACCCTGGACGGCCACGACACGACCTCCGTGGACCCCGGCCACTTCCCGCGCGACGGGCAGACGATCTCCGTCATGCGGATCACCGACACCCGCGAGGTGCGCGAGGAGACCGTCCCGTACGCCGTCGAACGGAGCGAGGACCCCGAGCTGTTCCGGGGCACCGAGGTCGTCGAGCGGGCCGGGCGCAACGGCGTGCGCCGGGTCACGTACGCGGTGCGGACCGTCAACGGCGTACGGCAGAAACCGCGCAGGGCCGCCGAGGAGCTGGTCCACCGGCCGGTGAGCCGCGTCGTGCGCACCGGCACCCGGCAGCGGCCCGACTCGGTCGCCGGGGCGGACGGGCTGAACTGGTCCGCGCTCGCCGCCTGCGAGTCCGGCGGACGTCCCGGCGCGGTGGACCCGAGCGGGACGTACGGTGGGCTGTACCAGTTCGACACGCAGACCTGGCATTCCCTCGGCGGCAGCGGCCGGCCCCAGGACGCACCGGCCGCCGAGCAGACGTACCGGGCGAAGAAGCTGTACGTGCAACGGGGGGCGAGTCCGTGGCCCCACTGCGGCCGTAGGCTTACCGGGTGAGCAGCACAGAGCCCGACGCCCTCCTGGGCCCCGCAGACATCCGCGACCTGGCCGCCAAGCTGGGGGTCCGCCCCACCAAGCAGCGCGGTCAGAACTTCGTCATCGACGCCAACACCGTCCGCCGCATCGTGCGCACGGCCGAGGTCCGCCCGGACGACACCGTCGTCGAGGTCGGCCCCGGGCTCGGCTCGCTGACCCTGGCGCTGCTGGAGGCGGCGGACCGGGTGATCGCGGTCGAGATCGACGACGTGCTCGCGGCCGCCCTGCCCGCCACGGTCCAGGCCCGGATGCCGGAGCGCGCCGACCGCTTCGCCCTGGTCCACTCCGACGCGATGCTGGTCAAGGAACTGCCGGGCCCGGCCCCGACCGCGCTGGTGGCGAACCTCCCGTACAACGTGGCCGTGCCCGTCCTGCTCACCATGCTGGAGCGCTTCCCGAGCATCGAGCGGACCCTCGTCATGGTCCAGGCCGAGGTCGCCGACCGGCTCGCCGCCCGCCCGGGCAACAAGGTCTACGGCGTGCCGTCGGTGAAGGCCAACTGGTACGCGGACGTCAAGCGCGCCGGGTCCATCGGCCGCACGGTCTTCTGGCCCGCCCCGAACGTCGACTCCGGGCTCGTCTCCCTCGTCCGGCGCACCGAGCCCATCGCCACCACCGCGAGCCGCACCGAGGTCTTCGCGGTCGTGGACGCGGCCTTCGCCCAGCGCCGCAAGACGCTGCGCGCCGCCCTGTCCGGCTGGGCCGGCTCCGCACCCGCCGCCGAGGCCGCGCTCGTCGCCGCCGGGATCTCCCCGCAGGCGCGCGGGGAGGCGCTGACGGTGGAGGAGTTCGCGGCGATCGCGGAGAACAAGCCGGAGGCGTCGGAATGAGTGCCGCTGTCACCGTCCGCGTCCCCGCCAAGGTCAACGTCCAGCTCGCCGTGGGCGCCGCCCGCCCCGACGGCTTCCACGACCTGGCCAACGTCTTCCTCGCCGTCGGCCTGTACGACGAGGTCACCGCGACCCCCGCCGACGAGCTGCGCATCACCTGCTCGGGCCCGGACGCCGCCCAGGTCCCGCTGGACGCCACCAACCTCGCCGCCCGCGCCGCCGTCGCCCTCGCCGAGCGGTACGGGATCACCCCCGCCGTCCATCTCCACATCGCCAAGGACATCCCGGTCGCGGGCGGCATGGCGGGCGGCAGCGCCGACGGGGCAGCCGCCCTGGTCGCCTGCGACGCCCTGTGGGGGACCGGCGCGAGCCGCGACGAACTGCTGGCGATCTGCGCCGAGCTGGGCAGCGACGTGCCGTTCAGCCTGGTCGGCGGGGCCGCGCTCGGCACCGGACGCGGCGAGAAGCTGACCCCGATCGAGGTCGGCGGGACCTTCCACTGGGTCTTCGCGGTGGCGGACGGCGGCCTCTCCACCCCTGCCGTCTACGGCGAGTTCGACCGCCTCACGGCAGAGACGGACGTCCCCGGGCCCACCGCGTCCCCCGCCCTGCTGGCCGCCCTGCGCTCCGGCGACTCCGGCGCACTCGCGGGGGCCCTGAGCAACGACCTCCAGCCCGCCGCGCTCTCCCTGCGCCCCTCCCTCGCCGACACCCTGGCGGCGGGCACGGCGGCCGGGGCCCTTGCGGCGCTGGTCTCCGGCTCCGGGCCGACGACGGCGTTCCTGGTGGCGGACGCGTCGGCGGCCCACAAGGTGGCCGACGCGCTGATGGCCTCCGGAACGTGCCGCGAGGCGCGGGTGGCGGTGTCGCCGGCGCCGGGGGCCACGGCGGTCTCCTGAGTCACTGCCAGCGGTACGGCGTGATGCTGGGGTCGTAGGAGCAGGTGACCATCGTCCTGTTGGTGGCCATGAGCGTGCGGCCCCGGTCGGCCTTCGCGCAGAACTGGCCGTCGACGACGGGGTGTCCGTTGGACGTGCAGGCGAAGCCCGGCTTGCCGTCGGGGCAGGTGATCGTCGAGCCGCCGGCCGGCTTCGTCGGGGCCTTCGTGGGGGCCGGGGCGGGAGCGCGCGTGGGGGTGGGCTTCGGCTTCGGGGCGGCCGTCCTGGGCGGGACGTAGGCCGGGTCGTTCTTCTCGTGCAGATAGCCGTGGAAGCTGGTCGTGCAGTCGCTGAAGTCCTCCGCGAGCCTGACGGTGACCGTGGTGTCGGCGGCGAGCCGGGTGCCGCTCCCGGGGCTGGTGTCGCAGATGTACCAGCCGTCGTGGTCCCGGGGGAGGGTGACGTCCTTGTGCTGGGCGGCGGCCGTCAGACGCGCGGCGGATATGTCCTGGCGGGCGAGCTCGGCCCGCGCCTGCTCATAGGTCCGGCTGTGCAGGGCGGGCATGACCGGATCGGGCGTGGCGGTCGGCGTGGGAGAGGCCGTGACCGTGGGGGAGGCCGAAGCCGTGGGCGTTGCGGCGGGCGGGGGCGCCGGGGCGCTGTCGTCGGTCTGTGTGCCGCCCTCGCAACTTGCCAGGGCGAGCACGCCGAGCAGGACGACAGGGGCGAAGTGGCGAGGAATCCGCACGGTGTTGATACTCCGGTTCTCGGGAACGGCGGGCGCCGCGGCGGATTGCCGGGACGCGGCCGGTGCACCTGCCCCGCGGGCCGCGACGACAGGCCGGCCGCACGGAGCTACGAACCCCCTGACGGCATGCGTCGTCTCCCCCGAAGAGCAGCTTTTGTGCTTGTTTTACTGGCCGACGACCGCCCTGTCCAGATCTACTCCGCGGTACGGCATTTCCGACGCATTCCGAACGATTCCGAAGCACTCCGAAGCGCTCCGAGGCGGTCTGAAGTATTCCGAAGTAGCCCGAAGTGTCCGTCCGTCGACTCGGCTACTCAGGGGCCGAGTTGAGTACGCGCGCCCTGCCGCGCGACCCGTGTCCGCCGCGACCGTATGACCATGGGATCAAGTGTTCGCGTATTGGCCGAGGCCACCCCCGTCACCCGGGACCGTTACGTCGACCTCCTGCGGGTCGCCTCGCTCGCCGCGGTCGTGCTCGGCCACTGGCTGATGGCCGCCGTCACCCCGGACGGGGTCGGCAATCTGCTCGCCGTCGTCCCGGCGCTCCAGCCGCTGACCTGGCTGCTCCAGGTCATGCCGGTGTTCTTCTTCGTCGGCGGCTTCTCCCACGCGCTGTCCTACCGCTCCCTGCTCCGCAAGCGCCCCGAGGCCACGGCGGACGCCTCCCCGGTCTCCGTCTACTCGGCGTTCCTGCGCGCCCGGCTCCAGCGGCTGCTGCGCCCGACCATGGTCTTCGTCCTGGTGTGGGGCGCGGCGGCGCTGCTGGTCCAACTCCTCGGCGGGGGCGGCGGGCTGACCGGCGTCACCCTGCGCATGGTGACCCAGCCGCTGTGGTTCATCGGGATCTACCTGGCGATGGTCGCGTTCACCCCGCCGCTGCTGAAGCTGCACGAGCGGTACGGCTGGGGGGCCTTCGCCGCCCTCGTGGCCGCGGCCGCCGCCGTGGACGTCCTCCGCTTCGCGGCCGGAGTCCCGTACGTCGAGTTCCTCAACTTCGCGTTCGTCTGGCTGGCCGTCCACCAGCTCGGCTTCCTGCGCGCCGACGGCCACCTCCGTCTCCGCCGCCCCGCCCTCCTCGCCGGTGGCGGCCTGGTCACCGCCTGCGCGCTGGTGGCGTTCGGACCGTACCCGCTGTCCATGGTCGGGATGCCCGGCGAGAAGGTCAGCAACATGGCCCCGCCCACCCTCGCCCTGCTGGCCCACGGCCTCTGGCTCGTCGGCGCGGTCGAGCTGCTCCGCGCCCCGGCCGCCCGGTTGCTGGAGCGCCCCCGGGTCTGGCGCACGGTGGTGGCGGCCAACGGGGTGGCGATGACCGCGTTCCTCTGGCACCTCACGGCGATGTTCGGCGTGTACGGGGCCATGCTCGCCCTCGACGTCCCGCTCCCCGAACCGGCCACCGCGGCCTGGTGGGCCCAGGTCCCACTGCGGATCGCGCTGGCGGCGGCCCTCACCGCCGGACTCGTCGCGGCCTTCCGCACCTTCGAGCGCCCGGCCCCCGCGGCACCCGTTCAGGGCCACGGCCCACTGGCGGCGCTCGGCGCGACGCTCTGCCTGCTCGGCGTGCTGGGCCTGTCCATGGTCGGCTTCGGCGGCCTGCTGGAGGGCCGCACGGCCCTGCTGATCGCCATCCCGGTCAGCGCCCCGGCCGCCGTCGCGATGACGCTGGGCGGCTGGCTGCTGGTGGAGCGGGCGGGACGGGGGCCGGGCGGGCACACTCCCACGAACGTCACTCCGCGAGATCGTGCACGGGGCCGCCGCCGTTCTCCAGACGGTCGATCGAAGCCAGCAACCGACGGGCGTTCGCCGGGCTCCGGAGCTGGTACACGGTCTCCTTGAGGGACTCGTACTCGTCGAGCGCCACTATGACCACCGGCGCGTGGCCGACGCGTGTGACCACCACCTCTTCACGGTCGTCCACGACCGCGTTCAGGATCTCGGCGTACTTGGCGCGTGACTCGGTGTAGGTCATCGTCCGCATAGCGGCCTCCGTACGTCGATGAGCAAGGGTTGGCAAGCGCGGTCGGCAGCTGGCGCCGGTGGCTCACCAGCCCGTCATCACTCCGCCCAGCAGCAGCGGCGCGGCGACCAGGGCGAGCAGCTTCATCCGGAACGGCCCGCCGTCCCCGTCCCCGTCCCCGTTCCCGTACTCGTCCTCGGTCCCGTCCTCGCTCCCGCCCGTGCGGCGGCAGACGCGGCAGACGACGAACGCGGCCACGATGCCCAGCGGGGCGAGGGTGGGCACGGACTCGGTGACGGCCCCGCGGGTTCCGCCCGCCCACCCCGCGGCCCACGACCCGGCGAGACCCGCCAGCACGGCGAGGAACACCCGGTTCGTGGCGAACCACTCCTTCTCCAGTACGTCGACCAGCTCGCCGATGCCGGTGCCCGCGCGGCGGGCCCGGACGGCGGTGACCAGGAAAGCGGCCAGGATGCCCACTCCGGCCACGAGGAAGATCCAGCGCAGCACCATCGCGACGACTACCACCCGTACGCCCCCTGTTTCACATCTGTTGCCATAAGCCACGGACGAGGGTATTCGACCCTCCGGCCCGGACGCCGAGGCCGCACGACCGGCCCCCCGCCGCCGCGCCGTACCCTGGGAAGGTCGATCAACCCCCTAGGCAGGAGTGAAATGGCCGTCAATCTGGTCAATGTCGAGCAGGTCAGCAAGGTGTACGGCACCCGTGCCCTGCTCGACGGTGTATCCCTCGGGGTGTCCGAGGGCGACCGGATCGGTGTCGTGGGCCGCAACGGCGACGGCAAGACCACCCTCATCCGGATGCTCGCCAAGCTGGAGGACGCGGACACCGGCCGCGTCACCCACAACGGCGGGCTGCGTCTCGGCGTCCTCACCCAGCACGACTCCCTGGACCCGGCGAAGACCGTCCGCCAGGAGGTCATCGGCGATCTCGCCGACCACGAGTGGGCGGGCAGCGCCAAGATCCGCGACGTGCTCACCGGGCTCTTCGGCGGTCTCGCCCTCCCCGGCTTCGAGCACGGGCTCGACACCGTCATCGCCCCGCTCTCCGGTGGCGAGCGCCGCCGTATCGCCCTGGCCAAGCTCCTCATCGAGGAGCAGGACCTGATCGTCCTCGACGAGCCCACCAACCACCTCGACGTCGAGGGCATCTCCTGGCTGGCCGGCCACCTGCGGGCCCGCCGCTCCGCCCTCGTCTGCGTCACCCACGACCGGTGGTTCCTCGACCAGGTCTGCACCCGCATGTGGGACGTCCAGCGCGGCACCGTCCACGAGTACGAGGGCGGCTACAGCGACTACGTGTTCGCCCGCGCCGAGCGGGAACGCATCGCCGCCACCGAGGAGTCCAAGCGGCAGAACCTGATGCGCAAGGAGCTGGCCTGGCTGCGCCGCGGGGCCCCGGCCCGTACCTCCAAGCCGCGCTACCGCATCGAGGCCGCCAACGAGCTCATCGCCGACGTGCCGCCGCCGCGCGACACCAGCGAGCTGATGAAGTTCGCCAACGCCCGCCTCGGCAAGACCGTGTTCGACCTGGAGGACGTGACCGTCCAGGCCGGACCCAAGACCCTCCTCACCCACCTCACCTGGCAGCTCGGCCCCGGCGACCGCGTCGGCCTGGTCGGCGTCAACGGCGCGGGCAAGACCTCACTGCTGCGCGCGCTCGCCGAGGCCTGCCGCACCCAGGGCGACGAGCAGCCCGCCGCCGGGAAGGTCGTCGTCGGCAAGACCGTCAAGCTCGCCTACCTCTCCCAGGAGGTCACCGAGCTGAACCCGAACCTGCGCGTGCTGGAAGCCGTCCAGCAGGTGCGCGACCGGGTCGACCTCGGCAAGGGCCGCGAGATGACCGCGGGCCAGCTCTGCGAGCAGTTCGGCTTCACCAAGGAGAAGCAGTGGACGCCCGTCGGCGACCTCTCCGGCGGTGAGCGCCGCCGGCTCCAGATCCTGCGGCTGCTGATGGACGAGCCCAACGTCCTCTTCCTCGACGAGCCCACCAACGACCTCGACATCGAGACCCTGACCCAGCTGGAGGACCTCCTCGACAGCTGGCCCGGGTCGATGATCGTGATCTCCCACGACCGGTTCTTCATCGAGCGGACCACGGACAAGGTCATGGCGCTCCTCGGCGACCGCGCCCTGCGGATGCTGCCGCGCGGAATCGACGAGTACCTGGAGCGCAGGCAGAAGATGGAGGAGGAGTCCACTCCCTCCGCCGCTGCCGCGCCCCGTTCCTCCGGGGCTCCCGCCGCCGCCCCTGCCGTCTCGGCGCAGGAGGCGCGCGCCGCGAAGAAGGAGCTGCAGAAGGTCGAGCGGCAGCTCGACAAGCTCTCCACCCGCGAGACCACGCTGCACAAGCAGATCGCGGACCACGCGACCGACTTCGAGAAGGTCGCCAAGCTCGACGCCGAACTGCGCGAACTGGTCACCGAGCGGGACGAGTTGGAAATGCGCTGGCTGGAACTGGCCGAGGACGCCTGACCGGACCCGTGGGGCCGGTGGGACGGGTGGTAGAACGGGGCGGCAGGGACCGTACGTTCGAGGGGGACCACACAGATGTCGCAGCCGCCGCCGCAGCAGGGCAGGCCCGGGGAGCAGGAGGGCTTCGGCGCTCCGTACGAACCGCAGCCCGGTGCGTACGGGGCCCCCGTGCCACCCCAGCCGCCGACCGTGCCGTACGGCTACCCGCAGCCGCAGCCGCAGCAGCCCACGGGGTCGTACGGCTACCCGCAGCAGCCTCCGGCGCAGCCCGGTTACGGCTACCCGGGGCCCCAGCCGCCGCCCCAGCCGCCCACCGTGCCGTACGGCTACCCGGGGCCCCAGCAGCCCTCCGGCGGGCCCGGTGGCGGCGGGCGTTCGCGGGGCCGGGTCGCCGGTCTCGTCGCCGCCGTGCTCGCCGGGGTCCTCGTCGTCGGGACGGGCGTCTGGTTCGCGGTGGGCGGCGATGACGGCGCCGACGACAAGAAGCCCGTCGCGAAGGAGAGCAGCGCCCCGAAGAAGCCCAGCGGCGAGCCGAGCTTGCAGATGGAGTCCCCCGCGAGTGCCGCGGAGATCAACAAGGAGCGCAAGGAGGGCGAGGCCGAGGTCCGCTGGATCCAGAAGAACGGCGTGGACCTGCCGGGGAACGGTGCCTCCGCCCTCGGGCCCTGGGTCGCCGGCGACACCGTGGCCAAAGCCATGTACCGCACGGTGTCCGGCTATTCCCTCGAGGACGGATCGCGGAAGTGGAGCGTGCCCCTGCCCGCCGACGTCTGTGCGGCGCCCACCCGTCCGACCGCGGACGGGAAGATCGTCATCGGCCTCATGACCAGCGCCTCCACGGCGGATTCGGTCTGCGAAAAGCTCCAGATGATCGACCTGACCACCGGCAAGGCGGGCTGGTCCGCGCCCTTCGAACAGGCTCCGACGCAGGACGGGCTCGCGAACATCGTCATGGCGATCAGCGGCGACGTCCTGACGATCGGGCGCATCGGCCGTACCGACGCCTTCCGGGTCAGTGACGGCAAGCACCTGTGGGGCAAACTGCCCGGCCCCTGCCAGTCGTACGGTCTCACCGGCGGGCCCATCCTGCTCGCCGCTGTCGGCTGCCGCGACCAGCTGGCCAGGGAGGCCCTCGACGCCCAGGAAGAAGTGCGGCGCATCGACCCGGTCACCGGCCGGACCTTGTGGGCGTACAAGCCGGGGAAGGGCTGGCGGGTCGACATTTTCCTGTCCATCGACCCACCGGTGATCTCGCTGCTAAAGGGCGGGCTCTCGAAGGGCGAGTGGGCGATCGAGGTCCTGAACGCCGACGGGACCCTGCGCTCCCGGCTCGTTCCCGGCGGCGACGTCATCGAGCCCCGGTGCACCGGCGCCAAGCGGAACGTGGGTGCGAACCTCGACACCTGCCTCGGCGTGGCCGCCGACGCCGACTCCGACACGCTCTACGCCGCCACCAGACACAAGTACAAGGACCGGTCCTTCAACAACGCCGTCGTCGCCTTCGACATGAGTACCGGCAAGAAGAAGTGGAAGGTCGCCGCACCCCCCACCCAGACCCTGATGCCGCTGCGGGTCGAGGGCGGCAAGGCGCTGATGTATCTGGGCCCGCCCGGCCCCACGACCGAGGGCGTCGGTGGCGGCATCATGTCGCTCGGGCCGCAGGGCGGCACTCCGCAGCCGGTCCTGCGGCACCCGGCGGCGGCCGCGGGGGCCGAGCGCAGCTTCGCCGACCCGCTTGTCCTCTACGCCGACGGACGCTCCCTCCTCATGCGCCCCCATGTCCTCGGGGAATCCGACGAGGAGGAGATGGACCTGGAGACGATGATCGCTTTCGGTGACTGACCATCACCTCCGGCCGGGGCGTAACGACGGCATCACAAGGCGGTTCTCCCTTGGGAACAGGGGCGGGACCGATCCGGTGGCGGGTGGCGGGCGGGTGGTACAAAGAAGCCCCGCCCGACTGTCGTAACACTGCGGAAGCCATGCCCGATTCGCTCCTTTCCGAGGGGAATTGACCCCTCTCGGAATCGCGGGGGAGACCGAATCGCGCACCGGACCGCACGAAGGGGGACGTGCTGATGAGCCAGCCGCCCAGCCAGCAACCGCCGCAGGGAGGCTTCGGGGCTCCGCAGGAGCCGCCGAACGGAGCTCCTCAGCCGCCCCAGGACCAGCCGGACCTGACCAAGCCGCCGCAGACGCCGCCGGGTCAGCCGCCCCAGGGGCCGCCCCCCGCACAGCCCCCGGCGCCCCCGGCCGGCCCGCCGCAGACGCCCCCGCCGGGCAACCCGTCGTACGGCTACCCGCAGCAGCCCCCGGCGCAGCCCGGTTACGGCTACCCGCAGCAGCCCGGCCAGGCCCCCGGCCCGTACGGCCAGCAGGCCCCCGGTCAGCAGCCCGGCCAGGCTCCCGGTCCCTACGGTCAGCAGCCCGGCCCCTACGGTCAGCAGGCCCCGGGCCCGTACGGCCAGCAGGCTCCCGGGCCGTACGGTCAGCAGCCCCAGCCCGGTTACGGCTACCCGCAGCAGCAGTACCCCGGCACCCCCGCCCCCGGCGGACCGGGTTCCGGCGGTGGCGGGTTCCTCAAGAACAAGACCGGCATCATCGTCGCGGCGGCGCTGGCCGTGGTCCTGGTCGCCGGCACGGGCACCTGGTTCCTCGTGAGCGACAGCGACGACGAGAAGAAGAAGGCGCCCGTCGCCGGCGCCAGCAACGACCCCAAGGCCCCCAGCGAGTCGCCGACGGTCGACGAGGGCGACGGCAACGGCGACGGCCGCGAGGCGGACGACGACCTCAACGCCGGGCGCAAGGAGGGCGAGGCGAAGGTCGCCTGGCTCCAGAAGAACGACGTCGACCTGCCGCGCAACGGCTCCGCCGTCCACGGCCCCTGGTTCGCCGGTGACCTGGTAGCCAAGGCCATGTACCGAGGCGTCTCCGGCTACTCCGTCGCCGACGGCAAGCAGAAGTGGACCCTGTCGCTCCCCGCCGACGTGTGCGCCGCGCCCAACGCGCCCACCGCCGACGGCAAGATCGTCATCGGGGTGAAGGACAGCACCACGGACAAGGCCAACTGCTCCGTCCTCCAGATGATCGACCTCAACACCGGCAAGGCCGGCTGGAAGAAGACGGTCAAGAAGAACGGCACCTGGGACTTCCTCTCCGACATCAGCCTGGCCATCAGCGGAGACACCGTCACCGTGGGGCGCACCAGCAACTCCAACGCCTACCGGGTCAGCGACGGCAAGGAACTGTTCGGCAACCCCGAGGGCAACTGCAAGCCCTTCGCCTTCGCCGGCGGCCCGAAGCTGATCGCCGCCGCCAGCTGCCGCACCGACGACGTCAAGAACCCGCAGCACCAGATCCAGGAGCTGAACCCGACCACCGGCAAGCCCAAGTGGACGTACCAGCCGCCCCGCGGCTGGGAGGTCAGCAAGGTCTATTCGGTCGTCCCGCTCGTCGTGCGGCTCGAACACGACGAGAAGAAGCAGTACGCCATGGCCGCGCTCACGGACAACGGCAAGCTCCGCTCCCAGCTCTCGCCCGCCAAGGGCGACACGCTCACCACCGACTGCGGGAACAGCTTCTCCGTCTTCGGCCAGAAGCTCGAAGGGTGCAGCGGCGTCGCGGCCGACGCCAACACCTTCTACATCGCGACCAAGGACGACGGCAGCGGGACCGCCCGGACGAACAAGGTCATCGCCTTCGACCTGAACACCGGAAAGCCCAAGTGGGAAGCGCCCGCCCCGGCCGAGCGCGTCCTGAAGCCGCTGGGCATGGAGGGCGGCGACCTGGTGCTCTACATGCGGCCGAAGTACGACGCCGCCGGCGCCGTCGTGACCCTTCCGCCGACCGGCGGCACTCCCAAGACGCTGCTTCAGCACCCGGAGTCGACCGGCCGGATCGAGAACGGCTTCTTCTCGGCCAAGGTCGCCTACGAGGGCGGTCGTTCCTTCATCTTCAGTGAGCGCGTGAGCGCGAGCAACGACAAGGAAGAGCTGGAGCAGTCGACGCTGCTGGTGTTCGAGAAGTGACGGCTCGCCCCGGACTCCGACAGCGGCCGGCCCCTCCCGGTCCCACGCGCCCCCACACCCACTCGTCTCCCGAGGTACGCACGCCATGACCCAGCCGCCCCAGCCACCGCAGCAGCCGCCCAACGAGCCGCCGAACACGCCCCCGGGCACGCCGAACACGCCCCCGCCGCCCGCCGGTCCGCCGGCCGGTCCGCCCTCCGGTGGCTTCGGTGCGCCGCAGGACCCGCCGCCGGGAGGGTTCGGCCAGCCGACCCCGCCGCCCGCGGACCCCTTCGGCAAGCAGCCGCAGCAGCCGCAGCAGCCTCCGCAGCAGCCGCCCGCCGCGCCGCAGGACGCGCCCGCCGGGGGCTACGGCACCCCGCCGCCCCCGGCGCCGGGCGGCTATCCCACCCCGCCCGCGCCGCAGCCCAACGGTTACGGCTACCCCCAGGCCCCGCAGCAGGGGTACGGCTACCCGCAGGGACCCGCCGGACAGCCGGGGCAGCCCGGGATGCCGCAGCAGGGGTACGGCTATCCGACCCAGCCGATGCAGCCGCAGTACGGCGCGCCGCAGCCGGGCGACGGCGGCGGCAACGGCGGCAAGAAGTTCTCCACCCAGATGCAGATCATCGTCGCCGCGGCCGTCGCCGTGGTGCTGATCATCGGCGCCGGGGTCATCTACGCCTCCACCGGCGGCGACGACAAGGGCGGCAAGAACGAGGCCTCCTCGTCCGGCTCCACCGGCGGCGAGGCCAAGGGCGGCGGCGAGGGTGGCGGCGGCCTGGCCGGCGGCAAGGAGAAGGCGCCCGCCAACACCAAGTCCAAGGTCGCCTTCCAGTTCCCGGAGCCGGTGGTCACCGACATCACCCACGTCGCGGGCTCCTGGGTCACCGACAAGGCGTACGTGAAGTCCGGCATCGCCGAGGTCAACGGCTACGACCGCGACAAGGGCACCAAGCTCTGGTCCGTCCCGCTGGCCGGTGACGTCTGCGCCGTGTCCCGGCACATGAGCAAGGACTACAAGACGGCCATCCTCTTCGAGGAGTCGAAGGCGACCAAGGAGAACAAGTACCCGTCGTGCAACCAGGTCGGCGTGATCGATCTGACCGCCGGCAAGCTCCTGTGGAGCAAGAGCGTCACCTCCGCCACCGGCGGTGACAAGCCGGTCCGCTTCGACGAGGTCACGCTCAGCGGGACCACCGTCGCCGCGGGCGGCACCTCGGGCGGCGCGGCCTTCAAGCTGGACGACGGAGCCGAACTCTGGAAGCCGAAGGTCGGCGCGGACGGCTGCTACGACAGCGGCTACGCGGGCGGCGAAGCCCTTGCCGCGGTCCGCACGTGCGGCACGAGCGACAGCCGGCAGCTCGTCGTGCAGGCGCTGAACCCGAAGGACGGCGCGCCGCTGTCCTCGTACTCGATGCCCTCGGGCGTCGACTTCGCGAGCATCGTCTCCACGAAGCCGCTGGTGGTCGCGGCCAACGTCGGCCGCACCGCCACCGACGGCAGCAGCATCTCCGACTTCTTCTCGATCGACGCGGCGACCGGCAAGCTGATCGTCCGCATCTCCGCCGACGCGGAGAAGTACGCGGGAGACTGCGGCTCCACCGAAGTCGAGGAGTGCAGCAACATTGCCGTCGGCAACAACCGGCTCTACCTGCCGACCGAGGATCACGACGGAACCAGCGAGTACGGCAAGACGAACGAGATCGTCGCCTTCGACCTGGCCACCGGAAAGCTCCTCGGCGGCCGGGCGGACGCGGGCGACCGCTACACCATGTCCCCGCTCCGGATGGACGGCACCAACGTCATCGCCTACAAGCAGGGCCCGTACGACAAGGGCGGTCAGATCGTCTCCATCGACGGTGAGACCTTCAAGGAGACCCTCCTGATGGAGAACCCGAGCGACGAGGCCGTCCGGAAGGCGGAGAAGAGGTTCTTGGTCGGCTCGGACGAGATCCTCTACTCCGAAGGCCGGCTCTACATGGCGAACGACGCGGTCCACAAGCCCAGCACCGTCAACCCCGACGAGAAGACCTACCTCGTCCTCGCCTACCGCACCGACTGATCACCGCGCTGATCACCGCGCTCCCCCTCCGGGAGCGTCGTGCAGCGCCAGGCCCCGCCGGTCGATCACTCACCGGCGGGGCCGATCGTTTTCTGCCCGCCAAGTGATCACCGAGTGCCGGTCAACGAGCCCCGAATAGCGCAGAATTCGGCATTCTGGGGGGCTTCTCCCACGTAAGGGCCGCGCGGCGTCGAACAAGCGTGTAGCTTGCCGGGGCAGGAGTCCGGGGGGCCGGGCGTACAGGGCTTTGGGGGCTGAGGACCGATGGGCGTGCGGCTCATGGTGGTCGACGATCACCGTCTGCTCGCCGAGGCACTCGCCTCGGCGCTGAAACTGCGCGGGCACCGGGTGCTCGCGGCGGCCGCGCCGACGTCCGGGACAGCGGAACTGGTGGTCAGCAGGGCCCCGGAGGTCTGTCTGTTCGGTACGGCCTCGCCCGCCGCCCCCGGGGTCTTCGACCCGATCGTGCGCATCGGCCAGGAGCGCCCGCAGGTGGCGGTGGTGGTCCTCGGGCCGGTGCCCAGCCCGCGCGGGATCGCCGCCGCGTTCGCCGCCGGGGCCGCGGGGTACGTCCGGCACGACGAGCGCATCGAGGGCGTCGAGCGGGCCATGCTCAAGGCGCGGGCGGGGGAGAGCGCCATCGCCCCGCAGCTGCTGCGGGGGGCCTTCGCCGAGCTGCTCAACCCGGCGGTCCAGCCCGACGACGAGGGACGGCGGCTGCTGCGGATGCTCACCCCGCGCGAGGCGGAGGTGCTGGTGCGGGTCGCCGAGGGCGAGGACACCCGGCTGATCGCGGCCGGCATGGACATCGCCCCGAGCACCGCCCGCACCCACGTCCAGCGGGTCCTGATGAAGCTCGGGGTCGGCTCCCGCCTCGAAGCCGCCGCGCTCGCCGCCCGTACGGGACTGCTGGAGCGGGCCGCGGGCAACGGCGGCGACCACGGCGGCGATCACGGCGGCACACCGCAGGGGCCGTACGTCCCCGGGCAGCGCGGGTGACGTACGGCCCCTGCGGGACGGGTCGGACGGGTCGGACGGGCTGCGGGCGGATCAGCCCGCGTCGGGCTCCTGGGAGGAGGCCGGGGCGTCCGGTTCCGGAGCCGCCGGGGCCTCGGTCGGGCGCAGCTTCATCCAGATCAGGAAGAACAGGCCGAGCGCCAGCATGGCCAGGCCCGTCCACAGGTTGATGTGGACGCCCTCGGCCTTCTTCAGGTCGGCGTCGGACGGGCTGATCCCGGCGATGGTGACGATCACTCCGTAGACCACGAACAGGCCGCCGATGATCCGCCGGATGTCGAAGAGACGGGCCGCGGTCGCGGACTTGCGCTCCAGCTCGGAGACTTCCTTGTGCAGGTCGGACATGGTGAGTTCCTCCGATCAGAACGAGTAGGGGATGTAGCACGCGGCGGCGAGGACGACCGCGCCCCAGCCGAGCAGCGCGGGCTTGCGGTACCAGGCGCTGTCGGCCTCGTCGAGTTCCTCGTCGGGGTCCGGCGACTCGGTCCCGTACACCAGGCCGGCCAGTTCCGCGTCGGGCTTCGGTGCGGTGAAGAGGGTGACGGCGACCATGACGACGGCTCCGGCGACGAATCCGACGATCGCGGAGACGAAGTTGGCGCCCTGGTCGGTCGGGATGTCGATGACTCCGCCCTTGTAGATCCAGAAGTAGTTGATCATCGCGGCGCCGGTTCCCGCGACCAGACCCCAGACACCGGACTTCATGGAAGCCCGCTTCCAGAACATTCCGATAATAAATACGACAAACATGGGCACATTGAAGAACGAGAAGAGCGTCTGCAAGTAGCTCATGATGTTCGAGAAGCTGGCGGCGATGAACGCCGTGCCGATCGAGGCCAGCACACCGATCGCCGTGATCAGCCGGCCGAACTTCAGGTAGTACGTGTCCGGCTTGCCCTTCACCACGTACCGCTGCCAGATGTCGGTGGTGAACACCGTGTTGAACGAGGACACGTTGGCCGCCATGCCCGCCATGAACGCGGCGAGCAGACCGGTCACCGCGATGCCGAGTACCCCGTTGGGCAGCAGTTCCTGCATCAGCAGGGGTATTGCGTCGTTGTAGGTGAGGTCGGAGTCCGGGGTGCCGATCTGGGGCACGATCACGGCGGCGACCAGGCCCGGGATCATCACCGCGAAGACGATGAAGATCTTCGGGAAGGCGGCGATCAGCGGGGTGCGCTTGGCGGCGGAGAGGTTCTTCGCGGACAGCGCGCGCTGCACCTCGGCGAAGTTCGTCGTCCAGTAGCCGAAGGAGAGCACGAAGCCGAGGCCGAGGACGATCGTCAGCCAGTTGGCGCCCAGCGGGTTGGCGTCACCGATGCCGGTGCCGCCCCAGGCGGTCATGAAGTCGCCGCCGTGCTGCTGGGTGAGCGAGTCGCTCATGGCGTCCCAGCCGCCGACCCGCTTCAGGCCCAGCACGGTGATCGGGATCAGCGCGGCGAGGATGACGAAGAACTGGAGCACCTCGTTGTAGATCGCCGAGGAGAGCCCGCCGATCGTGATGTAGATCAGCACGAACAGGCCCGCGACGACGATCGCGACCCACTGCGGCCAGCCGAGGAGCGCCTCCACGACGATCGACAGGGCGTAGAGGTTGACGCCCGCGATGAGGATCGCCGCGAAGGCGAAGAGCACGGAGCTCAGCAGATGCGCGGACTTGTCGAACCGCTGGAGCAGGAACTCCGGCACGGAGCGCACCTTGGAGCGGTAGTAGAACGGCATCATCACCAGGCCGAGGAAGACCATGGCCGGGATCGCGCCGATCCAGTACCAGTGCACCACCGCCACGCCGTACTGCGCGCCGGTGGCCGCCATGCCGAGGATCTCGGTGGCGCCGAGGTTCGCCGCGACGAAGGCGAGCCCGGTCACCCAGGCGGGCAGTGACCGTCCGGAGAGGAAGAAGTCGAGGCTCGTCTTCACGCTGGCACGGGCCGCGAAGCCGATGCCGAGTACGACGACGAAGTAGATCGCCAGGATGGCGTAGTCGAGCCCGTTCGTGGGGAGCCGAAGCCCTTCGGCCAGAGTCTGCATGGGGGGTACTCGCTTCGTTGCGCGAACTGAACCCGACGGAACTTACGCCTCCATGTTCGAGAAATGAACACTCTCGTTGGGGTTCTTTGTTCGATCGTGATCGAGTGCGGGTGAATGTCCGGGTATGCGGCCTCCGGGGTGCGCTGCGACCGGGGCTGCCGCCGGCCATTGACTAGGGTGTTCGCTTGTGATTTGTTATGTGCGATTATGTTGGGAGGATCTGGTGGAGGACCCTGGTGAAGAAGACGGTTACGACCCTCGCCGACGGCCGTGAGCTGATCTATTACGACGCCGCGGACGACACCGTCCGCGAGGCCGTCGACCACCGCCCCCTGGATCCCGTCTCGACCTCGTCCGAGATCCGCCGCGATCCGCTGCTCGGCGACGCGGTGGCCATCGCCTCGCACCGCCAGGCCCGCACGTACCACCCGCCGGCCGACGCCTGCCCGCTCTGCCCCACCCGGGACGGACGGCAGAGCGAGATCCCCGACGACCACTACGACGTCGCGGTCTTCGAGAACCGCTTCCCCTCCCTCGCCGGGGACTCCGGCCGCTGCGAGGTCGTCTGCTTCACCTCCGACCACGACGCGTCCTTCGCCGGCCTCACCGAGGAGCAGACCGCCCTCGTCCTCGCCGCCTGGACCGACCGCACCGCCGCGCTGGCCGCACTCGACCAGGTCACCCAGGTCTTCTGCTTCGAGAACCGCGGCGCCGAGATCGGCGTCACCCTCGGCCACCCGCACGGCCAGATCTACGGCTACCCCTTCGTCACCCCGCGCACCGAGCTGATGCTCAACTCGGCCGCCCGGCACCGCGAGGAGACCGGCCGCAACCTCTTCGACGACGTCGTCGCCCGCGAGGAGAAGGACGGCTCGCGCATCGTCCTCGCGGCCGAGCACTGGATCGCCTACGTTCCGTACGCGGCCCACTGGCCCTACGAGGTCCACCTTCACCCCCGCCGCCGCGTCCCCGATCTGCGGGAGCTGGACGAGGCGGCGCGGACAGAGTTCCCACAGGTCTATCTGGAACTCTTGAGGCGCTTCGACCGGATCTTCGGACCCGGCGAGCCGCCGACCCCGTACATCTCCGCCTGGCACCAGGCGCCGTTCGGGGTCCCCGGACGGGAGGACTTCGCCCTGCATCTGGAGCTTTTCACCATTCGCCGGACCTCCGGCAAGCTGAAGTTCCTCGCGGGATCCGAGTCCGGCATGAGCGTGTTCATCAACGACGTGCCGCCGGAGGCCGCGGCCGAGCGACTGCGAGAGGTAGCCAGCAAGTGAGCAACCCCCAGAACGTGAGCGATCCCCGGAACGTCCGCAACGACCCCAAGAAGTACCTGGTCACCGGTGGTGCCGGATACGTCGGCAGCGTCGTCGCCCAGCACCTGCTGGAGGCAGGGCACACGGTGACCGTCCTGGACGACCTCTCCACCGGCTTCCGTGCGGGCGTCCCGGCCGGGGCCGCGTTCATCGAGGGCCGCATCCAGGACGCCGCCCGCCACCTGGACCCCTCCTACGACGGCGTCCTGCACTTCGCCGCCTTCTCCCAGGTCGGCGAGTCCGTGGTGAACCCCGAGAAGTACTGGGTCAACAACGTCGGCGGCACCACCGCCCTGCTCGCCGCCATGCGCGAGCACGGCGTGCGCACCCTCGTCTTCTCCTCCACCGCTGCCACCTACGGCGAACCGGTCTCCAGCCCCATCACCGAGTCCGACCCCACTGCCCCCACCAGCCCCTACGGCGCGTCCAAGCTCGCCGTCGACCACATGATCAGCGGCGAGGCCACCGCCCACGGCCTGGCGGCCGTCTCGCTCCGCTACTTCAACGTGGCCGGGGCCTACGGCAGCTGCGGCGAGCGCCACACCCCCGAGTCCCACCTCATCCCGCTGGTCCTCCAAGTGGCCCTGGGACAGCGTGAGTCGATCTCCGTGTACGGCGACGACTACCCCACCCCCGACGGCACCTGCGTCCGCGACTACATCCACGTCGCCGATCTCGCCGACGCCCACCTGCTGGCCCTTCGCGCCGCCGCCCCCGGCGAACACCTGATCTGCAACCTCGGCAACGGCAACGGCTTCTCGGTCCGCGAGGTCATCGAGACCGTCCGCAAGGTCACCGGCCACGCGGTCCCCGAGACCGCCGCCCCCCGACGCGGCGGCGACCCGGCCGTCCTCGTCGCCTCCGCCGCCACCGCCGTCGAGCGCCTCGGCTGGCAGCCGTCCCGCGCCGACCTCGCCGGAATCATCGCCGACGCCTGGCAGTTCGCCCGCCGAGAGGAAGCCACCGCGCCATGACCCAGCATGCCGAGCCGACCGGGACCGGGACCACCGAGCCGTCCACCGCCTCCGTGGAGCCGTCCGGGACCGACCCCGCCGCCACCTTCGCCGAGCTGTACGGGGCCGAGCCCGACGGCATCTGGGCGGCACCCGGACGAGTGAACCTCATCGGCGAGTACACCGACTTCAACGACGGCTTCGTCATGCCGCTCGCCCTCCCGCACACCGCCCGCGCCGCCGTCTCCCGCCGCGACGACGGCGTCCTGCGGCTGTACTCCTCCGACGTCCCCGGTGGTGTCGTCTCCCTCCGCGTCGACGAGCTCACCCCGCACTCCGGCCACGGCTGGGCCGCCTACCCGGCGGGCGTGCTCTGGGCGCTGCGCGAGGCCGGGCACCCGGTCACCGGCGCGGACATCGCCCTGACCTCCACCGTGCCCACGGGCGCCGGACTCTCCTCCTCCGCCGCCCTCGAAGTCGTCACCGCGCTCGCCCTGAACGACCTCTTCGGCCTGGGCCTGAGCCCGGCCGAACTCGCCGTGATCGGCCGCCGCGCCGAGAACGACTTCGTCGGCGTGCCCTGCGGGATCATGGACCAGATGGCCTCGGCCTGCTGCACCGAGGGCCACGCCCTCCACCTGGACACCCGCGACCTCTCGCTGCGCCAGGTCCCCTTCGACCTGGCCGCCCAGGGCCTGACGCTCCTGGTCGTCGACACCCGGGTCAAGCACGCGCTCGGCGACGGCGCGTACGCGGAGCGCCGGGCCGGCTGCGAGGAGGGCGCCCGGCTGCTCGGCATACCGATGCTCCGCGATCTGCCGTACGCCGGTCTCGACGCGGCGCTCACCACCCTCGCCGACGCCGGGGCGGACGAGTCCGTGATCCGCTACGTACGCCATGTCGTCGGCGACAACCGCCGGGTCGAGCAGGTCATCGCCCTGCTCGACGCGGGCGACGCCCGGGCCGCGGGCCCCGTCCTGAACGAGGGCCACCGCTCGCTCCGCGACGATCTGCGGGTCTCCTGCCCCGAGTTGGACCTGGTGGTCGAGGCGGCGAACGCGGCCGGGGCGCTCGGTGCGCGGATGACCGGCGGCGGCTTCGGCGGCTCGGCGGTCGTCCTGGTGGAGGCGGCGGCGGCCGACACCGTGGCCAAGGCCGTCAGCGAGGCGTTCGCGGCGGCCGGACACGCGGCCCCGGGGATCTTCGACGCCGTCCCGTCGGCCGGGGCGCGCCGACTGCGCTGAGCCTGCTGCCGATCCCCGCGCTCACAGCTCCTTGACCAGGATGAACTCGGTGACGCCCGGCGGGTAGTCCGCGACCCGGCCGATCTCCTCGTACCCCTGCTTGCGGTAGAAGCCGGGAGCCTGGAAGTCCCAGGTCTCCAGCCGCGAGCGGGTGCAGGCCCGCTCGGCGCGGGCGGTCCGTTCGGCCTCGGCGAGCAGCCGCGCGCCGAGGCCGGAGCCCCGGTGCGGGGCGTCGACCCAGAGCAGATCGACATGCAGCCAGTACGCCCAGGTCCGCCCGGTCAGCCCGCCGGCCAGGGCCCCGTGCTCGTCCAACGCCCATACCTCCAGCGGAACTTCGTGTTCGGCGGAGGTGGAGAGCAGTGCGCGCAGGCCGGCCGAAGCCGCCATGTTGTCCTGGTGCAGACGCCCGCTCAGCAGAATGCGACGTTCTTTGTCTACTTCTGTCTCAAGACGGAACATGAGGCACACCCTAAGACCCACCGGCTGAACACCTGAGGCAACCAGTTCGGCGAATCGCCTTCCCCCTGTGGCCACCGCCCGTACGCTGATGCTCAGCACCGGTGGGGGCCGGTGCCGATTCAGGGGAGCGAGAGAGCCGGGTACGGCGCCCGGGGCGGGGCGGCAGGCGGTTCGACGGCGGCGGCCGTCGGCGCCGGCAGGCCGCAGCGAAGCCCCGGACGCCGTACCCGCAGCTGTCCGCCCCCACAGATGGGGGTTCTGTGGCGCGTATCCGGGTTCTGGTGGTCGACGACCACCGCATCTTCGCCGAGTCGCTCGCGGCGGCCCTCGCGGCCGAACCGGACGTGGACGTCTCCGCGGCGGGCAGCGGCCCGGCCGCGCTGCGCGCTCTGGAGCGCGCGGCCGCCGAGGGACGCGGTTACGACGTACTGCTGGTGGACGCCGAGTTGGGCGCCCTGACGTCCAGCGGCGCGCACGCGGTGCCCGTGCCCGTGCCCCGGCCGGAGGAGGGGGGCGTCGTCGACGGCATCTCGCTGGTCGCCGGGGTCCGCTCGAACCGGCCCGCCGTGCGGTCGGTGGTGCTCGCCGAGAAGGACGACCCGAGGGTCGCCGCCCGGGCGCTCCAGGCGGGTGCCTCGGGCTGGGTGGCCAAGGACTGCTCGCTGCAGCGGCTGCTGTCGGTGATACGGGGCGTGCTGCGCGACGAGACGCATCTGCCGCCCGCCCTGCTCACCGGCGTACTGCGGGAGCTGACCGCCGCCCGCAAGCACCGCACCGAGAGCGAGCGGCTGGTGGAGTCGCTGACGCCCCGGGAGCGCGAGGTGCTGCGCTGCATGGTGGCGGGGCTCGGCCGCAAGGCGGTCGCCGAGCGGCTGTTCCTGTCCCCGCACACGGTCCGCACCCATATGCAGAACGTGCTGGGCAAGCTCGGCGTGCATTCGACGCTGGCCGCTGTGGCGCTGGCGCGCCGGGCGGGAGTCGGCCCCGCCGAACACGTCCTACGTGGGGATGTTGTCGAACGGGGCGGTCAACTGGCGCAGTAGCCCGGCCAGTTCGCCCCGCTGGTGGCGGGAGAGCTCACCGAGGATGGCGCGCTCCTGGTCGAGCAGCCCGGCCAGCGACTGGTCGGCCTTGTCGCGCCCCTCGGCCGTCAGCCGGACGAGAACGCCGCGCCGGTCGCTCGGGTCGGGCAGCCGCTCGACGAGGTTCTTCTTGGTCAGCCGGTCGATGCGGTTGGTCATCGTGCCCGAGGTGACCAGGGTCTGGGTGAGCAGCTGCCCGGGGGAGAGCTGGTACGGGGCGCCGGCCCGGCGCAGCGACGTCAGTACGTCGAACTCCCACGGCTCCAGGTGGTGCTCGGCGAAGGCTATGCGGCGGGCCCGGTCGAGGTGGCGTGCCAGGCGGGAGACGCGACTGAGCACCTCGAGTGGTTCCACGTCGAGGTCGGGGCGCTCTCGGCGCCATGCAGCGACCAGTCGGTCGACCTCGTCCTCCATGTCGATCAGTGTAGAGGGTCCCTCGACGTGAAGTCTCTTGAATTCAAGTGTCTTGACATCAAGAGATTCCGGGCGTGATCCTGTTCCCATGACCGCATCTGACCGGCCCGCCTGGGATCCGCAGCAGTACCTGCGTCACGCGGACCACCGGACCCGCCCCTTCCACGACCTCCTGGCCCGCATCGGCGACGATCTCCCCGGCCGCCCCGCACCCCGCATCGCCGACCTCGGCTGCGGCGCGGGCAATGTCACCGCCCTCCTCGCGGACCGCTGGCCGAACGCCCGGATCACCGGCTACGACACCTCCCGCGAGATGCTCGCCGAAGCCGCCGCCCACGCCCGGCCGCCCCTCCTCGACTTCGCCGAGGCCGACGCCGCGACCTGGCAGCCCACCGAGACGTACGGCCTGATCGTCTCCACCTCCGCACTCCAGTGGATCCCCGGCCACGCCGAGCACTTCCCCCGCTGGCTCGACGCCCTCGCCCCCGGCGGCACCCTCGCCTTCCAGGTCCCCGGCAACTTCACCGCCCCCAGCCACACCCTCCTGGCCGGCCTCCGCGATTCCGACCGCTGGAGCCCCCTGCTCCACGGCATCGGCGACCGCACCGCCTCCGTCCTGGAACCCACCGACTACCTCACCCGCCTCCGCGACCTCGGCTGCACGGCCGACGTCTGGGAGACCACCTACCTCCAGACCCTGCACGGCGACGATGCCGTCCTCGACTGGGTCAAGGGCACCGCCCTGCGCCCCGTCCTCACCGCGCTGGCCGACGACCCCGAGGCCCGCGACGCGTTCCTCACCGAATACCGCGACCTGCTCCGCGAGGCGTACCCGCCCGGCCCGTACGGCACGGTCTTCCCGTTCCGCCGCATCTTCGCCGTCGCCCGCAAGGAGAAGTGATGACCGCCGCCGTGGGCCTCGCCGCCGTCGACCACGTACAGCTCGCCGCCCCGCCCGGCTCCGAGGACGCGCTGCGCACCTTCTACGCCGACGCCCTGGGCATGACCGAGATCCCGAAACCCCCCGTGCTCGCCGCCCGGGGCGGCTGCTGGTTCGCCTCCGGCCCGGTCCAGCTCCACCTGGGCATCGAGGAGGACTTCCGCCCGGCGAAGAAGGCCCACCCGGGGCTGCGCGTGACGGGGATCGTGGCGTACGCGGCGCGCCTGGAGACGCACGGCGTCGCCGTCGAATGGGACGGGGCCCTTCCCGGCCACCGCCGCTTCTACGCCCACGACCCGGTCGGCAACCGGCTGGAGTTCCTGGAGCCGGTTGCCGCTTGATGCGCTCTACAGCGCCTTCAGTGCCTCAGCCGAGACGTCGATGTCCACCGGGAACGGCACACCCGTCTTCAGGCGGTCGTGGTGGATCCCGGTCAGCGCGTACGCCTTCGTCACCGGGTCCAGCTCGTAGACCCGTACGACGGGGTGCTGGTCGGTGCCCGTCATCTCCACCAGCCAGAAGTGCGGGATACCGGCCGTCGCGTACTTGTGGGGCTTGGCCTCACGGTCGCGGGCCTCGGAGTCGGGGGAGACGACCTCGACGGCGAGGAGGACGTCGGCGGCGGCGTACGACGTCTGCTCCATCCCCTTCTTGTCAGCCTCGCTGCGAACGACGGAGACATCCGGCTCCGGCCCGTTGCGCCGGTCCAGTACCACGGTCATCTCGCGGCGGACCTTCACCTCCGGCGGGGCCGTACTGCGCAGTCCCGTCACCAGCAGATCGATCACCATGCTGTGAAACTTGCGCTGCGGACTCACGAAAACCAGGCTCCCGTCGATCAGCTCTGTGTGCGGCGGGAGATCGGGCAGCGTGAACAGATCGTCCACGGTGTATCCGTCCTGCGGGGGCACCGGCCAGCGGGAGCTGTGCGCGGTGGTCGGCTCGGCGGTCATGGTTCCTCCCATGGACGAATCCTCTGCCCTCCCGACCACACTACGGCGGGAAATCCGCACCCGTCATCACAACGGGTGACGACGTGCGGAAGGGTTACGCGATCAGCTCTTCCGGTGCCCTATCAGCCGCGGCTTCGCCTCCAGGTTCTCCAGCCCGTGCCAGCACAGATTCACCAGATGGGCGGCGACCTCCGCCTTCTTCGGCTTCCGCACGTCCAGCCACCACTGGCCCGTCAGCGCCACCATCCCCACCAGCGCCTGCGCGTACAGCGGGGCCAGCTTCGGGTCGAAGCCCCGGGCCTTGAACTCCAGGCCCAGGATGTCCTCCACCTGCGTGGCGATATCGCTGATCAGGGAGGCGAACGTGCCCGTCGACTGCGCCACCGGCGAATCCCGCACCAGGATCCGGAAACCGTCCGTGTACGACTCGATGTAGTCCAGCAGCGCGAACGCCGCCTGCTCCAGCAGCTCGCGCGGGTGACCCGCCGTCAGAGCCCCCGTCACCATGTCCAGCAGCTGACGCATCTCGCGGTCGACCACCACGGCGTACAGGCCCTCCTTGCCGCCGAAGTGCTCGTACACCACCGGCTTGGAGACCCCGGCACGCGCCGCGATCTCCTCCACCGACGTGCCCTCGAAGCCCTTGTCGGCGAACAGGGCGCGCCCGATGTCCAACAGCTGCTCGCGGCGCTCCTTGCCCGTCATCCGGACCCGCCGGGCCCGGCGGGAGGGGGAAGGCCTGCTCTTCTCGCTGCTCGTGCTGCCGTCGGTCGCCACGTCGTCAATCATGCCGCGTCGGCCGGTGCGGACGTGCGCCGGGAGTCGATTCGCGTGGCATCCGGCCACCGCACATCCGTGGCCCAGCCCAGCTTCTCGAACCAGCGGATCAGCCGGGCGCTGGAGTCGATCTGCCCCCGCATCACCCCGTGCCGGGCGCTCGTCGGGTCCGCGTGGTGCAGGTTGTGCCACGACTCGCCGCACGACAGCACCGCCAGCCACCACACGTTCCCCGACCGGTCACGGGACTTGAAGGGCCGCTTGCCCACCGCGTGACAGATCGAGTTGATCGACCACGTCACGTGATGCAGCAGCGCCACCCGCACCAGCGAACCCCAGAAGAACGCCGTCGCCGCACCCCACCACGACATCGTCACCAGACCGCCCACCAGCGGCGGAATCGCCAGCGACACGATCGTGAAGGAGAGGAAGTGGCGCGAGATCCCCCGGATCGCCGGGTCCTTGATCAGATCGGGGGCGTACTTCTGCTGCGGCGTCTGCTCCTCGTCGAACATCCACGCGATGTGCGCCCACCACAGGCCCTTCATCAGGGCCGGCAGACTCTCCCCGAACCGCCACGGCGAATGCGGATCACCCTCCGCGTCCGAGAACCGGTGGTGCTTGCGGTGATCGGCCACCCACCGCACCAGAGGCCCCTCCACCGCCAGCGAACCCATCACGGCCAGCGCGATCCGCAACGGCCGCTTCGCCTTGAACGAACCGTGCGTGAAATACCGGTGGAAACCGATCGTGATCCCGTGGCAGCCGATGAAGTACATCGCCACCAGCAGCCCCACATCCAGCCAGCTCACCCCCCAGCCCCACGCCAGCGGCACCGCCGCGACCAGAGCCACGAACGGCACCACGATGAACGCCAGCAACGCGAACTGCTCGATCGACCGCTTCTTGTCGCCGCCCAGCGTGGCAGGGGGCAGCGCGGCCGCCGCCCCGGGAGGCTCGGTCTCGTCGATCACATGGGGAGCATGGGGAGTGCTCGGCATAGGGGAATACCTCGAAGGGTGAGGGAGCGGTACCAGGACGGCCGTGGCTACGGTTCCGTAACCTACGGCTTGGTAAGTATGGCAGTGACGGGCCCCACAACACGAGAGGCCGCTCCAACCCGTCACACGCGGTAGCCCGCCCGCCCCCGGGGTAAGGGGATAGAGGCCCGGGTGTCCCGGGCGGCGACCGCGACCCCCGTCGGGGCCACGGACACGCCGCCTGCGACGACACCTATCCTGGGAGCGTCGGACAGCGCGGTCCGCACCCGCTCGTCGGGGCGTGGCGACAGCACCGCTGCCAGCCGCAGGGCCCCGGACCCCGCCACCCGTCCCCACCACCACACCACGGGGGACGGCGAAGCGAACGCACCTCCTCATTCACTGCAAGGAGCCGCACACTGTGAGCAGTGCCGACCAGACCCCTGCCGCCAGCCCCGCGCTGCGCGCCGACATCCGCCGCCTCGGCGACCTCCTCGGCGAGACCCTCGTCCGCCAGGAGGGCCAGGAGCTCCTCGACCTCGTCGAGCGGGTCCGCGCCCTGACCCGCACCGACGGCGAAGCCGCCGCCGAGCTCCTCGGCGACACGGACCTGGAGACCGCCGCCCAGCTCGTGCGCGCCTTCTCCACCTACTTCCACCTCGCCAACGTCACCGAGCAGGTCCACCGCGCCCACGAGATGCGCGACCGCCGCTCGGCCGAGGGCGGCCTCCTGGCCCGCACCGCCGACCGCCTCAAGGACGCCGACCCCGAGCACCTGCGGGAGACGGTCAAGAACCTCAACGTCCGCCCCGTCTTCACGGCGCACCCCACCGAGGCCGCCCGCCGCTCGGTCCTCAACAAGCTGCGCCGCATCGCCGCCCTCCTGGAGACCCCGGCCATCGAGGCCGACCGCCGCCGCCTCGACCTCCGGCTCGCCGAGAACATCGACCTCATCTGGCAGACCGACGAACTCCGCGTCGTCCGCCCGGAGCCCGCCGACGAGGCCCGCAACGCCATCTACTACCTCGACGAGCTGCACGCCAACGCCGTCGGAGACGTCCTGGAGGACCTCGCCGCCGAGCTGGACCGCGTCGGCGTCGAGCTGCCCGCCGGCACCCGCCCCCTCACCTTCGGCACCTGGATCGGCGGCGACCGCGACGGCAACCCCAACGTGACACCGCAGGTCACCTGGGACGTCCTGATCCTCCAGCACGAGCACGGCATCACCGACGCCCTGGAGATGATCGACCACCTCCGCGGCCTCCTCTCCAACTCCATCCGCTACGCCGGAGCCACCGAGGAACTCCTCACCTCCCTCCAGGCCGACCTGGAACGCCTCCCCGGCATCAGCCCCCGCTACAAGCGGCTGAACGCCGAGGAGCCCTACCGCCTCAAGGCCACCTGCATCCGGCAGAAGCTCGTCAACACCCGCGAGCGCCTCGCCGAAGGCACCCCCCACCGCCCCGGCTGCGACTACCTCGGCACCGCCGAACTCCTCGCCGACCTGGAGCTCATCCAGACCTCCCTGCGCGCGCACAAGGGCGGCCTCTTCGCCGACGGCCGGATGGACCGCACCATCCGCACCCTCGCCGCCTTCGGCCTCCAGCTCGCCACCATGGACGTACGCGAACACGCCGACGCCCACCACCACGCCCTCGGCCAGCTCTTCGACCGGCTCGGCGAGGAATCCTGGCGCTACGCCGACATGCCCCGCGAATACCGGCAGAAGCTCCTCGCCAAGGAGCTCCGCTCCCGCCGCCCCCTCGCCCCCACCCCGGCCCCCCTCGACGCGGCCGGCGAGAAGACCCTCGGCGTCTTCCACACCATCAAGCAGGCCTTCGAACGCTTCGGCCCCGAAGTCATCGAGTCCTACATCATCTCGATGTGCCAGGGCGCCGACGACGTCTTCGCCGCCGCCGTCCTCGCCCGCGAGGCCGGACTGATCGACCTCCACGCCGGCTGGGCCAAGATCGGCATCGTCCCCCTCCTGGAGACCACCGACGAGCTCAAGGCCGCCGACGTCATCCTCGACGCGATGCTCGCCGACCCCTCCTACCGCCGCCTCGTCTCCCTCCGCGGCGACGTCCAGGAGGTCATGCTCGGCTACAGCGACTCCTCCAAGTTCGGCGGCATCACCACCTCCCAGTGGGAGATCCACCGCGCCCAGCGACGCCTCCGCGACGTCGCCCACCGCTACGGCGTACGCCTGCGCCTCTTCCACGGCCGCGGCGGCACCGTCGGCCGCGGCGGCGGCCCCTCCCACGACGCGATCCTCGCCCAGCCGTGGGGCACGCTGGAGGGCGAGATCAAGGTGACCGAGCAGGGCGAGGTCATCTCCGACAAGTACCTCATCCCCGCCCTCGCCCGCGAGAACCTGGAACTGACCGTCGCGGCCACCCTCCAGGCCTCCGCCCTGCACACCGCACCCCGCCAGTCCGACGAGGCCCTCGCCCGCTGGGACGCCGCCATGGACACCGTCTCCGACGCGGCCCACGGCGCCTACCGCAAGCTCGTCGAGGACCCCGACCTCCCGGCGTACTTCCTCGCCTCCACCCCCGTGGACCAGCTCGCCGACCTGCACCTGGGCTCGCGGCCCTCCCGCCGCCCCGGCTCCGGCGTCTCGCTCGACGGCCTGCGCGCCATCCCGTGGGTCTTCGGCTGGACCCAGTCCCGGCAGATCGTCCCCGGCTGGTACGGCGTCGGCTCCGGCCTCAAGGCCCTGCGCGAAGCCGGCCTCGACACCGTCCTCGACGAGATGCACGAGCACTGGCACTTCTTCCGGAACTTCCTCTCCAACGTGGAGATGACGCTCGCCAAGACCGACCTGCGCATCGCCCGGCACTACGTCGACACACTCGTCCCCGACGAGCTGAAGCATGTCTTCGACGCCATCGAGGCCGAGCACGCCCTGACCGTCCAGGAAGTCCTCAAGCTCACCGGCTCCACCGAACTGCTCGGCACCAGCCCGGTGCTCCAGCAGACCTTCGCCATCCGCGACGCCTACCTGGACCCGATCTCCTACCTCCAGGTCTCGCTGCTGGCCCGCCAGCGTCAGGCCGCCGAACGCGGCGAGGAAGCCGACCCGCTCCTCGCCCGCGCCCTGCTGCTCACCGTCAACGGCGTAGCGGCAGGCCTGCGCAACACCGGCTGACCGGTACGTACGCCGTACGCCGAAACGGGGCGGTCCTGCTACAGCGCGACGAACGTCGCCACCAGCAGGGCCGCCCCCGCCGTACCGACGCCCCACGCCGTCCGCGCCAGCCGCAGCCCGCCGCCGATCACGAACGCGGCCAGCACCATCGCCCCGCCCAACGGCACCCAGGCATGCAGAAAGCCCGGCAGCCCCGTGCGGACCACCGCATCGGTACCGGGCTTCACCACCACGGGAAAACGATCCCCCTCGCGCGCCGCGACCGACCGGCCCACCGTCACCCGCGGACGCTCCCGCGACACCGCGTCCGGCTCGTACGCACCGGAACACGTCTCCTCACCGCACTGCGTCACCGTCACCGTGCCGTGGTCACGGCCCTTGGCCAGAACGATGTGGTGCGCGGTGTCCCACGACGACCACGCACCCGCGACCAGCAGCACCAGGACGACCAGCCCCATGGCCGCCCGACGGCCCGCGACCGCCGCCCGCTGGGAAGAGCTCCGCTTCATGGGGGCAGATCCTTGGCCAGACCCGCACCCCCGGTCAACCTATGGCCGAAAAACGCCCCACCAGCACCAGGAATGTCAGGAGTTGTACGCGGCGGGGAAGCGCGATGAACCGGACACCGCCCTCAGGAGTTGTACGCGCTCTGCGCCCGCTCCAGCCCCTCCGCCAGCAGACACTCCACCGCGTCCGCCGACCGGTCCACCAGGAACGCCAGCTCCTTGCGCTCCGTCGACGAGAAGTCCTTCAACACGAAATCCGCGACCTGCATCCGCCCCGGCGGCCGGCCGATCCCGAACCGCACCCGGTGATAATCCGGACCCATCGCCTTCGTCATCGACTTCAGCCCGTTGTGCCCGTTGTCCCCGCCGCCCAGCTTCAGCCGCAGCGCCCCGTAATCCACGTCCAGCTCGTCATGCACCGCCACCACATGATCCGTCGGCACCTTGTAGAAGTCCCGCAACGCCGTCACCGGACCGCCCGACAGATTCATGTACGACATCGGCTTCACCAGGACCACCCGACGGCTCCCCGGACCCGGCGGACCGATCCGCCCCTCCACGACCTGCGCCTGCGCCTTCTGCGCCCGCTTGAACTTCCCGCCGATCCGTGTCGCCAGCAGATCGGCGACCATGAACCCGACATTGTGCCGGTTCGCCGCATAGTCGGGACCCGGATTGCCCAGGCCCACGATGAGCCAGGGGTCGGTGGCGTCGGACATCAGCGCTCGGTCTCCTCGTACTCGTACACGCGGGATGGCAGGCGAACGGGGTGGCGGCTCCCCGGAAGGGAACCACCACCCCGTCAGTCAAGCAGGTGAAGCGGTGAGCGGTGAGGCTCAGGCCTCGGCGGCGGCGGTCTCGGCAGCCTCGTCCGCGGACGGCTCCTCGGCCTGCGCGGCGACGACCTGGATCACGATGGCGTCCTCGTCACCGGCGAGAACGGAGCCCTTCGGCAGCTTGATGTCCTTGGCCTGGATCGAGTCACCGGCGTCCAGACCCGCGACGGAGACCGTCACGGACTCGGGGATGTGGGTGGCCTCGGCCTCGACGAGCAGCGTGTTCAGCACGAACTCGAGCAGGTTGGCGCCCGGCGCCAGGTCGCCCTCGGCGTGCACCGCGATCTCGACGTTGACCTTCTCGCCGCGCTTCACGGTCAGCAGGTCGACGTGCTCGATGGTGCCCTTGAGGGGGTGACGCTGCACAGCCTTCGGGATGACCAGCGCGTCATTGCCGTCGATCTCCAGACCGATCAGCACGTTGGCCGTACGCAGCGCCAGCAGCAGCTCGTGGCCCGGCAGCGTGACGTGGACCGGCTCGGCGCCGTGGCCGTAGACGACCGCGGGAACGCGGTTGGCGCGACGCACACGGCGGGCAGCGCCCTTGCCGAACTCGGTACGGACCTCGGTGGCGAGCTTGATCTCAGCCATGGTTGCACTCCTCGTCAGGTGGGTGAGCCGTCGGGAGACGGAACACGAACGGTCACCCGGCCCACGACAGGCCTGCTACGAAGAGCGCGTCGATAACGGACCGCCGTACACACAGGTACGGCCTCCCTCGCCGAGCAACTCGCTGAGTCTACCCGGCGGGGAGGCCGCACCCCAAAGTGGATCTCTACAAGGCCGCCCTCAGGCGGTCAGCCCTGCTCCTCGAAGAGGCTCGTCACCGAACCGTCCTCGAACACCTCACGCACCGCACGCGCGATCGTCGGCGCGATCGACAGCACCGTGATCTTGTCCAGCTCCAGCTCACCCGGCGTCGGCAGCGTGTCCGTGAACACGAACTCGCTCACCTTCGAGTTCTTCAGCCGGTCCGCCGCCGGACCCGACAGCACACCGTGCGTCGCCGTCACGATGACGTCCTCCGCACCGTGCGCGAACAGCGCGTCCGCGGCCGCGCAGATCGTGCCACCGGTGTCGATCATGTCGTCGACCAGCACACAGACCCGGCCCTCGACGTTGCCCACGACCTCGTGGACCGAGACCTGGTTCGGCACGTCCTTGTCACGGCGCTTGTGCACGATCGCCAGCGGCGCGTCCAGCCGGTCGCACCAGCGGTCCGCGACCCGGACACGGCCCGCGTCCGGCGACACGATCGTCAGCTTCGAACGGTCGACCTTCGCACCCACGTAGTCCGCCAGGATCGGCAGCGCGAACAGGTGGTCCACCGGGCCGTCGAAGAAGCCCTGGATCTGGTCCGTGTGCAGATCGACGGTGAGAATCCGGTCCGCACCCGCCGTCTTCATCAGGTCCGCCACCAGACGGGCCGAGATCGGCTCACGGCCACGGTGCTTCTTGTCCTGACGGGCGTACCCGTAGAACGGCACGATCACCGTGATGGAGCGGGCCGAAGCGCGCTTCAGCGCGTCCAGCATGATCAGCTGCTCCATGATCCACTTATTGATCGGAGCCGTGTGGCTCTGGATCAGGAAGCAGTCCGCGCCACGTGCCGACTCCTGGAAGCGCACATAGATCTCACCGTTGGCGAAGTCGAAGGCCTTCGTCGGCACGAGACCGACTCCCAGCTGATGGGCGACCTCCTCGGCAAGCTCGGGGTGGGCGCGGCCGGAGAAGAGCATCAGTTTCTTCTCGCCGGTCGTCTTGATCCCGGTCACAGCACAGTCTCCTCAGACATGTATCTGGCGCTGCACGCATAGGTCCCGATGTGCAACGAGCCAGCCGAAATGGGTGAGCATCTATCACGGTACGCCGTCACCGGCGCACCTGTTTCCGGTCAGCTTTGCCCGTCGGTCTCCCGCGACGACGCCTGGGCGGCCTGCGCGGCGGCGCTGCCCGGCCGCTTCCGGGCCACCCAACCCTCGATATTCCGCTGCTGGCCCCGCGCCACGGCCAGCGAACCGGCGGGCACGTCCTTCGTGATGACCGACCCGGCGGCGGTGTAGACCCCGTCCCCGACCGTGACAGGCGCCACAAACATATTGTCGGAACCGGTACGGCAGTGAGAACCGATCGTCGTGTGGTGCTTGGCGACGCCGTCGTAGTTCACGAAGACGCTCGCCGCACCGATGTTGGTGTGATCGCCGATCGTCGCGTCACCGACGTAGCTGAGATGCGGGACCTTGGTCCCTTCCCCGATCGTGGCGTTCTTCATCTCCACATACGTACCGGCCTTGGCCTTGACTCCCAGCCGCGTACCCGGCCGCAGGTAGGCGTACGGACCCACCGACGCCCCCGCCCCGACCTCGGCCGAGTGCGTCACGGAGTTGTCCACCCGGGCCCCGGCGCCGACGACGGTGTTCTCGATCCGCGCGTTCGGCCCGACCTCACTGTCCTCCGCGAGATGGGTCGTGCCCAGCAGCTGGGTCCCCGGGTGCACGATCGCGTCGCGCTCGTACGTGACGGTCGCGTCGATCAGCGTGGACGCCGGGTCGACGATCGTCACGCCGGCGAGCATCGCCCGCTCCAGCAGCCGCTCGTTCAGCAGCCGGCGCGCCTCGGCCAGCTGGAGCCGGTTGTTGATGCCGAGGATCTCGCGGTGATCGCCCGCCACGGACGCCCCGACCCGGTGCCCGGCCTCGCGCAGGATGGAGAGCACATCGGTGAGGTACTCCTCGCCCTGGCTGTTGTCGGTACGCACCTTGCCCAGCGCGTCGCCCAACAGCCGCCCGTCGAACGCGAACACCCCGGAGTTGATCTCCCGGATCGCCCGCTGCCCGTCGGTGGCGTCCTTGTGCTCGACGATCTCGGTGACCGCACCGGTGGCGGGGTCGCGCACGATGCGCCCGTAACCGGTGGAGTCCGGAACCTCGGCGGTGAGCACGGTGACCGCGTTGGCGTCGGCGGCGTGGGTGGCGGCGAGCGCGCCCAGCGTCTCGCCGGAGAGCAGCGGGGTGTCGCCGCAGACGACGATCACGGTGCCCTCGACGGCCCCGCCGAGCTCTTCGAGCCCCATGCGGACGGCGTGCCCGGTGCCGTTCTGCTCGGCCTGGAAGGCGGTGCGCACGGGGGCGTCGCCGGCGTTCAGGTGCGCGGTGACCTGCTCACTGGCGTGACCGACGACCACGACGAGGTGCTGGGGGGCCAGCTCACGGGCGGCGGCGACGACATGTCCGACGAGCGAGCGCCCGGAGATCTCGTGCAGAACCTTGGGGGTCTTCGACTTCATGCGGGTGCCCTCACCCGCTGCGAGGACGACGACGGCTGCCGGGCTGGTTGCGCTCACGGATGTGCCCTTCGGCTTCGGGTGGTGGTCATCCGCAGGATACCGGGGGTGTTTCCGGTGGAAACGGGGGCGGGCCCCGACCGGTGTGGTCGGGGCCCGATGCGTGAGCTCCGCCGGCTGGATTCGAACCAGCGTCTCAAGGCTCCAAAGGCCTGCGGGATGCCGCTACCCCACGGCGGATCACGCCTCAACCCTACCGGGTCGATCACTGCTCATGAGCCGAGAGGTGGCACCTGTCGCGATCCCCGACCACCACCCTTCGATGCGGCGGTAGAGGGTTGCACCTTTGGCGACGCGGATGACCAAGCACCCTCGGTATGTATCGCCCACGTTCTTCCGGACCGTCTTCGGGTTGTGCTTCTTGAGCGTCGTCTTGTGGAGGGCGGAAACGTCGATGCCGACGAGGTCGGCCCAGTAGCTCTCGGCGGCTGGGACGTCGGCAGTTTCGTGGATCATCACCCGGTAGGAGAGACGGTCGCGGGATACGTCCAGCAGTTCCAGCCAGGCCAGATAGACGGCTATGACATCCGGATCGCTGTTGATGAACGTGACGTTCTCACGCCGGTCGTAGGTCTTGTCCTTACTGCCCTCCGCCCAGTACAGGGCGATTCCGGTGTAGAAGAGCTCACGGTCCGACATGGCAGCGGTCTCCTTCCGTGCGGCAGCTTTCGTCCGCTGCCGTTCGGTGTCTCGCACCGCCAGTTCATGGTCCCAGCGCATGCGCCCCGCGAGGCGCGCCTGTTCGATGGCGCTACGGCTGCGCTCCGGCTTCGGTAGATCCCGCACCCACAGAGAGATCGAACTCTTCGAGCACCCCAGCTCCACCTGGATCTGGTCGTACGTCATGCCCTGGAGCCGAAGCTCTCGGGCCTTCTCCCGGAGGCTGTCCTTGGCGTTCGGCCGCTTCGTCCACTCCGGTGCGGGCTCTCCCTCCAGAAGCCGGTTGAGGATGTCGTTGTTGTCGACGTGGAGCCGGTCGCGGATCTGGCGGCGGCTGAGCCCCTCCCTCCGCAGCGCCACCGCCCGCTCGCGTAAGCCCTCGAAGTCGGCGTACTTGCCTGTGGTTTCCGTCATACGGGGATCGTCGTCCGGAATGCGAACGTCCGGGTCGAATGCGCGGTCGATTCGCCAATTCAGGCGATCGGTGTGCGTTTCGTGCGCGTTCGAATGCGGAACGTGCTGTTGCCGGTCACCGGAAAATGAGATGCGTCCGCCCGTAGGCTGGATGCCATGACCGCAACGGGGGCAGACCAGGAGGCGGCGGGATCGACCACCCGCGGCTACTGGTGGTGGGAGCGGCGACGCAGTGTCGCCCTGGACGTGGGACTGGCGCTGGTATCGGCGCTGGAGTGTGGCCTGGAGGGGGTGGAGTTCGCCCGGAACACCGGGATACCGATGCCGGTGGGCGTGGTGTTCGGGCTGTTGGCGGGTTCGGTGCTGCTCGTGCGTCGGCGGTGGCCGATCGCCGTGGTGCTCGTGACGATCGCGATGACGCCCGCCGAGATGGGCTTCCTGATGGCCCTCGTGGGCCTCTATACGCTGGCCGCGTCCGAGGTGCCGCGCCGGATCACCGTCGTCCTGGCGGGGATGGCGCTGGTGGGGACGTTCATCATCACCTACGTGCGGCTGCGGCAGACCGTGGCCGAGCAGGCCGACTTCGGGCCGGGGGACTGGTACGTCCCGCTGGTGTCGGTCTTCATGGCGGTGGGGCTGACGGCCCCGGCCGTGCTGTTCGGCCTCTACATAGGGGCGAGACGCCGCCTGATGGAGAGCCTGCGGGAGCGGGCCGATTCGCTGGAGCGGGAGCTGTCGCTGCTCGCGGACCGGGCCGAGGAGCGGGCCGAGTGGGCGCGTACGGAGGAGCGGACCCGGATCGCCCGGGAGATGCATGACGTGGTCGCGCACCGGGTGAGCCTGATGGTGGTCCATGCCGCCGCCCTTCAGGCCGTCGCGCCGAAGGATCCGGCGAAGGCGGTGCGGAACGCGGCGCTGGTCGGGGACATGGGCCGGCAGGCGCTGACGGAGCTGCGGGAGATGCTCGGGGTGCTGCGCACGGGGGACGCGCTGATCGCGCCTGCCGCCGCGGGGGCGGTTCCGCTGGCGTCGGTGCGGCAGGCGGCTGTGGCTGCCGCCGCCACCGTCGCGTCGGAGGACGGGCCCCGGCTGCACGAGCTGGAGGATTTGGTGGCGCAGTCGCGGCAGGCGGGGATGACGGTGGAGCTGTCGGTGGACGGCGAGGCGCGGGCGTATCCGCCGGAGGTCGAGCAGACGGCGTTCCGGGTGGTGCAGGAGGCCCTGACGAACGTGCACAAGCATGCGGCGGGCGCGAAGACGTGGGTGCGGCTCGCGCATCGGGAGGCGGAGGTCGCGATGCAGGTGGAGAACGGGCCTTCGGACTCGGCGGCGGCGGATGCGGGGTTGCCGAGCGGGGGGAACGGGTTGGTGGGGATGCGGGAGCGGGTGCTGGGGCTGGGGGGTGTGTTCGTGTCCGGTCCCACGGATGCGGGGGGCTTCCGGGTCTCGGCGGTGCTTCCGGACGGCTCGGCGGCCTGAACCACCTGACGCGCTCCGCCCGGCGTGCGAGGGCCAGCCACTTCAGCCCGTCCGGCGTGCGAGGGCATTTCAGCCCGTCCGGCGTGCGGGGGCCAGCCATCTCAGCCCGTCCGGCGTTTGAGGACGGAACCCTGGTGGTGGAGGGCGGCGCCCCTTTTCTCGGCCGGGAAGCGATGGTGCCCGTTCGTCCCGAGCAACGGTTCCGTCCTCAAACGCCGGACGGGCTGGAAAAGGTGCGATGGTTCCGTCCTCAAGCGCCGGACGGGCTTGAAAAGGTGTGCCGGACGCCCGGAGCGGGCTACGCCGACGTCAGGCGGGACGGTTGCGTGCCCGTGACCAGCGTGGCCAGGGCCTCGTCGATGTCCTGGCCCAGGAACCAGTCGCCCGTGTGGTCGATGCTGTACACCCGGCCCTCCGTGTCGATCGCCAGCACCGCCTGCTCCTCGCCCTCCGCCCCCAGCGGGCTGACCTCCGTCTCCAGGGCCCGGCCGAGGTCCCCGAGCGTCCGGGCCAGGTGGAGTCCGCTCAGCGGGTCGATCCGTACCGCCGCGGGCGCGATGTGCCGGCCGGGCGCGGAAGCCGTGATGTGGAGGCCGCCGAATTCCGCCCAGGCCTCGACCGCGGCCGGGAAGACGGCGTGCTGGTGGCCGGCCGGGGAGGCGTGGGAGCGCAGGGCGTCGGCCCATTCCTCCGCCTGGCGGATGTCCCAGCGCCCGGGCTGCCAGCCCGCTTCGCGCAGGGCGGCGTCGACGGCGACGGGGAAGCGGGTGGAGGTGTGCTGCTGGTGGTCGTGCATCGGTGGGCGGTCAGCCCTTCTCGGCGGTGGTCGCGGCGCCGGTGGAGGTCAGGTCGACGGGGCGTACGCCGAAGTGGGACAGGAGCGCCGAGCAGGATCGGCAGGGCGGTGCGTAGCTGCCGTGGAGCGGGTCGCCGTCCTCGCGGATGCGCCGGGCGGTGAGCCGGGAGTGTTTGAGCGCACGGCGCGCTTCCCCGTTGGTCAGGGGTTTTCGCTGGGCGCGTTTGGAGCGCCCGCTCTCGGTGGCGGTGAGCTGCCGGGAGAGCAGTATGGCTTCGGGGCAGCGGCCGGTGAAGCGTTCGCGCTGGCCGCTGGTGAGGGTGTCGAGGAAGTCCTGGACGAGGGGGTGCAGCACTGGTGGCTGGTCCCCCTTGCCCGCGGTGCAGGTGAGCGTCTCGCCGCGGACGGACAGGGCGGCGGCCACGGCGGGGAGGATCCCGTCGCGGCGGTGGATCAGTCGGGGCGTACGGCTGGTCTCGGTGCTGCTCCAGGTGAGTCGCGGATCCCCTGATGTGACGGTTTGTGTGGAATGCATCGTGCTGACGTCCCTCCCTGCAATCCCCCGAGTTGCGGGGACAGCCTGCCAAATGTGCCAGGTGGTGGGGAAGCTGGGGCGGGGAAACGTGTCTGCGTGTCGCCCGAAGGTGCGAGACCGTCGCCTCACCGTCACGCGAATGTGACCGTTCGTGACGGATCCGGCGGGACGGGATCCGGTGTTGCCCCACCGCTTAGGCTGTGCGGAACACCGGACGCAGCAGGGGGCATCAGCCATGACGACAGGTCGGCTCGGGCAGCAAGCCGCGCCACCGAACGCCGCCTACGCCGGGCAGGTCGTGAACTTCCCGGACCCGGTCCGGGCGTCCCGCCACCCCGGAGGGGTGCGGATGGACGGGAGCGGCCGCCCGGTTCTTTCGCCGTACGCGCGTGCCGCGGCCGAGATCGCCGATCCGCCTCCGGGCTTCGGCATTGACGAGCTGCGCCTCACCGACTATGTGTCGGCGAACGCGGCGATGGCGGCGAGCGGTCACGACCTGTGGGACACGATTCCCGCGGTGGCGACTCCGCACGGCTGGACGTGGCACCACGTGCCGGGTGGCCGGCGGATGGAGCTGGTGCCGGTCGAGGTGAAGGCGCTGCTGCGTCATCACGGCGGTCTGGCGGGTACGGACGTGGATCAGAACCGGCGGGGCACCCGCCCGTTGCAGGAGACCCGTCCGGTGCACTTCCGGCTGCCGAAGGGCGCGGGTGCGGTGAGCGAGCAGCAGGTGCAGGGTGTCGAGGAGGATCTCGGCTACCGGCTGCCCGGCGCGTACCGCTCGTTTCTGAAGGCGGCGGGCGGTTCGGCCCCGGTGGGCGCCGCGCTCGACGCGGAGCTGGGGCTGCTGGTGGACCAGCCGTTTTTCACGGTGCGTGACGAGGCCGCGGTGAACGATCTGGTGTACGTGAACAAGTGCCTGCGGGACCATTTCACCAAGGACTTCCTGGGCGTCGCGTTCGTCCAGGGCGGGATTCTGGCGGTGAAGGTGCGTGGGCAGGACGTCGGTTCGGTGTGGTTCTGCCCGTACGACGATGCCCGGGATCAGGACGGCTGGAGTGTCCAGGAGCGTGTGGAGCGGCTGTTGCTGCCCTGCGGTGCGGACTTCGACGCCTTCCTCCAGCGGCTGGCGGGCAATCCGCCGGAGCTGGAGACCGTGGCGAACCTGATGGTGGACGGCGGCTTCGCGCGCGCCGTCCCGGTGGAGGGGTGAGCGCGGTGGTGACTTTCGCGCAGGCGCAGGAGCGGGCGGACGAGTGGGTCAACGGTGACGTGCCCGCGTATCAGCACCGTGAGGTCCGGGTCCGTGAGTTCGAGCTGGGCTTTGTGGTGTGGGCCGAGGACCGGCCGGAGGGCCCCGTCTCGGACGGGGGCCGTCAGCGGCTGGTGATCGCCCGGGACAGCGGTGAGGCGACGTTGTGGCCGGGGTTGCCGGTGGGTGAGGTGATCCGGCGGTACGAGGAGGAGTACGGGGCTCCGGCCGGTGCGCCGACGCCCGCTCCGGAGCCGCCGCAGCGGGTGGATCTGAACCAGACGTCGTTCCTGCTGACTCCGCCGGAGTGGCTGCAGGAGGCGGCGGACAAGCTGGGGATTCCGGATCATCGTGCGGAGCGGCAGGAGGCGGAGGCCCCGTCCGGGGCGGAGGGGGCTGGGCCCGCCCCGTCGTCGGCCTCCACCCCGTCGGCTTCCGATTCCGGTCCCGTGGCCGCGTCCGTCCAGGAGCCCGCGCCGTCCCCCGCGGACACGACGCCTTCCTCCTCCTCTTCCTCTTCCTCTTCCTCCTCCGGGTGGCCCGCCGCCGGTGGTGGCGACGCCTACGAGCCCACGGCTTCCGAGGGCGTGCCCGCCGGGGCGACTCCCTGGGCGGGTACGGACACCAACTCCGACTCCGACGACGGGGCGGTCCCGCTGCCCGCGACGGTGTTCGCGCCGGCGCTGTCGGGGACGGACGACGAGGAGACTCCGCCGCCGGTGGTCCCGGCGGAGGCGCCCACCGCGCTGATGTCCGGGGGCAGCCAGTTGCCGCGTACGCAGGTGGCGCCGGCTCTCCGTCCGGACCAGGGTCCGCAGGGCGGGGCCGGTGACATCGCGGACGCGGCGACCAGCAAGGCCGTGGTGCCGCCGCGCGGGGCCCGCGGGGGCGGTTCGTCGACCCCGCCGCCGCCCGGTGCGCCGGGGATTCCCGGTATGCCTCCGGGCGCGACGCCGCCGCCTTCGGGCCCGGGTGCGCCCGGTGCCCCGGCGGGCGGGTACGTCCCGACGCAGCTCGTCTCCCAGCTCGGCCCGCCCGGCCCGCCCGGACCTCCCGGTGCCACTCCGCCTCCCGGCCCGCCGCCGGGTTCCACACCGCCCCCCGGGCCTCCTGGACCTCCCGGTCCGCCGCCCGGTGCCACGCCGCCTCCGGGTGGCGGGGTGCACCATGCCGCGACGATGCTCGCCGACGGGAGCAGCATCGGTGCGGGCGTCCCGGGTGCGCCCAGGCCGCCGGGTCCGCCGGGTGCTCCGGGAGCCCCGCAGCCTCCCGGTCCGCCCGGTGTTCCGGGTGCGCCGCAGCCTCCCGGCCCGCCGGGTCCGCCGCCGGGTGCCACGCCGCCTCCGGGTGGTGGGGTGCACCACGCGGAGACGATGTTCGCGAGTCCGGGGCAGGTCGGTCCTCCCGGCCCGCCCGGTCCTCCCGGCGTCCCGGGCGGTTCGCTGGGCGGGGCCCCCGGTTCCGTACCGCAGCCGCCGGGTCCGCCCGGTCCGCCGCCCGGGCAGCACACCCCGCCGCCCCCGGCGTACGGCTATCCGCAGCAGCCCACCGGTCAGCCGACCGTGGGCCCCGGCTACCAGGCCGTGCTGCGGTTCCGGGCGCCGGACGGCAGCGAGCAGCAGCTGATCCGCCGCTCGGCGCCGGGCACCCCGCACCCCGAGTGGCAGATGCTGCACGAGCTGCGGGCGATGAACGTGCCGCCGCAGCAGGTCATCGAGCTGCATACCGAGCTGGAGTCCTGTGAGCTGCCGGGCGGCTACTGCGCCCGGATGATCCGGGAGACCTGGCCGCAGGTGCGGATCACCAGCGTCGCCCCGTACGGCACGGATCACGCCAGCCGGCAGCAGGGCATGCAGCATCTGCTGACGCACCAGGGCGAGCTGCACCAGGTCGCGGACGGCCCGGCGCGGCCCGCGCCGGTGCGGGCGCCGCTGCCGCAGTTGCCGCCCGCACCCGCGCTGCCGCCGGAGGCGGTGGCCGAGGAGCTGGCGCAGGCGTTCGGTCCGCAGGGCATCCTGCGGTTCGACCAGCGGGCGGTGTCCCGTCAGGGCGTGCCCGAGGTCGTGGCGCACACGCTGGTGTGGGCGGGGCTGCCCGCCGATTTCGGGCCGTTCTTCTGGGCGCAGCCGGGGCAGCCAGTGGTGCCGACGCTGGCGGAGCTGGCGGCGCAGCGTCAGGTGCAGCCCGCGCCGGACGCGGGGTCGTACCTGGTGATGGGTACGGACTTCGGCAAGGCGCTCTGTGTCCAGTACGGGACGGCGAACATCGTGGCCGTTCCGGTGGAGGCGGGGCCCGGCGGGCAGCCGGTGCCGCCGCAGTTCGTGAACACGGGGCTGCCGGAGTTCGTGCGGTCGATGGCGTTGCTGGGCCGGATGTGGCGGCTGAGGTTCGGGCTGAACCCGGAGCAGGCGGGTCGCTGGACCGTCGACTTCCAGGCACAGCTGGTGGCGCTGGACCCGGCGGCGCTGGCGTCGCCGGAGAGCTGGTGGTCGGTGCTGCTGGAGCAGATGTGGGACGGCTTGCTCTGAGCCGTACGCGGTACTGAACGGCGAGCGTGTACGAGGCGGGCGCCCGGACCCTTGAAGGGTCCGGGCGCCTCGTCGTTGCCGGGCCGGGCCGATGACCACCGGTTCGCCCGGGTCTGTGATGCCGGTCGCTTCCGGCCTGAATGCCGCTGATCGATTCCGACTTCCGGCACCAATTGCCGCATCCTTGACGTATCGCGGGGAGACCTGTGTGCATCCGTGCGTCCGTGTGTCGTAGAAGGGCTTCAGGCTATGAGTGCTGGACCGGGGTCCGCGTTCGACGTCGTCGGTGTGCGGGGGCGTGGTTACCGCCCCGAGCAGGTGGACCGGGCGATGGCGGCCCGGACGGCCGAGCGGGACAGCGCGCTCGCGGAGGTCTCGCGGCTGACGGCGCTGGCGGAGGAGCTGGCGGTCGGGGCGGCCCGGCTGGCGGAGACGGCCGCGGCGCTGCCCGAGCAGGACTACGCGGAGCTGGGGGAGCGGGCCCAGCGGATCCTGGGGCTGGCGCGGGAGCAGGCCGAGTCGCTGCGGGCGGAGGCGGAGGCGGCGGGCCAGGAGCTGGCGGACGCGGCCGACGCGGTGGGCCGGGCGGCCGGGGACGCGGCGCGGGAGGCGGCGGACGCGGTGCGGGCCGGGGCCGTGGCGGCGGCGGAGGAGCGGGTGGCCGGGGCGGTCCGGGAGGCGGAGGGCGTGCTCGCCGCGGCCCGCGCGGAGGCCGAGGAGGTGCGCGGGGCGGCCGAGGCCGCGATGGCGCAGACCCGTGACCGTACGGCGAGTGTGCTGGCCCACCAGGAGCAGGAGCACGCGGAGCGGCACAAGGCGGCCGAAGTCGAAATCGCGGCGGCGGAAGCGGAGTCGGAGGCCCGGCACACGGAGCTGACCGAGCGGGCCGAGGCGCTGCTCGCGGAGGCGGCCCGCGATCTGGCGGAGGCCCGGGAGGCGGCTCGCCACGGCCAGGAGGACGCGGAGGCGCGGGCGGCGGAGATCCTCTCGGAGGCCCGGGTGCGCGAGGAGCGGATCGTCCGGGAGACGGAGCGGATCCTGCGGGAGCACGAGGAGGGCCGCGAGGAGGTCCAGGCGCACATGGCGCATGTGCGCAGCTCGCTGGCGGCGCTGACGGGGCGGGTGGCGTCGGGTCCTGCGGACGACTGAACGGCGGCTCTTGACGCATACGTGTTCTTGCGAGCTGATGGGAGTGATCGGTTCACACGTTTCCGTTCCCCGTTCACGAGGGAGAGTTCATGTCGGTCCCAGCGCCGGACATTTTGTCGCCCGAGTTCGAGAGAGACCCGTATCGGGCGTATCGCCGGATGCGTCAGGACACGCCGCTCCTGTGGCACGAAGCGACCCGGAGTTACATCGTCTCCCGTTATGAGGACGTCGAGCGCGTTTTCAAGGACAAAGCCGGTGAATTCACCACCGAGAACTACGACTGGCAGATCGAGCCCGTGCACGGGCGGACGATACTCCAGCTCAGCGGGCGCGAACACGCGGTGCGCCGGGCGCTGGTCGCGCCCGCCTTCCGGGGTGGCGAGCTGCGGGACAAGTTCTTACCGGTCATCGAGCGCAATTCACGCGAATTGATCGACGGGTTCCGTGACTCCGGTTCCGCCGATCTGGTCGCCGACTACGCCACCCGTTTTCCCGTGAACGTCATTGCGGACATGCTCGGGCTGGACAAATCCGACCATGAGCGCTTTCACGGCTGGTACACCGCTGTTATCGCTTTTCTCGGCAATCTCTCGGGCGATCAGGACGTGGCGCGGGCGGGTGAACGTACCCGCGTCGAGTTCGCCGAGTACATGCTGCCGATCATCCGGAAGCGGCGGGAAGCGCCCGGGGACGATCTGTTGTCGGCGCTGTGCACCGCGGAGGTCGACGGGGTCCGGATGAGCGACGAGGACGTCAAGGCGTTCTGCAGTCTGCTGCTGGCGGCCGGCGGGGAGACCACCGACAAGGCCATCGCCGGTATCTTCGCCAATCTGCTGGCCCACCCCGAGCAGTTGGCGGCGGTCCGCGCCGACCGGAGCCTGATCGCCCGCGCCTTCGCCGAGACCCTGCGCTACACACCGCCGGTGCACATGATCATGCGCCAGTCGGCGACGGAGGTGGAGCTGAGCGGCGGCACCATACCGGCGGGCGCCACGGTGACCTGCCTGATAGGCGCCGCCAACCGTGACGAGGACCGCTACGGAAACCCTGACGCCTTCGACATCTTCCGCGAGGACCTGACCGCCACGAACGCCTTCTCGGCGGCGGCCGATCATCTCGCCTTCGCGCTCGGCCGGCACTTCTGCGTCGGTGCTCTGCTGGCCAAGGCCGAAGTGGAGGTCGGTGTGGGCCAGTTGCTGGACGCCATGCCGGATCTGCGGCCGGCCGACGGCTTCGAACCGGTCGAGCACGGTGTCTTCACCCGAGGGCCGCAGAGGCTGCCGGTCCGCTTCACGCCGGTGTCCGGCTGACCCGAACGCCGCCGACTCTCCGAGTGGCCGGGGCTTCGGCCCGCCCCGGCCACTCGCCCCGGCCAACCGCCCCGGCCGCTCGCCCCGGTGCCGCGCTACTGCGCCATCGGGCTGAACCGGACCGGCAGCGCGGCCAGTCCGCGCATCCAGACCGACGGACGCCAGGTGAGCTCCGTCGGCTCGACCGCCAGCATCAGGTCCGGCAGCTGTTCCAGCAGGGTCTCCACCGCCGTACGGGCCATCACGTCGGCCAGCAGCGGTGCGGGGTAGGGGCAGCGGTGTTCGCCGGCGCTGAAGGACAGATGGGCGGAGTTCTCGGCGCCGACGTACGACTCCGGCCAGATCTCCGGGTCGGTGTTGGCCGCCGCGAGCCCCAGGACCAGGCAGTCGCCCGACCGGATGTTCCGGCCGCCGAGCTGGGTGTCCCGTACGGCCCACCGGCCGATGAAGTTCTGCGTCGGGGTGTCCAGCCACAGCACCTCGTTGAGCGCCTCGCCGACGCTGAGCCGGCCGCCGGAGACGTTCACCGCGAAGCGTTCGTCGGTCAGCAGCAGCCGCAGCGTGTTGCAGATCCAGTTCGCGGTCGGCTGCTGGGCGGCGGCGATCACCGAGATCAGGTCCTGGACGATCTCCTCGTCCGTGAGGCCGGCCCCGTGCGTCACCATGCGGGAGGTGACATCGGGTCCGGGGGACGCCCGCTTGTCCTTGACCAGTTGGCGCAGCCGGTCGCCGACGCGTCCGTACGCCGCCACCGGATCGTCCCCCTCACCCGCGTCGAGCGAGATCCGCAGATCGTCCACCAACTGCTGGGTGTCGGCCCCCGACACCGGCATGCCGCACATCTGGACCACGGCCCGCATCGGCAGGGCGTGGACGTAGCCGCTCATCAGCTCCGTGCGGCCGCTTCCGGCGAACTCCGCGATGAGCTGGTCGGCGATGCGCCGGCAGTCGCGGGCCAGCTCGAACTGGTCGACGCCTTCCAGTGCTTCGGTGATGACCCCGGCCCGTCGCCGGTGCTCGTCGCCTTCCGTGAAGAGCACCGACGGCTGATAGCCCACGAACGGCAGCAGCGGCCAGTCCGGCGGAATGGTGTCCCACTGGTTCCAGCGGCGCGAGTCCCGTGCGAACAGTTCGTCGTGTGTGGCGACGTAGGACAGTTCGGCGTAACCGAGCACCAGCCAGGCCGGAACGTCACCGTCGAGCAGGATCGGCGCGACCGCGCCGTGCTCCCGCCGCAGCGAGCGGTAGAGGTCGGTCGGCGTCTGCTGGTAGGAGGTTCCGGAGAGGCGCACCGCACCGTGGCCGACCGGGCAGCCGGCGTCGGTAGTGAAGGAGGGGCTGGAGGAGGGGTTGGAGGTGCTCATGGTGTCGTCTCCCGGGCGATGGCCATCGTGCGCAGATGGTCGACGAGCGTGATCAGTACGTTCTTGCTGGACCGCCGGACCCGGGCGTCGCAGTCGACCATCGGGATGTGATCGGGCAGCGCCAGGGCTTTACGGATCTCGTCGAGGGAGTGGGCGAGGTCGTCGTCGAAGCGGTTGACCGCCACCACGAACGGTGTGCCGTGGTGTTCCAGCCGGTCGATCGCGTACCAGGAGTCGTCCATCCGGCGCGTGTCCACGAGGACCACCGCGCCGAGCGTGCCGGAGAACAGCCGGTCCCACAGGAACCAGAAGCGTTCCTGGCCCGGGGCGCCGAACAGGTAGAGCACGATGCGCTCGTTGAGGCTGATGCGTCCGAAGTCGAAGGCGACCGTGGTGGTCGTCTTGGCGTCCACGCCGTCCGTCTCGTCGACGCCGACGCCCGCCTGCGTCATGACCTCTTCGGTGTTCAGCGGCCGGATCTCGCTCACCGAGCGGACGAGCGTGGTCTTGCCTACGCCGAACCCTCCGACGACGACTATCTTGAGGCCGGTCTCCGCGGCGTCGGACAGCGGCGTGCGCTCGCCCGGCAGCTCAGAGCTTACGGAGTCCATGGAGCACCTCCTTCAGCAGTTCGGAGTCGGGGAGCGCGGTGGGCGAGGCGGCCGTACGGGGGTGGCGGGCGGTGATCCGGCCCATGGCGTGGAGGTCGTCGAGCAGGATGCGCACCACGGTGACGGGCAGCGAGAGTTCGGCGGCGATCTCGACGACGGCGGTCGGATGGCGGCACAGGTCGAGGATCCGCGCGTGCTCCGACTGCATCCCGGCGGTGGGCCGGCACTCGCTGACCACGAGGGTCACCAGATCGAAGGAGTCCGCGGAGCGGCTGCGGCCGCCGGTGACCGTGTAGAGCCGGTCGGGGGCTCCGGTGTCGACGGGACGGAGGGTCATGACCCGCTCCCTCGCCCCTCGCCGCGTGGTGCGGCGTGCAGGTGTTCGCCGATCTGCTCGACCATCCGCGTCATCTGGTGGCCCACCACGGTGGGGTCGGCGTCCTCGGCGGCGACGACGGCGAGATGCGCGCCCTCACCGGCCTCGACGATGAAGAGCAGACCGCCGTGGAACTCCGTCATCGAGTGCCGTACGCCGCCGGAGCCGTCACCGAACTCGATGGACGCGCCCTGCGCGAGCGCCTGCATGCCCGAGCAGATGGCCGCGAGCTGATCGGCCTGGTCGAGGGTGAGGTGCTCGGTCCAGCAGAGCTTGAGCCCGTCGCGGGACAGGGCCAGGGCGTGCCGGGTACCGGGGGTCTGCTCGAGCAGCCTCTGCAGGAGCCAGGTGAGGCTGTTGTCTGTGGTCTGCATGATGAGTGACGGGACCGTGGCGCCGGGGGACCGGCCGACGTCCCGTACCTCCAATCTCGGATGTTCGAGCGAGCGTGCGAGCGAGTTAAGGAGCGGTGGTCGGCGGTGCGGTCGGGTCGTCGGCCGGTCCCCCGGGCCTGCCCTGGGACCGCCGGCCGCGGTGGAAGGCGCCGAACGCCTGTCCCGCGCTGCGGGGCGGCGAGGTCCGTGGTGTGTCGCCCCGCGGTTCCGCCGGAGCGGCGGGCGCGGGCGAGCCCCGGTGGCGGCCGCGCTCCGCCTCCGCCATGGTGCGGCCGGGGGTGCGTACGGGCAGGCCGCCGGGGGTCGAACCGGCCGCCGGCGCGGTGGCCCCGCGCTCGGGCTCCGGCTCGCGCCGTGGCCGGACCACGAGGGGCTCGTCCGCCGTGGCGGGGAGCGGTGCCGCCGGGGGTTCGGCGGCAGGCACGGCGGGTGCGGCGGGCTCCTGCACGGAGGGCGTTACGGGGGCGGGCGTGGCGGGCACGGACGGCTCCGCTGCGGCCGCCGCAGGCGTCGCGGGCGTGGCAGGCGTCGCGGGCACTGCGGGCGTGGCAGGGGCGACGGGAGTGGCGGTAGTGGCGGGATTGGTGGTGGCACCCCGGTGACCCAGCGCCTGATGGTTGTCGCGAGGCTCCTGCGCGATCAGATGCCTCGGCAGCAGGACCACCACGCCGGTGCCGCCGCGCGAGGACGGCCGGTAGTTGACGCTGATCCGGTGCTTGAGCGCGAGCCGTCCCACGACCGCGAGGCCCAGGCGCGTGCCCTGGAGGGTCGCGAGGTCGGTCATCCGCCCGGCGACGGAGTCCGCCGCGCGTCGCATCGCCGCGTCGGCCATCTTCAGACCGCTGTCCTCGATGGTGACGACGATGCCGGTGCCGCGCTCCTCGACGTAGACGTGCACCTCGTCGATGGGCGGCGAGAAGTTCGCGGCGTTGTCCATCAGTTCGGCGAGCAGATGCATGACGCCCTCGGCGGCGAAGCCGGAGATGGAGACGCTGGACGAGCAGTGCAGCCGTACGCGCTGGTAGGCGGCGATGCGGCCGACCGCGCCCCGCAGGATGCTCTCCATGACGATGGGCCGGTTCCAGGCGCGGCTGGGCCGCCCGCCCATCAGCAGGGCCAGCCGGTCCGTCATCAGGCCGAGCTGCGACGTGCTGTGGTCCAGCTTCAGCAGATCACCGAACACCTCTTCGCCGTGACGTTCCTGCATGCCGCGCAGGTCGGCGAGCATGCTGACGGATTTCGCCTGGACCCGGCTGAGCGCCTTGGCCGACGCGGTCGTCGCCGCGAGCGCACGGCGCTCGCTGAGCGCGAGCTCGCGGAGCACCTCTTCGAACGGGGCGCGCAGGACCGGCTGTTCGGGCAGCTCCACCTCGGCCCGCACGGTGGCGCCGGACTCGCCCTCGCGGAGCCGGGCGGTGACGGTCGGCAGCGTTGCGCGGCCGAAGCGCTCCAGCTCGGAGGTCAGGGTGTGCAGTTCCTCGCGGAGGCGCGCGGTGAGCGCTTCGGACTCCTCGCGGAACCGCGCGCTCTCGGTCCGCAGCGCGGCGGTCTGCCGCTCCTGCTCCTCGACCGTGGTCGCGAGGACGTGCAGCAGTTTGCGCTGGCGCGGGCTGCGCGGCAAGGGAATCTGGCCGAGGGCGTCGGCGGCCTTCCAGCCGCCGCGTACCAGTCTGATCAGCGCGGGCAGCGCGACGTCGGCGGTGTGCGCCGTGTCCGTTTCGAGAGCGGACAGCGAGGCCTTGAGCCGGTCGGCCTCCGCCGTCTGCGCCGAGGCCGTGCGCAGCGTCCGCCGCGTGACCTGATGGGCGGCGGCGAGCGTGACGGCCAGGACCACCCAGGCGGTGACCACCACCGCCACCGCCCAGCCGCGCGCCGCCGAAGGCGCCAGAGCCACGGCCACGGCTCCGGCGACGGCGCTCACCGACACCACCGCGACAAGCGGTGCTATCGCCGCCTTCGGTGCGTTCGTCTGGCGCCGCTGACTGGCCGGTACGGGTTTTGCCATGGATGCGGTCCCTCAGTTCTACCGAGCAGAAGGTGTGCGGCCGCTCCGAGAAGGTGCAGATCACCTTGGTGAATCGGGGGAAAGCGGAAGCAACCGTTTCCCGGCAAGGAGCGACCTCATCGTAGACATCCTGATGCACCGGATGATCCGGTGAGCGGCATAGTCCGTAGGCAGAGTGATTTTGTCGAGAAGCGGCCGGTGGGCAAAGGCCGTTGTGGTACTCGCGAGGTGAAGCCGTGACCTGACCGGTGGAGTGAGCGGCGACGTGTACGGCTTCGCTTGTCGGCCGCCGACGATACGAGCGGTGAAGCGGAAATAACGCGTGTGGAGGAATCCTTTTCAGTCAATCCGAAAAGCTTCCTCACGCTTCCTCACGCCTCGTCGGGTCATTCGCACGCTCGCAAGCGGTCCGGTTTATCGCCGCCGAATTGGCCCGGGATCACGAGCCGTTCGGTGCCTACGGTGATGCCTGTTCCGCCGGGCGCCCGCCCGGCGCGAGAGCGGGCCCCCTTCGGTGGTGGCCCCTGTGCCGAGGAGTTCCGCATGCTGCGACGCCGTATCGGAGGACCCGCCGGTCCTCTGGCCAGTGCCCTGTCCCTGGGCACGCTGCCCTTCGGCACGACGGTCGACGAGGAGACGTCCTTCGCCATCCTGGACCGGTTCGTGGAGGCGGGCGGCACCCTCCTCGACACCGCCAACAACTACGCGTTCTGGGCGCCCGGCGGGACCGGGGACGAGAGCGAGGCCACCATCGGCCGGTGGCTGGCCGCCCGGGGCCCGGCCCTCCGCGACGAGGTGCTGATCTCCACCAAGACGGGCGCGCGCCCCACCGTCCCCGGTACGGGTCTGGAGACGGCCGAGGGACTGTCGGGGCCCGTCGTCCGCAAGGCGGCGGAGGACAGCCTGCGACGCCTCGGCACGGACCGGATCGATGTGTACTGGTCCCATATCGAGGACCGGACCGTCCCGTTGGAGGAGACCGTCGAGGCGTTCGACGCGCTGGTCAGGGAGGGGAAGACGGCGGTGCTCGGCTGCTCGAACCACGCCACCTGGCTGACCGAGCGGGCCCGGGCGACGGCCCGCGCGGGCGGGATGACCCCCTACACCTGCGTCCAGCAGCGCTACTCCTACCTCCAGCCGCGCTTCGACCTGGGCCTCCCGGAGACCGGCCACGTGCACGTCACGCGGGAGCTGCTCGACTATGTGCGGGGTGAGGCCGACATGACGCTGATGGTGTACTCGTCGCTGATCTCGGGCGCCTACACGCGGCCGGACAAGTCGCTGCCGGAGGCGTACGACCACCCGGGCAGCGTGCGGCGCCTCGCGGTGCTCGGTGAGGTGGCCGACGTACTGGGGGCGAGCGTCAACCAGGTGGTGCTGGCCTGGCTGATGGCCGGTGACCCGCCGGTGATCCCGATCGTGGGGGCGAGTTCGGTGGAGCAGTTGGACGAGATCCTGGGGGCGGTGGATCTTGAGCTGCCGGGGGAGCTGAAGGACCGCCTGGACACGGCCGCCCTCGCCCCGGCCGCCGGCTGACGGACGGCCGCGCTCAGCGGCCGTGCCCTCCGGCCCGTACGCGTTCGACGGCGTGGGCGAGGCGCTGGGCCGCGCCCGGTACCGCCTGGTCGGTGAGGTTCCCGTAGCCGACGACGAGGGTGGAAGCCGTCGGCGTACTCGCCGCGCCCGGGGCCGCGCGGTAGTCGTCCAGGCTCGCCAGGCGCACGTCCGCCCGCGCCGCCTCCTCCACCACCGCGCCCGCCGGGCAGTCCTTCAGGGGGAGCAGCAGGTGGAATCCGGCGGCGGCCCCGCCGACGGGCTGTCCCGGCAGCCGGGCTTCGAGTTCGCGGAGCAGGTGGTCGCGGCGGCGTTTGTAGCGCAGGCGCGAGGCCCGGAGGTGACGGTCGTACGAGCCGGAGGCGACGAAGCGGGTGAAGGCGTCCTGGTCGATGACCGGTGGCGGGCTGCCTCCGGTGTCCTTCGCCGTCAGGGCATCGGTCCACTGTTCGGGAGCGGCGATCCAGCCCAGGCGTACGGCCGGGGAGAGCGTCTTGCTGAGCGAACCGAGCAGGGCGACATGCTCCGGCGCGACCCCCTGCAACGCGCCCACGGGGTGGCGGTCGTAGCGGAACTCGGCGTCGTAGTCGTCCTCCATGACCAGGCCGTCCACCTCCCGGGCCCAGTCGGCGAGTTCGGCGCGGCGGGCGGGGGCGAGGACGACGCCGGTGGGGAACTGGTGGGCGGGGGCCACGATCACGGCCCGGACGGCGGTGGCCCGGCGCAGGAGGCTCACGCGCAGCCCGTGCTCGTCGACCGGTATCGCCACGGGGGTCAGCCCGGACGCGGCCACGGTGAGGCGGAGTTGCGTCCAGCCCGGGTCCTCGACCGCCACGTGGGTGTGCCCGGCGGCCCGCAGGCCCCGGCACAGCCGCATGACCGCGTCCAACGTGCCCGCGCAGACGATGAGTTGTCCGGGCTCCACCCGCGCGCCGCGCCCGCGCGCGAGATAGGAGGCGAGCTGCCGGCGCAGCCGTGGCAGCCCCGCCGCATCGGGATAGCCCAGCTCGTCCCAGGTCAGCTCGGTGGCCGCCGCGCGCACCATGTCGGCCCAGCGCTTACGCGGGAACGCCCGCAGGTCGGGGACGCCCGGCAGCAGATCGAACCGTGGTGTCCAGCGGTCCCCGCCCTCCCGCGCCGCACCGCGTACGGAGCCGCCGGTCGAGGTCCGCACCCGCGTGGCCGAGCCGCTGCGGGCCTCGAAGTAGCCCTCGGCGACGAGTTGGGCGTACGCCTCGGTCACCACCCACCGCGAGCACCGCAGATCCGCCGCGAGGACCCGGCTCGCCGGGAGGGTGCTGCCCGGGGCGAGACGCCCGCTGGTGACGGCGGTGCGCAGCGCCCGGGTCAGGCGGGTGTGGAGCGGCCCCTCACCGGGGGACTCCAGCTCCAGGAAGGTCCCCCACGCGGGCCCGGTCCGCTCACGGTCGGTCGTCATGTCGGTTCTCGAACGTCGCGTGGGGGCGGGTGTGCGGAGCTATGCGGCGGTTACGGAGTCGATGAAGGCGGCCCAGGCGGTGGCGGGGAGGATCAGGGCCGGGCCGGTGGGGTTCTTGCTGTCACGGACGGGGACGACTCCGGGGAATCCGTCGGCCACCTGCACGCAGTTGCCGCCCTCCTCGTTGCTGTAGCTGCTGCTGCGCCAAGCGGCGGCGGTCAGATCGGGACGGGATGCTCCCTGCACGGTAATCAACCTCCAGCACGGATCGGATCAGGTCGAGCGACATCAGTGGTGGCAGTGCCATCGCCCTGAGTTGATCGTAAGTCAGAGCGAACTGTTCGACCTCGTCCGGTTCCTCGGTCAACTGTCCGTGGTGTGCACCTTCCGTGTAGGCGATCCTGGTGCCGTCCGGCATCACCAACACGGTGAGGGAGCCGGCCAGCGCGCCGTGCGCGCCCTGGTCGAACGGCAGTACTTGAACGGTGATGTTGGGCTCCTCCGCCATCCTGAGCAGCTTCTCCAACTGGCCGCGCATCACGGCCGATCCGCCGACCGGACGCCGGAGCACGGCCTCGTCGAGGACGATCCACAGCTCCGGCCGGTCCGGGCCGGTCAGCCGCACCTGGCGATCGAGCCGGGCCGCGACGCGCTCCTCCAGGTGTTCGGCGTCGCGCAGCGAGTGGCCCATGCTCAGCAGGGCCCGCGCGTACTCCGGGGTCTGCAGCAGACCGGGCACGGCATGTGAGGAGTACTCGCGGATCGCCGACGCGCGGGCGGAATAGGCGATGAACGCCCGCGACCAGTCCGGATACGCCTCCCGGTACACGTACGGCCACAGGTCGATCAGCAGGTCGTCCGCGACCAGCTCCCTGTCGAGGGCACGGGTCAGCTCCAGGGTCGGTTTCGCGCCGGTCGCGCGCTCGATCTGGGCGATGCGGCTGCCGACCACATGCGTCAGCGTGCCCACTTCGGTCTGGGTGAGTCCGGCCGCCGTACGTAACTTGCGTACGCGCGATCCGAAGAGCGCAGCCATGGAGGACTGCGGGTCAATGGGTTTGGCCACGGCGCTACTTCCGTTCCTTACGGCCTGCAAGGTAAGGCGCTGTCACCTTCCGAGGCTAGGCCGCACTGCCGACTCTTGAGTACGGAACGTCACGGAACCCGCACGTGTGGGTGACGTGAGGAGAGTCGAGCGAACGGATGGTCGGCATGACCGGCAAGAGGACGATCGAAGCGGCGAAGGCCGGCCAGCAGGAGGCCGGTCAGCAGGAAGAGCCCCCGCCCCGCCCGCGCGGCTTCGGGCTGACCGCCAACGGATACGGCTCCCTGTCCCGGCAGTTCGAGCCCACGCCCCGAGGGGCCCGGCTCGCCCGCCGCACCGTGGCGCGGCAGTTGGGGGAGTGGGGGTTCGGGCCGATGAGCGACGCGTCGTGCTCGGTCGCTCTGGTGGTGGCGGAGCTGGCCGCCAACGCGGTGTGCCACGGGCGGCTGCGGGGGCGGAACTTCCATGTGCGGGTGGACTACGAAGGGCCCGCGAGCCGTTTCCGTATCGAGGTCTCCGACGCCCTGCTCGGCCGGACGCCCGGGGCCCCGGCCCTGCCGCCGGACGACCAGGAGTCGGGGCGTGGCCTGTTCCTGGTGGAGTGCCTGGCGTCACGGTGGGGATGGGAGCCCCGGAACCCGATCGGGAAGACGGTGTGGGCGGAGGTGGCGGCCGACCGGCCCCAGGGGCGCTTTCGGTCTGAGGCCAGTGCGCCGGGCGCACTTCAATAGACGTACGTGCTACGTGAGTTAGTCGTTCGGCTGTGGAATATTGGCGGGCACTGTTCTGAGTAGGGGGCTCGATGAAGAGCGCGCGTCCATGGTCGGCCCGGGTCTGGCTGGTGTGGCTCCTGGTGCCCGTGATCCTGGCGGTGGCCGGGTGCGGGGCGTCCGGACGCAGGGGTGGCGCCCCGGACTCGGACTCGGGCCCGGGTTCCGGCCGGCCGTCGAGTTCCTCGGACGCGAGGGACGGCGACGATGCGGACGACTCGGGGGGCGGCCCTGGTCTCGAAGTCGGTGTGGAGGTCAGCGTCGGCGGTGGGAGCGGGGGTGGGGGCGGCGGCGACGGGAGTTCCGGCTCGGGCGGTGACGACGGGGGCAGTGGGTCCGGCGGGGTGGAGCCGCCGCCCGAGAGTGACCCTGCGGCGGAGGCGTTCCGGCGCGTGCGGGTGGGAAGCTGCCTGCCCGTCCACCGCACCGGGCGCGGGAACGCCTGGAACGTCGACGTACCGCCCGGCGCGGTCTCCTGCGGCTCCCGGCGCGCCGGTCTCTTCAAGGTGACGCGGACCGGTGGTGGCGGCGTCAGCTGTGAGTCCGGGAGGGGGAGCACGTCCTGGCGTCACTACTCGCGCGCGACAGGGACCACGACGCTCTGCCTGGAACGGGTCTGGGTGGACCGGTACTGCATCCTCGCCAACGAGACCAGTGACGGCATGTCTCTGGGCACCACCACCGCCGTCGACTGCGGGGCCGAGCGCGTACCCCGACCGTACGACCATGTCCTGGCCGTCTCCGGCGTCTACCGAGCCCCGCCGAACGCCGGCTCCGCGCACTGCAGGAAAGGTTCGTCCGACCGGCGCACGTACTGGTCCCTGGTGGTCGCCAACCGCACGATCCTGGTCTGCTTCACCTACCCGAACTCCTGAGGGCGGCCACCGCCTCCCTGGGCTGCGGCGTCAGGAGGTGTGCATGATCTGGATCAGGTTGCCGCAGGTGTCGTCCAGGACGGCGGTGGCGACGCTGCCCAGGTCCAGCGGGTCCTGGGTGAAGCGGACGCCGAGCTTGCCGAGCCGCTCGAACTCCGCGTAGACGTCGTCCACGATGAAGGAGGCGGCCGGGATGCCGTCCTCGACCAGGGCCGTCGTGTACGGCTTCACGGCGGGGTGCTTGTCGGGTTCGAGGAGGAGCTCGGTGCCGTCGGGGTCCTCCGGGGAGACCACGGTCAGCCAGCGGTTCTCGCCGCCGAGCGGCACGTCGTGCTTCTTCTCGAAGCCCAGCACGTCCGTGTAGAAGCGCAGGGCCTTGTCCTGGTCGTGGACGAAGACGCTGGTCACGTGGATCCTCATGGGGTGCTCTCCGGTGCTTTCGGCCCGAGCCATCGGCTGACGATGTGCTCAAGGGGTTCGGTGTCGAGGTCGTGGAACTTGTAGCGGCCCTCGCGGCGTGTGACGACCAGGCCCGCCGACTCCAGGACGGCCAGATGCTGGCTGACCGCCTGCCGGGACAGCCCGAGGCCGTGCTTGGTCACCAGCCGTCCGCATATCTCGAACAGTGTCTGGCCGTTCCGGTCGGTCAGCTCGTCGAGGATGCGCCGCCGGGTGGGGTCGGCCAGGGCCTTGAAGACATCTTCCGCCATGACCCCCACGATAGGCAAGTAGTGACTTGCCTATCAAGGCGGGGTGGGACCGGCCGTGGTGAGGAAGTCCAGGACGAGCGGGCTCGCGACCGCCCGGAACTCCTCGAAGTAGGCGTGCCGCGCTCCGGGGATCAGGTGCAGCCGGGCGCCGGGGATGCGGTCCGCGAGCAAGGGCGCGTTGGTGGTGGGGTTGAGCAGGTCGTCGGTGCCGTGCACGACCAGGGTGGGTGCGCCGATCCCGGGCAGCAGCTCCCACGCGTCGTGCTGGTTGCCGGCCACCAGGTGGCGCCGTTGGGCGTACGCGGGCATCCCCGGGTCGCCGAGCGTCCGGTACGGGCCGGGGTTCGCCGCCTGCCAGGCCGGGGTGTACATCAGGTCCAGCAGGGCCTGCCGCGCCGCACCCGGCCGCGTCTGGATCAGCGACCTGCGCACCTCGGCGGTACGTTCGACGGCGTGCGGCCCGCCGGGCGACGTGCACCCGAGGACGAGGGCGCGCACCCGGTCCGGGTGGCGGGCCGCGAGCTGCTGGGCGACGCGGCCGCCCATGGACGTTCCGTAGACATCGGCGCGGTCGACGCCGAGGTCGTCGAGTACCGCGATCACGTCCCGGGCGAAGAGCTCGGTGCTGTACGGCTCGTCGGGCTTGCCGCTCCGCCCCGTACCCCGGTGGTCGAGCGTGATGGTGCTGCGGGCGGCATGGAAGTCGTCGCGTACGCCGTCCCACCAGTGGTGGTTGTTCGCCTGGCCGGCCAGCAGGACCAGCGGCGGCGCAGCCCCTTCGCCCCGGACCTGGTAGGCGATGTCGACCCCGTCGGGTGTCGTCGTGTGCGGCATGTGGATCGTCCCTCCCTTGCGCCCGTTCCTGTGCCCGGTCCTACGCCCAGTTCTCGAGTTCGGCGTCGATGCGGGGGTCCGTGCGGACCCACACCTCACCGTCCGCCGCTCCCGGCGGGGTGTCGACGCGCTCCAGGCCCAGGGTCCGGACCAACTCCAGCAGCTCGTCGCGGAGTTCGGTGTCCTCGTCGAGGGCGTAGCCGTCGAAGAGGACGTAGTGCACGTCCCAGCGGTCGTTGTAGCCGGTGTCGGCCCAGATCGCGCAGAAGCGGTCCACCGCCTTCCGGTCGTCCGGCGCGGTCGCGGACTGCTCCCCTTCCGGCGCCGCGGTCTCGGCGGACGCGGCGAAACCCCTCGCGATGTCCTCGGCACTCCACCACCCCGCCGCCTCCGCGACCGTGGCCGGGGTGAAGTCCGCCGGCGTGAGGAAGCCGTCCAGCAGCCTGCCGACCCCGGTGTCCTCGATGCCGAGGCCGGCTTCCCGCAGGCGGGTCACCAGGCCGTCCGCCATGGCGCAGGGGCCCGAGAAGTGGAAGACGCCGGTGGCCGCTGCCAGGGTGCCGCCGTCGGGGTGCGGGGCCGTGGGCGTGGTGTCCGTGCCGGGCACGTCGCGTACCAGGGCGAGGAGGTCCGGCGGTACGCCGTCGTACAGCGCGGCGTGCGAGCGGGCGTCATCGGGTGTGCCGAGCGCGCTGGTGCGGTCGAACGTCACCACCAGCGCGCGGCCGTCGGCGGCCAGCCAGGCGTTGACGGTGTCGCCGTCGCCGTTGGCGAAGCCGAGGTGCGTGACCCCGTCGGCGGTGGCCGGCTCGCGGCCGTCCACACGGGTCAGGATCTCCAGCCGGTGGCGCAGGACGCGCGGGTGGGTCCGCCGCAGCACGGACACGTCGAACTCCTCCCGGAGCGTCATCGTCCTCGTCTTCGTGGTCGCGTTCGTGTTCGTCATCGTCTCGTCGTCCTTCGGGGTGCGTCGGGCTTCCGCGGCGGTCGGGCCCCCAGCTTTCACGATGGCGTGTTCTGCCGGTCGGCCGCCCCGGTGGACTCGGGGGCGGCCGGGGCTTCGGTGATGACCGGGAAGCGGCGCGGGGCGAGGGTGATCAGGGCGAGCAGGGCCAGGGCCGCGGCTCCGGCGGCCCCGATGTAGACGTAATCGACCGCCGCGTCGACCGCCCGGCGCAGATAGTCCGTCGCCGCCGCGGAGAGCGAGCCCGGGTCGCCCAGGGCGCGGGACACCGCGTCCAGGTCGTCGGGGAGGCCGGTCACCGGGGCGTCCAGGAGGCGGGCGGCCAGGACGCCGTTGGCGACGGCCCCGAAGACCGCCGCGCCGATGCTCTGGCCGACCTGGCGGCAGAAGAGGACCGACGCCGTCGTCGTACCGCGCTCCGCCCAGCCGACCGTCGACTGGACGCCCACGATCAGCGGGAGCTGGAAGAGGCCGAGGGCCGCGCCGAGCAGGAGCATCAGGAGGGCCGGGTGCCAGGGCTCGCCGGGGTAGGGGAGGAGGGGGAAGGCCAGCAGGACCAGCAGGGCGGCGCTCATGCCGATGATCGCGGTGAGCCGGAAGCCGATGCGGTTGTAGACCCGGTCGGACAGGGCCGCCGAGACGGGCCAGCTCAGCGTCATCACGGAGAGCACGAACCCGGCGGCTATCGGGCCGAGCCCCAGCACCGACTGGGCGTACGTGGGCAGGAAGACGGTCGGCGCGACCATCAGCAGGCCCATCGCGCCGAGCGCCAGGTTGACCGAGGCGATGGTGCGCCGCCGCCACACCCAGCCCGGGATGATCGGCTCCGCCGCCCGCCGTTCGATCACGACGGTCAGCCCCGCCAGCACCGCGCTGATCCCGAACAGGCCGAGCGAGGGCGCCGAGAGCCAGGGCCAGGCGACGCCGCCCTGCACGAGCGCCGTGAGCAGCAGGGTGCCGGTCGCGAAGACGGCGAGCGCGCCCGCCCAGTCGACGCGGGGCCGGGTGGCGGGGCGGGGGCGGGAGGGTTCGTGGAGGTGGCGGACGACCAGCCAGAGGGCGACGGCCCCGACCGGGAGGTTGATCAGGAAGATCCACCGCCAGTCGGCGTACCCGGCGAGCAGCCCGCCGGCCACCGGTCCGGCGACCGCGGAGGTGGCCCACACCGTCGACAACTTGGCCTGGATACGCGGGCGTTCCTTCAGCGGGTAGAGGTCGGCCGCGATGGTCTGGACCGTGCCCTGGAGCGCCCCGCCGCCCAGGCCCTGGACGACGCGGAAGGCGATGAGCGCGGCCATGTTCCAGGCGGCCGCGCAGAGGACGGACCCGATCAGGAACAGGATGATCCCGGCGATCAGGACCGGCTTGCGGCCGAAGGTGTCGGAGAGCTTCCCGTACAGGGGGAGCGTGACGGTGACGGCCAGCAGATAGCCGGAGAAGAGCCAGGAGAAGACGGTGAACCCGCCGAGGTCGCCGACGATCTGGGGGACGGCGGTGGACACGATGGTGCCGTCGATGGCGGCCAGCGCCATGCAGAGCATGAGGGCCGCCACGACGGGGCGGCGGCCGCGGGGGGTGGTGAGGGCGGCGGGCGGTGCGACGCCCGTACCGTCCGGGGCGGGGTCCGTGCCCGCGCCGGTGCCGCCCGAGCCGGTATCGCCCGCGCCGGAGCCCGTATCGCCGGTATCGCCTGTGCCGGAGCCCGTATCGCCTGTGCCGCTCTTGCCGTCCGTCCCGTCCACCGGGTTTCCTTCCCTATGCACGTATCTCCCGGGGCACTGTCTCATCCGAGGGCGCCGGACGGGGAGGGACCACAGGAACCGAACGGTGTCCCTGACCTCACCTCCGCCTGGGGGGCGATTCCCCTAGGGGGCGCCCCCTCATCGTGGCCAGGGCCTGTTCCTCCCGGCGGAGGACGTGGCGGCAGGAGGCATTTCCTTAACCTGTTCCTACGTCGCCGCTACGGCGTACCGCAGGGGGGGCCGGTGGGGAAAACCCCACCCCAAGACTGCGCTGGGCACCATCGCGCCGGACACCGTCCTGAACCCAGAATCGGACCGTACCCAATGGCGTCCAGCCATCGACCGACATAGGAGAAATACCGTGACAACGGCTGTAACCATTCCCAGGCACGGGGGCACTGGAGGGCGTACGGCCGTCGCGGCGCGAGCGCGGCAGGTCGTGAAGGCGTACGGCACCGGGGAGACCCGGGTCGTCGCGCTCGACCATGTCGACGTGGACATCGCCCGCGGGCAGTTCACGGCGATCATGGGCCCGTCCGGCTCCGGCAAGTCGACGCTGATGCACTGCCTGGCCGGGCTCGACACGGTGACGTCGGGCGAGATCTTCCTCGACGAGACCGAGATCACCAAGCTGAAGGACAAGAAGCTCACCCAACTCCGGCGCGACCGGATCGGGTTCATCTTCCAGGCGTTCAACCTGCTCCCGACGCTCAACGCGATCGAGAACATCACGCTGCCGATGGACATCGCGGGCCGCAAGCCCGACGCCGCCTGGCTGCGGCAGGTCGTGGAGACCGTCGGGCTCGCCGAGCGTCTCAAGCACCGCCCGACCCAGCTCTCCGGCGGTCAGCAGCAGCGCGTCGCCGTCGCCCGGGCGCTCGCCGCCCAGCCGGAGATCATCTTCGGTGACGAGCCCACCGGGAACCTGGACTCCCGCGCCGGGGCCGAAGTCCTGTCCTTCCTCCGCAAGTCGGTCGACGAGCTGGGGCAGACCATCGTCATGGTCACCCACGACCCCGTCGCCGCCTCCTACGCGGACCGGGTGCTGTATCTCGCCGACGGTTCCATCGTCGACGAGATGTACAACCCGACCGCGGACCAGGTCCTCGACCGCATGAAGCACTTCGACGCACGTGGGCGGACGTCATGACTGTCTGGAAGACCTCGATGCGCAACTTCTTCGCGCACAAGGGCCGGATGGCCCTCTCCGCGGTGGCGGTGCTGCTGTCCGTCGCGTTCGTCTGCGGCACGCTCGTCTTCACCGACACGATGAACACCACCTTCGACAAGCTCTTCGCCGTGACCTCGCCCGACGTCACCGTCAGCCCGAAGAACGCCACCGAGAACGACGAGCAGCCCGACAACGGCAAGCCCGTCTCCCTGCCCGCCTCCGTCATCCAGCAGGTCGAGAAGGCCGACGGGGTGAAGAGCGCCGAGGGCGCCGTCTACTCCATGGCGGTCACGGTCGTCGACAGCGAGAACAAGAACATGGGCTCCGAGACCGGAGCCCCGACCATCGCGGGCAACTGGACCGAGAACGACCTGCGGTCCATGGAGATCACCTCCGGACACGCGCCCCGCGGCCCCACCGAAGTGATGGTCGACGCCGACACCGCGAAGAAGCACAAGCTGAAGATCGGTGACGAGCTGCGCACCATCGCCGCCACCGGCGACACCAGGGCGAAGATCAGCGGCATCGCCTCCTTCACCGTCACCAACCCGGGCGCGGCCGTCATCTACCTCGACACCGCCACCGCCCAGAAGCAGCTCCTCGGCGCCCCCGACGTCTTCAACCAGATCTCGGTCACCGCCAAGGACGGCGTCAGCGACACCCAGCTGAAGAAGAACGTGGCCGCGGCCCTCGACGACTCGGCCGCGTACAAGCTCCAGACCCAGCAGGAGGCCGTCGACGCCAACAAGGACTCCATGGGCGCCTTCCTGGACGTCATGAAGTACGCGATGCTCGGCTTCGCCGGAATCGCCCTCCTCGTCGGCATCTTCCTCATCGTCAACACCTTCTCGATGCTGGTCGCCCAGCGGACCCGCGAGATCGGTCTGATGCGGGCCATCGGCTCCAGCCGCAAGCAGGTCAACCGGTCCGTGCTGCTGGAGGCGGTCCTCCTCGGCATCGTCGGCTCCCTCCTCGGCGTCGCCGCCGGCGTCGGCCTCGCCGTCGGGCTGATGAAGCTGATGGGCGCCGCGGGCATGGAGCTGTCCACCAGGGACCTCACCGTCGCCTGGACGACCCCGGTGGTCGGCCTCGTGCTCGGTGTCGTCGTCACCGTCCTCGCCGCGTACATCCCGGCCCGCCGGGCCGGCAAGGTCTCCCCGATGGCTGCCCTGCGCGACGCCGGAACCCCCGCCGACGGCCGGTCCGGCTGGGTCAGGGCCGGGATCGGCCTGGTCCTCACGGCAGCCGGTGGCGCGGCCCTGTGGGCGACCACCCAGGCCGACAAGGCCACCGAGGGCTCGATGTTCCTCGCCCTCGGCGTGCTGCTGACCCTCATCGGCTTCATCGTGATCGGCCCGCTGCTGGCCGGTGTGGTGGTGCGCGGGCTGAGCGTCGTCGTCCTGCGGCTCTTCGGTCCGGTCGGCCGGCTGGCCGAGCGCAACGCCCTGCGCAACCCTCGGCGTACGGGAGCGACCGGCGCCGCCCTGATGATCGGGCTCGCCCTGGTGGCCTGCCTGTCCGTCGTCGGGTCCTCCATGGTGGCCTCGGCCACCGAGGAGCTCGACAAGTCGGTCGGCGCGGACTTCATCGTCCAGGACAGCGGAGCCGGGCGGCCCATCGTGCCCCAGGCCGCCGAGGCCCTGAGCGCCGTGCCGGGCCTGGAGCACATGACGAACTACACCTTCGTCAAGGCGAAGATCACCTCTCCGAACGGCAAGACGGAGGACGAGGGGATCACCGCCGCCGACCCGACGTACCAGCAGGACGTCCGCCGCACCGCGCTCTCGGGCGACCTCGCGAAGGCCTACGGCAAGAACGCCATGTCCGTCGGCGAGGACTACGCGGAGAAGCACGGCGTCAAGGTCGGCGACACCCTCACCGTCGCGTTCAAGGCCGGGGGGACGGCGAAGCTGAAGGTCGCCGCCATCACCTCGGACGACACCAACATCGACCGCGGCGCGATGTACACCAACCTCACGACCGCCGCCTCCTACGTCTCCGCCGACAAGATGCCGCAGAACGTGGCCATGTTCGGCAAGGCGGAGGAGGGCAAGGAGAAGGAGGCGTACGCGGCCCTCAAGAGCGCGATCGCCGAATACCCGGTCTACAAGGTGCAGAACCAGGCCGACTTCAAGGAAGACCTGAAGAACCAGATCGGCCAGCTGCTGAACATCGTCTACGGTCTGCTCGCCCTGGCGATCATCGTCGCGGTGCTCGGTGTGGTGAACACCCTCGCCCTGTCCGTGGTCGAGCGGACCCGGGAGATCGGCCTGATGCGCGCCATCGGGCTCTCCCGCCGCCAGCTGCGCCGCATGATCCGGCTGGAGTCCGTGGTCATCGCCCTCTTCGGAGCGCTGCTCGGACTCGGGCTCGGGATGGGCTGGGGAACGGCGGCCCAGAAGCTGCTGGCGCTGGAGGGCCTGGAGGTCCTGGAGATCCCGTGGCCGACGATCCTCACGGTCTTCGCCTGCTCGGCTCTCGTCGGACTGTTCGCCGCTCTCGTCCCGGCCTTCCGGGCGGGCCGGATGAACGTCCTGAACGCCATCGCGACGGACGGGTGAGCACAGTCCCGCCCGACGACGGTGACCCTTCGGGCGTCACCGTAGGATGACCGGCAGGCCCCGGGACGTTCCTCCAAACGTCCCGGGGCCGACCCGTTCCCCGGCCCCGAAGGGCCTTTCGCCGGTCCCGAAGGACTTTGCCCCTGGTCCCGACGGACCTTTCCCCGCCCCCCGTTCCCCGCTCCGGCCGGTCGGTCACGGCGGACCGTGTCAACTTGCTGCACACGGCGGCGGACCCCCGTGCAGCAAGCTGACACCGCGGCCTCTCTCGTGGCGCGTTCCACGCTGGCATCGTCATGCGTGCCGGGCCGAACCCCCGGCTCCGACGCCACCGTCGAAGGGGAACACGTGTCCAGGTCTTCGCTTGCGCAGAAGAAGCGCCGCCCGGCCAGAACCGCCGCCCTCGTGACCGGAATCGCCCTCGCCGCCCTCACCCTCTCCACCGGCGCCGCATCGGCCACCACCCCCGCCGGCCCCCCGCCCGCCGCCGATCACGTCGCGCGGCTGATCTGTACGGAGCTGGCGGGCGTCATCGGCCAACTGCCCCCGGAATCCGCACCCTTCCGGGTGTGCAAGCTGGTCAACGGCTGGGACTAGAGGTGCCGAGCCCAGCAGGACCGGGCAGGCCGGCGGAACCGGGAGGACCGGACGCCCCGGACGCCCCGGACGCCCCGGACGCCCTGGACGCTCGTTCCCCGGGGCCGTCGACCGCGATGCGGTTCCAGCTCCTGGGGCCGCTGGCCCTCGCGGACGGACCCGACACCGTCGTCCTCCAGCCCTCCAAGCCCGCGAACCTGCTCGCCGCGCTCCTCCTGCACGCCAACTCCACCGTCTCCGCCGAGTACTTGCAGCGCGCGGTGTGGGGCGAGGAACAGCCCGTCACCGCCCGGGCCGCCCTCCAGACCTGCGTCCTGCGGCTCCGCCGACTGTTCGCCAAGCACGGGGTCACCGGCACCTCCATCGAGGCGGTGCCCGGCGGCTACCGGATCACCGCCGCCCCGCCCACCCTGGATCTCCTCGGCTTCCGCGCACAGGCGCGCCGGGCCGCCGGCCTGGACCGGGACCCCGAGGCGGAGCTCTGCGCGCTCAGGGACGCCCTCTCGCTCTGGCAGGGCTCGCTGCTCGCCAACGTACGGTCCGACGTCCTGCACCGCGACGAGGTGCCCCGGCTCGCGGAGGAACGGCTGCGCGCGGTCGAGCGGGTCTGCGACCTGCTGCTGGGACTCGGGCGCTGCGGTGAGGCGCTCGTCGACCTGTGGACCGCTACGCGCGTATATCCGGGGCACGAACGCTTCCATGAGCAGCTCATCGAGGCCCTCTACCGCACCGGGCGCCAGTCCCAGGCGCTCGCCGAGTACCGCAGGGTCAAGGGCTTCTTGCTGGAGGAGCTGGGCGTGGACCCCTCGCCCTCCCTGCGCCGGCTCGAACTGTCCATCCTGCGCGGCGAGGACCTGGGCTCCGCCGGCCCCGCGGGCACACGCGTCATCCAGGGCGAGACCGTCCCCCTCCCGGCCGCCGCCCCGGTCGCTGCCCCGTCCGCCGCCCCGGTCACCGCTCCGGCCGTCGTCTCGTCGGCCGTCCCGTCGGCCGCCCCGGTCGCCGCCGCGGTCTTCGCCCCGGCCGCCGTACCGGGCACCGGGCCCGTCCCCGCCGTACCGCACTTCACCGGGCGCGCCGCCGAGACCGCCGCCATGGCCGCTCGCCTCACCGCACCCCCGGCCCCCGGCCCCGAGGACCACCGGCCCCTCACCGTCCTGGTCTCCGGCGCGCCCGGCATCGGCAAGTCGGCGCTCGCCCAGCACGTCGCCCGGCTCGTCCGGGACGCCTTCCCCGCCGGGCAGTTACTCGTCCGGATGACCCGTACGGACGGCGAGCCCCGCACGGTCGACGAGGTCGCCGCCGAAGTGACCGCCGCGCTCGGTGAGTTGGGCGCGGGGCGGGCCCTGCTGATCCTGGACGACGTCGTCGACGCCGACCAGGCGCGGCCTCTGCTCACACCGGCCTCCGACGACGGGCCGGAGCTCGCCGTCGTCGTCACCAGCCGGATGGGGCTCGGCGGGCTCATCGCCACCCACGGCGGCTGGGTGCAGCGCCTGACCGCCTTCACCGAGGCCGAGTCGTACGCCCTGCTGCTGGCCGCCCTGGGCGCCGAACGGGTGGAGGCCGAACCCCGCGCCGCGCACCGACTCGCCGCCGCGTGCGGCCACTTCCCCGCCGCGCTGCGCATCCTCACCGCCCGGCTGCTGACCCGGCCGGGGCTGCGGCTCGCCGACGCCGTCGACTGGCTGGGCGAGGACCCGCTCGCCCGGCTCACCCTGACCGACTCCCCGGACCACTCGGTCACCGGCCTCTTCGACCGGGCGCTCGGCCGCCTCGACCCCCGCCTCTCGGAGGCCTTCGCCCGCCTCGCCCAGGGCCCGCCCGAGCTGCTCGCCGACCGGGGCCCCGAGGACGAGGGACCCGTACCCGAAGCCGTACGGGAGCGACTGGCCGACGCCGGACTGCTGGAGGACGGCCCGCCGGGCCCGTACCGCATCCACGACCTGCTCCGCGCCCACGTACGAAGAACCGCCCGGATCCGCGACCGCCGCACAGAGAAGGTGTGATCCCCATGGCCGAGAGCGCCGCACCCACCGCGCCGCACGTACCCGCCTCGCCCGCGTCGCCCCCCGCGACGACCGCGTTCGACGCGATCGCCGGAACCCGGCCGCGTATCCGCCGCGACGTGCTGTTCACCGAGACCCCCGGCGGGGTGCTGTTCCACAACGCCGACGGCGGCTTCCACCTCACCGGCCGCACCGCCTACCGCTTCGCCTCCCTCGTCGTCCCGCACCTCACCGGACAGCACCAACTGGCCGAACTGTGCGCCGGATTCGGGCCCGCCCAGCGGGCGATGGCCGCCGAACTGGTCAGAACGCTGTACGCACGCGGCTTCGCCCGCGACATCCCCGAGGCCGATCCGGCGGCGGGGGACGCCCTCGACGAGGAGAGCGCCGAGCGGTTCGCCGCGCAGATCGCCTACGTCGACCACTACACCGACGACGCCCCCGCCCGCTTCGCCCGCTACCGCGCCACCCGCGTCGCCGTCCTCGGCGACGACGAGACGGCCCGCTGGTGCGCGCTGAGCCTGGTGCGCAACGGCTGCGCGAGCATCGGAGCGGTGGCGGCCCCCGACGACGTCACGGCCGAGGCCGCCGCCCACGGGGCCCGTATCGAGGCGCTCACCGCCGGGACGGACGCGGACTGGGCCGCCCTGGAGGGCTACGACGTCGTCGTGGTCACCGGCGCGGACGCCGGGGCGCGTACGCACCGGCTGCTGGCCGCCGGGGTGCCCGAGGGCGTGACCCTCATCCCCGCCTGGCTGTTCGGCCGCCGCCTGATCGTCGGCCCGCTCGCCACCGCCGGCTCCACCGGCTGCTGGTCCTGCGCCCTGCTGCGCCTGGGCGGCAACGTCGACCCCGGCACGGCGGCCGGGCTGTGGAGCGAGGCGGCCGGGGCCGTACCGGCCGGCGGGGACGCCCTGTCCGGGCCGGTCGCCGCGATGGTCGGCAACCTTGTCGGCTACGAGATCTTCCGCCTGACCACCGGCGCACTGCCCGCCGAGACCGCCGGCCAGGTCCTCGTCCAGGACCTGGAATCGCTGGACGTGATGGCCGAACCGGTCCAGCCCCACCCCCGGTGCGTCCGCTGCGCCGCGCTCCCCGCCGACGGCCCCGCCGCCCTGCCCGGCCCGCTCGCGCTGCCCGTCACCGCGACCGTGGAGACCGCCCGCGACGCGGAAGGCCTGGTCGAGGAGCTCAACCGGATCAGCACCGCACTGGTCCGCCCGTACACCGGGATCTTCCGCCGTTACGACGACGAGGAGCTGACCCAGACCCCGTTGAAGCTCAGCCGCGTCGAGGTCGCCCTCGGGGGCGGGGAGCGCCGCCGGATCGCCGCGTTCGACGTGCACCACCTGGCCGGGGCGCGGACCCGGGCGCTGTACGCGGCGGCCGAGGCGTACGTGGAGCATGTCGTTCCCCTGACCTCCCCGACGGCCGCCGAGGGTGGGGCGCTGCGGACGTTCGGGCCCGACGCCCTGACGACCGGCGGCGGCACCGGGGCCGTGCCCGCCGCCTGGGCGGTCGCGACCTCGCTGATCGGCAAGGACCCCGTACGCGTACCGGCCGGGGCCCTGCGCCCGTTCGGGCCGCACAACCGGGACCGGGCGCACCTGGCGACCACCGCCGGCTCCGGGGCGGGCGGCAGCGCGGCGGAGGCGGCGGGCCGGGGGCTGCTGTCCGCGCTCGCCCACGACGCCCTGCTCCGCGCCGTACGGGGCACCACCCGGGTCAGCCCGTTGGCGGTCGGCGGCGACGACCCGGAGCTGGTGTTCCTGATGAAGTCCGCCGGCAATCTGGACATCGCCGTGGACCTCCTGGACCTGGGCGAGGCGGACCGGACCTCGGCGCACGTGGTGCTGGCCCGCGAGGCGAACGGCCCTGCTGCCGGGGCCCGTTGGGCGGTCGGGGCCGGGCTGTCCCGGCGTACGGCGGCCGCGTCCGCCCTGCGGGACCTGCTCGGCCAGGTGCAGCTCGCCGCCGAGGACCCGGGGGCGGCGGTCGACCCCGGCGACCCGCTGATGGGCGACCTGGCCCCCGGGGCGATCGGGGTGGGCGGGGAGTCCGTCGCGGCGGACGCGGACGCGACCACGTTCGACGCGGTGCTGGAGGCCCTGCGCTCCGCCGGGCGCGACGCCCTGTACGTGCCGACGACCCCGGCGGACCTGCTCGCCGGCCCGATCGCCACGGCCCGGGTGCTGCTCACGGTGGACGGCGAGGGCGGCACCGATGCCCGCTGAGACCCTGCCGGTCGCGCCGGTGCTGGAGGAGTCCACCCGGCTGCTCGCGGAGCTCCTGGGGGAGGGGCTGTCCCGGCACGGCGGTCCGGCGGACGCCGCCCCGCCGGACGTCCGGCCCCTCGGCGTGCGCGACGCGTTCGCGGGCGACGGGCCGGCGGCCCGCGCCGATGCCGTCCCCGTGCGCTACTACGGGCGGCACGCCGTCGTCGGTCCGTTCCCCGCGCCGCCCGGAGCCGGTCAAGGCCCCTGCGCCCGCTGCCTGGAGCGCCGCTGGCAGGGCGTGCGGTCCGTCGCCCTGCGCGAGGCGCTGGAGCTCGGTTCCGGGACCCGGGCGGCGGGCCCGTCCCCCTACCTCACCCCGTTCGCGGCCGAAGCGCTCGCCGGGGTCATCGCCGCCCGGCGGGCCGGCGGCGGACCGGCCACCGGGGCCTTCCCCGCCGTCCACCTCGTCGACCTCCAGACCCTGGCCGTACGCCACTACCCGCTCGTCCCCGACCCGGAGTGCCCCGCCTGCGGGCGGCCCGAGCCCGACAGCGACACGGCGGCGGCCCTCACCCTGCGGCCCGCGCCCAAACTGCGGCCCGGCGGCTTCCGGGTGCGGGACATCGGGGACTACGAGCTGCCCGTCGCGCCGTACGCCAACCCCGTCTGCGGCTCGCTCGGCCCCTCCGTCGTCCAGGACGTCTCCTCCACGTCCACCTCCGCCACCATCGGCTGCTTCTCCATGCGCTCGGGACCGTATCTGCGCGAGACGTTCTGGGGCGGGCACGCCGACACCTTCGCCGAGAGCCTGCGCATCGGCGTCCTGGAGGGCCTGGAGCGGTACGCGGGCATGCGCTCCCGCGCCAAACGCGCCCAGGTGCACGCCAGCCTGGACGCCCTGCGCGCCGAGGGCCGGGCCGCCCTGGACCCGCGCGTCAGCGGCCTCTACTCCGAGGACTTCCACCGGGCCAACCCCCGCGTCCTGCCCTTCACCCCGGACCGGGAGATCCCCTGGGTGCGCGGCTGGTCGCTGCGCGACGGACACACCGTCCTGGTCCCCGAAGTGCTCACGTACTACCACGCGCCGGGCCTGGAGAACCGGTTCGTGCAGGAGAGCTCCAACGGCTGCGCGTCCGGCGGCGCGCTGGAGGAAGCCGTCTTCTTCGGGCTGATGGAGGTCGTCGAGCGGGACGCGTTCCTGCTCTCCTGGTACGGGCGGGCCGCGCTGCCCGAGATCGACCCGCGCACCAGCCGCCGCCCCGCCACCCGGCAGATGGTGGACCGGCTGGAGATGTACGGCTACGAGGCGCGGTTCTTCGACACCCGGATCACCTTCCCGATCCCCGTCGTCACCGGCGTCGCCGTCCGCCCCGACGGCGGGCCCGGCCGGATGTGCTTCGGCGCGGGCGCCGGACTCGACCCGGAGGCGGCGCTCGCCGGGGCGCTCTGCGAGATCGCCACCGACGCCGTCAACCTCCAGGGCCGCACGGAGCGGGACGAGGAGCGGCTGCGCGCGATGACGGACGACTTCGCGAAGGTCGAGGCGCTGCACGACCACCCGCTGGCGTACGGGATCCCGGAGATGGGCGTCCACGCGGACTTCCTGCTCGGCGCGCCGGGAGCGGTGCGCCGACCGGCGCGTTCCTTCGACGAGTTGTACGGGGAGGGGGATGGGTCCGGGTCCGGAGACGGGTCCGGGTCCGGCGCGCGGCCGGTTCTCCCGGTCTCCGACGATCTGCGCGAGGACCTGCGGCGGTGCGTGGACACCGTGGCCGCCGCCGGGTTCGACGTGGTCGTCGTCGACCAGACCATGCCGGAACAGCGCGCCCTGGGCCTGAGAACGGTGAGCGTGATCGTGCCGGGCCTGCTGCCGATCGACTTCGGCTGGACCCGCCAGCGCGCGTTGCACATGCCCCGGCTGCGCACCGCCCTGCGCGAGGCGGGCCTGCGGACGGCGGACCTCACCGACGCCGATCTCAACCCGGCCCCGCACCCGTTCCCATGACCGCGCCCGCCGCCCACCCCCTCTCTTCCGCTCCCTCCTCTGCTGTGACCAAGGAGCTCGCCATGGGATACGCCCATGAGTACGCCGCCGCGATCATGCACCGCGGCCGGGTCCCGATGGACCCCGTGGACTATGTGCCGAACTGGCAGGACGGCCCCCGCAAGGCCAAGTTCCACCCGGGCGCGGACGGCTTCCCGCTGCCGGACGCCCCCTACCCGGCCGGGGCGACGCTCGACCGGGGCCTGTTCCCCGAAGCGGCCGAGGCGGCCGAAGAGGCCGAAGGGGCCGCAGGGCAGGGTGCGTTCGACCTCGTCTCGCTCTCCGGCATGCTCCGCGACTCGTACGGGCTGACCGGCCGCCGCCTCGGCGTCCAGGCGAACACGGACCTGAACGCGCTGCCGTTCTACCCGCTGGCCAACTGGTCGCGCGGCTCCGCGTCCGGCGGTGGGCTGTACCCGGTCAGCATCCACTGGGTCTCCGGGCCGAGCGGCCCCGTACCGCCCGGCGTGCACTACTACTCCACCCGGCACCACGCCATGCAGCGGCTGCTCACCGGCGATGTCTCCGGCCGGGTGCGCGACGCCCTGGGGGAGGGCGCGCCGGGGCCGGAGACCGATCAGTACCTGGTGCTCGGCATCAAGTACTGGCAGAACTCCTTCAAGTACAACAGCTTCTCCTTCCACGCCGTCTCCATGGACCTCGGCGCCTGCGTCCAGACCTGGCGGATGTGGGCCGCCGCCCGGGGGCTGGCCGTCGAGCCGGCGCTCTGGTTCGACGAGGAGCGCCTCGCGGAGCTGCTCGGGGTCGACCCGCGGGAGGAGGGCATCTTCGCGGTCGTTCCGCTCAAGTGGGCTGATGGGGAGGTGAGTTCGGAGCGCAAGAGTGCGGAGGCCCCCGTCTCCGTCCGGCGCAAGGGTGCGGAGACAACCGTCTCTGTCCGGCGCAAGGACGTCGAGCGCTCCCGTACCGTCCTCGCCTTCGACGCGCTGCTCCGCATGCAGGCGGCCACCTCGGCCGACGCCACCGCCCGGCCCGCCCCCGGCGCGCTGGCCCCGGCCGCCGCGCACCCCGCCGACCCGGCGCTCACGGAGGTCGCGCTGCCGCCCGCCCGGCCGCTGGCCGCCGACGTCCGCAGCGCCCTGCGCGCCCGGCGCTCCAGCTTCGGCCGGTTCGACGCCCGGAAGCCGGTCACCGCCGACCAGTTGGCCGTCTGCCTGGCGGCCGCCGCTGCCGGGTCGCGGATCGGCGGGGACACCGGCGACGCCCGGTTGGCGAAGCTGTACGCCTTCGTCGGCCATGTGGAGGGCATCGAGCCCGGCTCGTACGCCTACGACCCCGAGGCGCGGAGCCTGCGGCGGGTGAAGGAGGGGCGGCCGGGCGAGTTCCTGCAGAAGAACTACTTCCTCGCCAACTACAACCTGGAGCAGGCCGGGGCGGTCCTGGTGCCGACCGTCCGCACCACCGCCGTCCTCGACGCGGTCGGGGACCGGGGATACCGGCTGGTCAACGCCACCATCGGGGCCGTCGCCCAGTCCGTCTACACCGCCGCCGCGGCCGTGGACCTCGGCTGCGGAGTGGCCCTCGGCTTCGACAACATCTCCTACATCGAGGAGCTGGGACTCGAAGGGACGGGCGAGGCGCCCCTGTTGATCATGATGATCGGCAACGAACGCCCCGCCCCCGCCGACTTCCGCTACGAGATCGCCTGAGCGGGGGGAGAGACGATGACCGACTCCGCGAACTCCGTGAACTCCGCGAACTCCCCTTCCGGTTCTGGCCGGCCCGCGTTCATGCTGCGCGTCGCCGGACTTCCGGTCGACGACGTCCGGGCCCTGCGCTGCCCCGACAGCCGCCGCTGGGCCGACGACGTCCTCGACACCACCGAGCAACTGGCGCTGCTGGCCGGGAAGGCCGCGGACCAGCTGCACGGCCTGATCGGCGGCAGCGAGGACGAACCGCTGCGCCGCGCCCTGCTGAAACTGCGCCGCGACGTCTTCAACAACCGGCTGCCGGACCCGGTGGCCGCCGAGGACGCCCTCGCCCGGGTCCGCGCGCTGGACCCGGCCGCCGCCCGGGCCCTCGCCGACTGGCTGACCGGCCGGCGCGCCCTGGACGACAAGCGGGGCGCGGGGGCCGGCCTGCTGGCGGACGAGACCGGCCGCAGCCGCACCGAGCTGGCCCGGATCGCCGGTCACGAGCGTCTGCGCAAGGGGCTGCTGCTCGCCTCGCCGACCCTGGACGCCCAGCTCGACGGCTACCGGCAGAAGGCGGCCCGGGCCGGGGCGAAGCCGGACCGCAAGCAGCGCAAGATCGAACGCTCGCTGCTCTCCTACGTCTACCGCACCGCCTGCAAGACGAGTCCCTTCTCCACCTTCACCGGCGTCGCCCCCGGCGTGTTCGGCGGCTCCGACGGACTGCGCGTGCGGGTCGGGGAGGAGTGGCGGACGCAGGTCCGGCTCAACGTCGTGGCGCTGGGCCGGCTCGCCGACGCGGTGATCGCCGACCCGGTCCGCCGCGCCGATCTGCCGCTCGCCCTCGCCTCCGGCTGGGGACGCGACGACGACCGGGTCCGCTACGTCCGCCGCTGGGTCACCGCGGGCGACGACGACACCGCCGTCACCTTCGACGCGGTGAAGGACCGGCTGTTCTTCCTGCGCCGCAGCGGCACCCTGGAACGGCTCCTCGGCCTCTTCGAGGAACGCGGCACCCTCCGCTACGGCGAGCTGGCGGCCTGGCTGGAGGAGGACCGGGGCGCGGCGCGCGAGGAGTGCGAGCAGTACCTCGGGGCGCTCCTGGACGTCGGCATGGTCCAGGTGCCGTGCCTGCGGACCGAGGTCCACGACACCGACCCGCTCCGCGCCTTCCAGGACGCGCTGCGCGGCCTGGACCGCCCCTGGGCCGACCGGCTCGCGGACCGGCTGGAGGAGCCCGCCGCCCGGGCCGCGCGCTTCGCCGATGCGGCCCCGGACGAGCGGCGGGCCCTGCTGGAATCCGTCCGGGCCGGGCTGCGGGCGGTCCAGGAGGAGGAGCTCGGGGCGGAGCGTGCGAAGGTCCCGCAGACGCTGCTGTACGAGGACGCGGCGGCTGGCTCCCCGCAGGTCGGCTCCCCGCAGCACGACTCACCGCAGGACGGCTCCGTCCGGGCGGCGGACCCGGGCGTGATGCTGGACCCCGACGCCTGGCGGGGACTGGCCGCCGGTCCGCTGGCGGCGGTGGAGCGGGTGCTGCCCGCCTTCGACCTCACCCTCCCGCAGCGGATCACCTTCCAGGGCTTCTTCCTCGCCCGGTACGGGCACGGCGGGCGGTGCGACGACCTGCTGAAGCTGGTCCACGACTTCCACGAGGACTTCTTCGACCAATACATGACGTTCACCGCCTCCCGCACCCCGTACGACGCCGACGGGACCTATGTCCCCGAGGTCAACTGGCTCGGCCTGGAGAAGCTGCGCGCCCTCGACACCGCCCGCCGCACCTTCACCGCCCGGATGACGGCACTGTGGGAGGCGGCGGAGGCGGCGGAACCGGGGGCGGCCGAAGTGCGGCTGGACGAGGGCTTCCTGGACGCGGTGGCCGGTGAACTGGACGGAATCGCACCGGACTTCGCGCCGATGAGCCACCACGTCCAGATCGCCGACCGGCCCGGTGACCCGCTCGTCGTCCTCAACCGGTCCTACGGCGGGGTGGCGTTCTCGTTCACCCGGTTCACCCAGCTCTTCGACGGCCTCGGCGAACGGCTCCTCGCGGACACCGACACCCTCGTGCCCGAGGGTGCCGTCCTCGCCGAGGTCACCGGCGGCCCGGTCACCAGCAACCTCAACCTGCACGGCCGGCTCACCCCGTACGAGATCGTCTGCCCCGGCGAACGCGGCACGCTGGCACCGGAGTTCAGGATCGCGCTGGACGACCTGTACCTCATGCACGTCCCCGAGGCCGACCGGCTCGTCCTGCGCTCGGTCCGCCTGGACCGCGAGGTGATCCCCGTCTACCTCGGCTACCTCGTCCCCCTCGCCCTGCCCGAGCTGCCGCGCACCCTGCTCCTCCTCTCCCCGACCTCGATGGCCCCGCTCAACGTGTGGGCGGGCGTCCCCGAGGCCGAGCCGCGCGGCGGGGTCACCGGGCGGCCCCGGGTGCGGCACGGCTCGCTCGTCCTGAGCCGCCGCAGCTGGAGCGCCCCGGCCGCCCTCCTGCCCCTGCACCGGCCCGGCGCCCCGGAGGACGGCTGGTTCCTGGACTGGCACGCGTTCCGGCGTACCCACGGACTGCCCGACCGGGTCTTCGCGACCGTGTCGGACACCGGGGCCCGGGGCGCGACCGGGGCCAAGCCGCAGTACCTCGACTTCGACAGCGCCCTGTCCCTGTCCGCCTTCGAGGCGCTCGTCAAGTCCCCCGACGCCCGAGTGGTGTTCCGGGAGATGCTGCCGGACGAGGACGCCCTGCCCACCGTGTCCGGCCACGGCCGCCATGTCGCCGAACTGGCCGTGGAGACGGCCGTACCCGTCCGCAGGAGGACCACCTCATGACGCCCCCCACCACCGCATCGGCCGCCACCGCCGCCACCACCATCGGAACCGGCGCGTGGCAGGCCACCCATGTCTTCTACGCCGCCAACCCCCGCCCCTTCCTCCTGAACTGCGTCCGCCCGCTGGTCGCGGAGCTGGAGGCGGACGGGCTGCTCGCCGGGTACTTCTTCATCAACTACTGGCTGGAGGGCCCGCACATACGGCTGCGCCTGAAGCCGTCCACACCCGCCGCCGAACCCGAGGTGGCCCGCCGCACCGAACAGGCCGTGGACGCGTTTCTGGCGGAGCGGCCCGCGCTGTACGAGGTCGACTCCGGGTTCCTCAACGACTTCTACAACACCCTCTTCGAGATCGAGTTCCCCGGCGGCGAGCGCGGCCACTACACCGACGACCGGGGCCGGATGAACCTGCGCCCCAACAACTCCCGCCACCGAGAGCCGTACGAGCCGGAGTTCGGGAAGTACGGCGGGCCCGCCGGGATCGAGCTGGCCGAGTGGCACTTCCGGCACTCCAGCGACCTGGTGATCGACGCACTGGCCACCAAGAACCTGCACCTGCGCACGGTCCTGCTCGGCACCGCCGCCCAGCTGATGATGGTGATGTCCTCGACCTTCCTGCCCGGGCGGGCCGAGCTGACCGAATACCTCGACAACTACTACGAGTTCTGGCACCGGGCCTTCCCCGGCACCGGCTTCATCGGCACCGACGAGTACGACCGCAACTACGCCCGCACGGCGGACGGGCTGCGGGACCGGTTCGCCCGGGTCCGGGCCGCCACCGCCCCGCCCGGCAGCGCCCGCTCGCTGCCCGGGTCGCTGGCCGGCTGGGCCGAGCACTGCGCCGAACTGCGCGACCGGGCGCGGAAGCTGGCCGAGGACGGGGACCTGGTCTTCCGGTCCTGGGACGGCGAGCGGGACGAGCAGGTCACCGACCCGGCCGTCGCGCTGCCGCTGCTGCTGTCCCCGTACATGCATATGACCAACAACCGGCTGCACGTCACCATCCGCGACGAGGCGTATCTCAGCCATGTTCTGGGCCGGGTTCTCAAGGAGTCCACCGAGGGGCCCGCCGAGGGGCCCGCCGAGGGGTCCGCCGAGGGGGCGGAGTGAGCGCGTCCGGGGTCTCCGGGGTGTCCGGGGCATCCGGGGCGCTCGCCTCCTACCGCCCCGAGCTGCGGCCCCGCGTCCTGCTCAGCGACCCGCTGCTGGACGGCGCCGCCACCGTCCACCTGATCAAGGACGCCGAGACCGGCAACTCCTTCAAGGTCGGGCCCAAGGAGCACTTCCTCATCACGCGTATGGACGGGGAGCGGAGCCTCGCGGAGATCGGCGAGGCGTACGCGGGGGAGTACGGGCGACGGCTGGGCGACGCCCACTGGCAGCGGCTCCTGGCCCTGCTCGGGACGAAGGGGCTGCTGGCAGGAGTCGCAGCACAGCAGACTCCTGCCGTAGCGCCGGAGAGCACACCGGCCCCCGCGCCCGTGCCGGAGAAGCGCACCTTCCTGCGCGGCACCCTCCCCCTGGTGGCCGACGCCGACGCCACCACGGCCCGACTGCACCGGGCCCTCGGCTTCCTGCTCGCGCCCTGGGCGATGGTGCCGCTGCTGGCGCTGATCCTCGCGATGGAGGCGGTGGTCGTCGCCCGGTCCGGCGAACTGCTCATCGCTGTACGGGAGTTGTTCACCAACCCCGTCCTGCTGACCGGCACGGCCGCCCTGCTCTGGCTGAGCACCGCCCTCCACGAGCTGGCGCACGGTGTGGTGGCCCGGCACTACGGAGGGCGGGTGGCCGAGATCGGGCTGCGATGGCGGCTGCCCGTCGTCATCATGTACTGCACGGTCGACAACTACCTCTACCTCGGCACCCGTTGGCACCGCATCGCCACGGCCGCCGCCGGTGCGGTGATGAACCTGGTCTTCCTGCTCCCGTTCGCTGCGCTGTGGCTGTTCGCCCCGCTCGACGACGCCACGCACGAGGCGTTCGCCGCCCTGCTGCTCCTCGGCAGCGTCCAGGCCTTCGCGATGCTCGTGCCGCTGCCGCCGCTCGACGGCTACCGCATCGCGGGCCAGCTCGCCGGGGCCACCGGCCTCGCCGCCTCGGCCGGCGCCTATCTGCGGCTCGCCCTGCGCCGCTCCCCGGATGCGGCCGGCTACCCGCGCCGGGCCCGTATCGCCTATCCCGCCTATGCGTCGGTGACGTTGCTTGTTCTCGCCATGGTCGTCGCGGCGGTCGTCGCGAGCGCCCATCATCTGCTGACGGCCTGAAGTTCCCGGCCGACGGTCTGAAGTTCCCAGCCGACGGTCTGAAGTTCCCGGTCCAGGCCCGGTGTTCAGCCGGTCCCGGTGTTCCATCCCAAGGAGAGACCCATGACGTCCACCGCCCCCCGCACCCCCCACGACCCTCCGGCGGGACCGTCCGCCGGGCCCGCCGTCGCCCTGGCCGACGTCCACAAGACGTACGGCTCCACCCGGGCCGTCGACGGGGTCTCGCTGACCGTCGGGCGCGGGGAGTTCTTCGGGCTGCTCGGGCCCAACGGGGCGGGCAAGACGACACTCGTCGAGATCATGGAGGGCCAGCGGCGGGCCGACTCCGGGACGGTGGCGGTCCTGGGGGAGAGCCCCTGGCCGCGCAACACCGCCCTGCTGCCCCGGCTCGGCGTGCAGACCCAGGCCTCCGCGTTCTTCGTCCGGCTGACCGCCCGCGAACACCTGGTCACCATGGCCGCCCTCTACCGGTGCGACGCGGCCGCCGCCGAACGCGCCCTCGCCTCCGTCGGCCTCACCGAGCAGGGGAACACCCGGGTCGACGACCTCTCCGGCGGCCAGCGGCAGCGGCTCGCCATCGCCTCCGCCCTGGTCCACGGGCCCGAACTGATCTTCCTGGACGAGCCGACCGCCGCCCTCGACCCGCAGGCCCGCCGCTCGCTGTGGCAGGTCCTCCGCGACCTCAAGGGCCAGGGCCGCACCATCGTCTACACCACGCACCACCTGGACGAGGCCGAGGCGCTCTGCGACCGGGTCGCCATCATGGTCGCGGGCCGGGTCGCCGCGCTGGACAGCCCCGGCCGGCTGATCGCCGCCTCCAGCCCGACCACCCGCCTGCTGGTCCCGGCCGACCGCCTCACGCCCGAACAGGCCCGCGCCATCCCGGACGTGGACCGGGTGACCGAGGAGGGCGGCTCGGTCGTGCTGGAGACCCTCGCCGCGGGCAAGGTCCTGGCCGCCGTCGACGCGATCGCGGGGCTCCAGGGCGTACAGACCAGGACGGCGAGCCTGGAGGACGTGTACCTGGACCTGACGGGCACGGGCACGGGAGCCGGAGCCGGTACGAGCACCGGAGCCGGTACGAGCACCGGAGCCCCGCAGCCGTAACGCAGGCAGACCCGCCCCCCCCTCCACTCCCCTCCACCCCACGTGCGTGACCCAGCGATACGGAGACACCCGATGAGCGCCTACACCGCGCTGAGCCAGGCCGGATACCGGGCCTACACCCGCGACCGCACCACCCTCTTCTTCACCTTCGCCTTCCCGCTGATCTTCCTGGTGGTCTTCGGGCTGATCTTCCACGGCCAGACGGTCGAGGAGAGCGGCAAGCCCTACATCAACTACATCGCCCCCGGCGTGCTGTCCTGGGGCGTCGGCAACGCCGCCGTCTTCGGGGTCGGGTTCGTCCTCATGCAGTGGCGGCGCGACGACATCCTCCGGCTGATCCGGATGACGCCCACGCCCGTCTCCGCCGTCCTCGCCTCCCGTTACGTCCTGGCCCTCGGCGTCGGAGCCGTCCAGGCGGTCCTCTTCGTCGCCGTGGCCCTGCTTCCCTCCTTCGGGCTCCAGCTGGACGGCCGCTGGCCGCTCGCCCTGCCCGTGCTGGTCCTCGGCATCACCGCGTTCCTCGCGCTCGGCGTCATCGTCGGCAGCTACGCGAAGACCCCCGAAGCGGTGGCCGCCGTCGCCAACTGCCTGATGATTCCCATGGCGTTCCTGTCCGGCTCGTTCTTCCCGCTGGACGCCATGCCCGGCTGGATGCAGAGCCTCTCCCGCGTCCTGCCCCTGCGCTACCTCAACGACGGGGTCTCCGGCGCGCTGACCGGCGGCGGCACCCTGACGGACATCGGCGTCGCCTGCGCCGTCCTCGCCGGATTCGCCCTCGTCCTCGGCGCGGTGGCGCTGAAGACCTTCCGCTGGAGCGACAAGTCATGACGACGACGGCCCCCGCCCCGACCCCTCTGGAGGCGGCCCGCACCCGCCTCCAGGCCGGACTGACCGCCCGCCACGCCCGTTCCGCTTCCTCCGGCGGTCTGCCCGCGCCCTACGCCGTGCCGCTCGGGGCCGCCGACGTCCTCGGCTTCGGCCACCCGGACCCGTACGCCGCCACCCGGCCCGCCGCCAACGTGCAGCTGACCTCCCGGGCCGTCCTCGTCGGCCCCTGGGGCGGCGGGCCCGACGCCACCGCCTGCGGCCAGTGCCTCGCGATGCGCTGGCAGCGGCTGCGCAGCAGGTCGGAGCGCGAGGCGCTGGAGCTGGGGCACGAGCCGCACGGGGCCGTGCACTGGCCGGTGCTCACCGACTACGCGGTGGACGCGGTCTGGGCCACGTACGAGGCCGTCGTCCGGGGCGGAACCACCAACCCCGACGCCACCCCCGCCGACCGGGCGCTGCCCCAGGTCACCCGCGTCGACCTGGTCACCCTCGCCACGGCCACCTTCCCGCTGCTGCCCGAACCGCTGTGCCCCGCCTGCGTGCACGAGGTCCCGGACACGGCGGAGGCCGCCCGCATGAAGCTGGGCCCCGCCCCCAAACCGGACCCCGACGGCTACCGCATCCGCTCCCTGGACTCCTACTCGCTGCCGACCGCCGCCCTCGCCAACCCGGTCTGCGGCACGCTCGGCTCCGACATCTGGATCAACCCCGCCTCCACCACCACCGCCCCGGTCGCCGGAAGCCACTTCGTACGGGGCTACGCCGGCCTCAACGACGTCACCTGGAGCGGCCAGGCCAACCGGTACGCCACCAGCCGCACCCTCGCCCACCTGGAAGGCCTGGAGCGGTACGCGGGCACCCACCGCCGACGCGGCACGACCCCGGTCCTCGACAGCTACCGCAACCTCTCCGGCCAGGCGCTGAACCCCGCCGACTGCGGCTTCTACACCCCGCAGACGTACGCCTCCGACCCCCTGGTCAGCCCCTTCGACCCGGACCGGGCGATCCCCTGGGTCTGGGGCCACTCGCTGCGCGACGACGCCCCGATCCTGGTCCCGGCCCGGCTCGCCCACTACAGCGCGGGCGTCGAGGCCGACAACTTCGTCTTCGAGTGCTCCAACGGCTGCGCCACCGGCGGCAGTCCGGAAGAAGCGATCCTCTTCGGGCTGCTCGAACTCGTCGAGCGGGACGCCTTCCTCCTCGCCTGGTACGGCCGAGCCCGTCTCACCGCGATCGACCTCACCACCGCGACCACCCCCGCCGTCCGCTCGATGCTCGACCGGGCCGCCCTGCACGGCTACGACGTGCACGCCTTCGATACGCGGATGGATCTGGCGGTCCCCGTCGTCACCGCCCTCGCGGTGCGCCGGGACGGCGGCCACGGCACGCTGTCCTTCAGCGCGGCGGCCGGCTTCGACCCGGCGGACACGGTCGAGGCGGCCCTGTCCGAAGTCCTCACCTACATCCCGCACCTGCCCTACCAGGTCATCGAGCGGCGGGCCGAACTGGAGGCGATGGAACAGGACTTCGGCAAGGTCCTGCACCTCAAGGACCACGCCCAGCTCTACGGGCTGCCGTCCATGGCCCGGCATGCCGCCGAGTACCTGGAACCGGCCGCCGTCCTCCCGCTGGAGGAGACGTTCGCCGACTGGCAGCCGCTGCGCCCCCGCACCGGCGACCTGCTGGACGATCTGCGGCTGCTGCGCGACCGGCTGACGGGGGCCGGGTACGACGTCATCGCCGTCGACCAGACGACGCCGGAGCAGCACCGGATGGGCCTGCACACCGTCTCCACCATCGTCCCCGGGCTGCTGCCGCTGGACTTCGGCTGGAGCAGACAGCGGGCGCTGACCACACCCCGGCTGCGGACCGCGCTGCGAGCGGCGGGGCGGCGGGCCGACGACCTCCCGGAGGCGGAGATCAAGGCCGCCCCGCACCCGTTCCCGTGACCGGGCCGCCCGCGCCCCACGTGCGACAGCCCCCTCCGACCGACGGAGGGGGCCGACGTACGAGCAGGCCTGGAGAACCGGTGTCAGGCGCTGCAGGAGGTGGTGCTGGTGGTGCTGGAGCAGGTCGACGTCGAGGAACACGACGTGGAACCGGCGAGGACGACCTCCGACGCGTCGGAGTAGTCCGAGATCTCGAAGGTCTCCGACTCCAGCTCCAGGATCTCGTCGGCGAGGGTGGCGAGTTCGGTCTTGGGGGCCATGGTGATCTCCCTGGTCTCGTGGGGGTCCGGCCGGCTGCTCCGATCCGGTGCCCGGGTGCTGGACCCATTGGAGGGGTGACCGCTGTCAGATCGGCCGCGATATCGCTGTCACATCGCTGGCACCCGGTGGCAGGGCGACGGCCCGGCACCTGACAGCCGTACGGAGCAGGCTCGTTGAGCAGAGATGAGGTGCGCGGTGGTCACAGCGGCGAGAACGACGAGGAACGCGGACGACGAGGACGGCGGAGCGTCGGGGGCCCGAGGAGACGCGCGGGCCCGGGGCGGTGAGGCGGCGGCAGGGGAGGGGCCCCTGCCGCGCCCCCTGCTCCGTTCCGCCGTCGAGCTCTACCTCGACCTGCACGCCCACCCCGAACTCTCCGGCCACGAGCACCGCACCGCCGGCCGCCTCGCCGCCCGGCTCACGGAGCTGGGCTGTACGGTCACCCGCTCCGTGGGCGGCGGCCACGGACTCGTCGGGGTGCTGCGCAACGGCGCGGGCCCCACCGTGCTGCTGCGCACCGAGCTGGACGCGCTGCCCGTCACCGAGGCGACCGGCCTGCCGTACGCCAGCACCACCCCCGGGGTCATGCACGCCTGCGGCCACGACCTGCACATCGCGGCGGTCACCGGGGCGGTGGCGCTCCTCGCCGCCTCCCGGGACACGTGGCGGGGCACGGTCCTCGTCGCCGGCCAGCCGGAGGAGGAGACGCTGAGCGGGGCCAGGGCCATGCTGGCGGAGGGCCGGCTCTACGAGCGGTTCGGCGTCCCCGACGCGGTCCTGGCCCAGCACGCCGCCCCGCTCCCCGCCGGGACCCTCGCCCACGCGCCGGCCGGCGGGCCGCCCCTGATGGCCGGGAGCGTCGCCGTCGAGGCGGTCCTGCACGGCCGGGGCGGCCACGCGGCCACCCCGCACCTCAACGTCGACCCGGTCCTGATGGCCGCCGCCACCGTGCTGCGCCTCCGTACCGTGGTGGCCGAGGCGACCGCGCCCGCCGAGCAGGCCGTGCTCACCGTGGGCTCGGTGCGGGCGGGCGAGCGCGGCAACATCACCCCGGACCACGCCGAACTCTCCCTCACGATCCGGGCGTTCACCGAAGAGGCGCTCGACCGGCTGGCGGCCGCCACCGAACGCGTCGTCCGGGCCGAGGCCGAAGCATCCGGCGCCCCGCGCCCACCCGGCATCACCGTCACCGCCCGCTCGCCCGCCCTGCGCCCCGACCCGGCGCTGACGGCCCGGGTGCGCCGGGCCCACGAGGCGCTGCTCGGGCCCGGCCGGGTGCTGGACTTCGGCGGCTCGGCGGCCACCGAGGACTTCCCGCACTTCGCGGCGGGCGGCTCGGGAGGGCCGGACCTCGCGTCGGGAGGGCCGGCCGGTCGGGGCGGCTCGGACCTGGTCCCGGCCGCGTACTGGATGCTCGGGACCACCGGGGCCGGACCGTGGCGGGCCGCCCGCGCCGGAGGCGTACCCGTACCGCCCAACCACGCCCCCGGCTTCGCCCCCGACGTCCGGGCCGCCCTGCCCGTCGGCATCACGGCCCTGGCGGCGGCGGCCCGGCAGGTGCTGGACCCGGGGCCCGCCGGGCACCGGGAGGCGGCGTCATGACGGCCGGCCCGCCGGGCGTCGCCGATGTCGTCGTCGTACGCCGCGACCGGGCGGCCCCGACCGGGTGGACCACCGTCGTACGGCTGCTGGGACTGCTCCCCGGGCACTGGGCCTGCCACTCGGAGGTGGGCCGGGACCGGGTGGTCCTGCGGGTCGAGCTGGCTGGGGCGACGGACGCGTCGGCGGTGCGGCGGGCGGTGTCCTGCGTCCTGGCGGACACGGCCCTGCGCGGCTGGGCGGAGGAGCCGCAAGACCCGTAGGGCCTTCCGGGGCCTCCGGCGTTCAGATCCAGCCGCGTTCGCGGGCGAGCAGCGCCGCCTGCGCCCGGCTGGCCGCGCCCAGCGTCTGCATCAGGTCGGCGACGTGCCGCCGGTAGGTCCGCACCGACACCCCCAGCTCCCGCGCGCCCGCCTCGTCCTTGCCCACCGTGCACATCGACACGAGCACCCGCCGCTCGATGCCGGAGGGCCGGGGAGCGCCGGCGTCCTCGTCGCTCCCCGGGCCGCCGCCCGCCCGCGACAGTTCGTCGGCCTGGTCCCAGATCCGTTCGAACAGGGAGATGATGTTGGAGACCAGTCCGCTGCGGTGGGCGAGGAGCGCACCGCGCGAGGTGTCGCGCGGGTCCAGCGGGACGAGCGCCGCCCGGCGGTCGTAGACGAGGAGCCGCTCCGTGGTGTCGGCCGTCACCCGGATCGCCGCCCCGTGCTCGGCCAGCTCGTGCAGATAGGCGGCGGTCGGCGGGTCCTGGAGCGCGACGCTGGAGACGACGTTGCGGATCCGCACCCCGCGCCGCAGACAGCGCAGGTCCAGCGGGCGGGAGCGGGCGATGTTCTCCGCCGACAGCCGGGTGTACGGCTCCACGGACAGGATCTCGTCCCGGGCGAAGAACGCGAGGTCGTCGATCCGGTTACGGATCTGGGTCAGCCCCTCCAGCTGCTCGATGCCCTGCGGAGGGGGCGTACGGGCCCCCTGCTCCGCGCGTAGACCATCAATGACGTGCCGCGACCGGGTGACGCGCTGCAGCTCCTGGTGGAGTGCGGCCAGCCGCACATCGACCAGCCGGGCGAGCGCCACCTCGGGATCCGCCGGGAAGATCCGCAGCTCCGCGTCCTCCGCGTGCAGCAGCCCCAGCTCCTGGAGCCGGTCGATCCGCGCGCGGGCCTCCCGGGGCCGGGAGTGCAGCAGGAGGTGCAGGTCGTCGGCGCGGGTGCCGGGGTTGCGCAGGAAGTGCCGGTAGATCTCTTCCTCGGCCTCCGGGACCCCGAAGACAGACATCTCGTTCTCGCCCACGTAAGCCCCCGATGCGTGATCCCGTGGGGCCGTGCACCGAGGGGGATCGCCCCGCGCCGCCCGACCCGGCCGCTGCTCGCTCCGCCCGTGCTCGGTACTGACTGCCTGTGTGACGCTCTCGGATACACCTTCGGATACACCTGTTGTGCAAGGGTCGGGCAAAGACTAGACGCTGGGATCACTCCTGTGAGGATCCCCGGCACAACTGTGTGCGATACGGAGATGAACGGTGCGCGACCGTCGACGAGCGGCGGGCACGGCACGACGGGCGGTGAAACGGCACGGAGCCCGCCGGGTGGCCGGTTGCGGGCGCGGCTGTCACCCCCGGGTCGTAACCTGGAACCCCCGGCGCGTTCCACGTGTCGGGCCCTTCGCGTTGCCCCTGATCTGATCCCGGACGGAAACTTCATGAGTCTGCACGGTCTGCTGGATGTCGTCGTTACGGACCCGGCGCTCGCCGAGGCGGTGAAGGCCGCCGGGGACGGGCACCGGGCGCATGTCGACCTGGTGGGCCCGCCCGGTGCGCGGCCGTTCGCCGTGGCCGCGCTGGCCCGGCAGACCGGCCGGACCGTGCTCGCCGTCACCGCGACGGGCCGGGAGGCCGAGGACCTGGCCGCCGCGCTGCGCACCCTGCTGCCGCCGGACACGGTCGCGGAGTTCCCGTCCTGGGAGACCCTGCCGCACGAGCGGCTCTCGCCCCGCTCGGACACCGTGGGCCGCCGCCTCGCCGTGCTGCGGCGGCTGGCGCACCCCCGCGAGGACGACCCGGAGACCGGCCCGGTCTCCGTCGTCGTCGCCCCCATCCGCTCCGTGCTCCAGCCGCAGGTCAAGGGGCTCGGCGAGCTGGAGCCGGTCAGCTTGAGCAGCGGGCAGAACGCGGATCTGGGCGAGGTGGTGGACGCGCTGGCGGCCGCCGCGTACTCCCGGGTCGAACTGGTCGAGAAGCGCGGCGAGTTCGCCGTACGCGGCGGGATCCTGGACGTCTTCCCGCCGACCGAGGAGCACCCCCTCCGGGTGGAGTTCTGGGGCGACGACGTCGAGGAGATCCGCTACTTCAAGATCGCCGACCAGCGGTCCCTGGAGGTCGCGGCGCACGGGCTGTGGGCCCCGCCCTGCCGTGAGCTGCTGCTGACCGACCAGGTACGGGAGCGGGCGGCGGCGCTCGCCGAGCAGCACCCGGAGCTGGGTGAGCTGCTGGGCAAGATCGCCGAGGGCATCGCGGTCGAGGGTATGGAGTCGCTGGCCCCGGTGCTGGTCGACGACATGGAGCTGCTGCTCGACGTCCTGCCGAAGGACGCGATGGCGCTGGTCTGCGACCCGGAGCGGGTCCGCACCCGGGCCGCCGACCTGGTCGCCACGAGCCAGGAGTTCCTCCAGGCGTCGTGGGCGGCGAGCGCGGGCGGCGGCGAGGCCCCGATCGACGTGGGCGCGGCCTCGCTGTGGGGCATCGCGGACGTCCGGGACCGGGCCCGTGAGCTGGACATGATGTGGTGGTCGATCTCCCCGTTCGCGGCCGACGCCGCCGACCACGACGACGACACCCTCCAGCTGTCCATGCATGCCCCCGAGGCGTACCGGGGCGACACCGCCCGCGCGCTGGCCGACACCAAGGGCTGGCTGGCCGACGGCTGGCGCACGGTGTACGTGACGGAGGGCCAGGGGCTCGCCGCCCGTACGGTCGAGGTGCTGGGCGGCGAGGGCATCGCGGCCCGCCTCGACGCGGACCTGACCGGGATCACCCCGTCCCTGGTCCACGTCTCCTGCGGGGCCATCGAGCAGGGCTTCATCGACCCGGCGCTGAAGCTGGCGGTGCTCACCGAGACCGACCTGACCGGCCAGCGCACCGCCACGAAGGACCTGGGCCGGATGCCGGCCCGCCGCCGGAAGACGATCGACCCGCTGACGCTGGAGGTCGGCGACTACATCGTCCACGAGCAGCACGGTGTCGGCCGGTACGTGGAGATGGTGCAGCGCACGGTCCAGGGCGCGACCCGCGAGTATCTGCTCGTCGAGTACGCCCCCGCCAAGCGCGGCCAGCCGGGCGACCGCCTCTACATCCCGACCGACCAGCTGGAGCAGGTCACCAAGTACGTCGGCGGCGAGGCCCCGACGCTGCACCGGCTCGGCGGCGCGGACTGGACGAAGACGAAGCAGCGGGCGAAGAAGGCGGTCAAGGAGATCGCCGCCGACCTGATCAAGCTCTACTCCGCCCGGATGGCGGCCCCCGGCCACGCCTTCGGCGCGGACACCCCCTGGCAGCGCGAGCTGGAGGACGCGTTCCCGTACGCGGAGACGCCCGACCAGCTGTCCACGATCGCCGAGGTCAAGGAGGACATGGAGAAGACGGTCCCGATGGACCGGCTGGTCTGCGGCGACGTCGGCTACGGCAAGACGGAGATCGCGGTCCGGGCGGCGTTCAAGGCGGTCCAGGACGGCAAGCAGGTGGCGGTCCTGGTCCCGACCACTCTCCTCGTCCAGCAGCACTACGGCACGTTCACCGAGCGCTACTCCCAATTCCCGGTCAACGTCCGCGCCCTGAGCCGCTTCCAGTCGGAATCAGAATCCAAGGCAACCCTCGAAGGTCTGAAGGACGGCTCGGTCGACCTGGTCATCGGCACCCACCGCCTCTTCTCCTCCGAGACGAAGTTCAAGGACCTCGGCCTGGTCGTCGTGGACGAGGAGCAGCGGTTCGGCGTCGAGCACAAGGAGCAGCTGAAGAAGCTCCGCGCCAACGTCGACGTGCTCACGATGTCCGCCACCCCCATCCCCCGTACGCTCGAAATGGCGGTCACCGGCATCCGCGAGATGTCCACGATCACCACCCCGCCGGAGGAGCGCCACCCGGTGCTGACCTTCGTCGGCCCGTACGAGGAGAAGCAGATCGGCGCGGCGATCCGCCGTGAACTGCTGCGCGAGGGCCAGGTCTTCTACATCCACAACCGGGTCGAGTCCATCGACCGGGCCGCCGCCCGCCTGCGCGAGATCGTCCCGGAGGCGCGGATCGCCACAGCACACGGCCAGATGTCCGAACAGGCCCTGGAACAGGTGGTGGTGGACTTCTGGGAGAAGAAGTTCGACGTCCTGGTCTCCACGACGATCGTCGAGTCCGGCATCGACATCTCCAACGCCAACACCCTGATCGTGGAGCGCGGCGACAACTTCGGCCTCTCCCAACTGCACCAGCTGCGCGGCCGCGTGGGCCGAGGCAGAGACCGGGGCTACGCCTACTTCCTCTACCCCCCCGAGAAGCCCCTGACGGAGACGGCCCACGAGCGCCTGGCCACGATCGCCCAGCACACGGAGATGGGCGCGGGCATGTACGTGGCGATGAAGGACCTGGAGATCCGAGGCGCGGGCAACCTCCTGGGCGGCGAGCAGTCCGGCCACATCGCGGGCGTCGGCTTCGACCTGTACGTCCGCATGGTCGGCGAGGCCGTCGCCGACTACCGGGCCCAGATGGAGGGCGGCGAGCAGGAGGAGCCCCCGCTGGAGGTCAAGATCGAGCTCCCGGTCGACGCGCACGTCCCGCACGACTACGCCCCCGGCGAGCGGCTGCGCCTCCAGGCGTACCGCGCGATCGCCTCGGCCTCCTCGGAGGACGACATCCGCGCGGTCCGCGAGGAACTGACCGACCGCTACGGCCCGCTGCCCGAACCGGTGGAGAACCTCCTCCTGGTCGCCGGCCTGCGCATGCTGGCCCGCGCCTGCGGAGTCGGCGAGATCGTCCTCCAGGGCTCCAACATCCGCTTCGCCCCGGTGGAACTCCGCGAGTCCCAGGAACTGCGCCTGAAGCGCCTGCACCCCAAGACGGTCATCAAGCCGGCCGCCCACCAGATCCTGGTCCCGCGCCCGACGGCGGGCAGGATCGGCGGCAAGCCGGTCATCGGCCGCGAACTGCTGGCGTGGACGGGGGAGTTCCTGACGACGATCCTGGGGTCGTAGCCGGACGGAACCGCGTGTCCGATCGGGCCCCGCCGGGCGAGCAAGCCCGGCGGGGCCCGAGGCGTTTCGCCGGGCGGGGCTACGGCACCGGGGGCCGCTTGAACGCGGCCCACACCGTCTTGCCCACGACGTGGTGGTCGACGCCGAAGTCCGCGGCGAGTTCACCGACGAGGAACAGCCCGCGCCCCGAGCAACTGCTCTCGTCCGCGTGCTGAATCTCCGGCTGCCCGTCGCCGCTGTCCCGGACCTCCAGCCGCACGAGGTCGTCCGTCAGGTCGAGCCGTACGGCGAATTCCCGTCCCGGTGGGACGCCGTGGAGCAGGGCGTTGGTCGCCAGCTCCGAGGTGCAGAGCTCTATGCCGTCGATCAGGTCCGTGAGCTGCCACTCCCTGAGGACATGGACGACGAAATCGCGTGAGGCACGTTCGACGGAGTCGCCTACCGTGTGCACCGGCAAGGTCCGCCGTCGGCGAAGGAGGAGGCCATGGGCGAGGGCGAAGTGATCAGCGCGTCCACTCACTACCTGACGACGACGGAGGGCGGAGGCGACGTCTGGAGCGCCGAGGCGGCGTCGGCGGGTCGACGGGGCACGCAGAAGATCGTGAGTGCCGGTGAAGTCGCCGCCCCGGAGCACGTGGGGGACCTGCTCGGGGTGGGGCGGGGCGGGGCGGTCGTCGCACGGCGGCGGATCATGTATCTCGACGGCGAACCGTGCGAGTTGACCGACACTTACTACCCTGTGGAGATCGCGCGGGGCACAGGACTGGCGACCACGGCGAAGATTCGGGGAGGAGCGGTCCGACTGCTCGCCGAACTGGGCCACGTCGGTGTCAGGGCGCAAGAGGATGTGGCTGCACGCATGCCATCCGAGAGCGAGCGGGCATCCCTGTCGCTCAAGGCCGACGAGCCGGTCCTCGAACTGACCCGGCTCACCCTGGACGCGGATGACCGGCCTGTCCAGGTCGATGTGATGGTCATGCCTCCCCGGGGCCAGAAGCTGCGATACGAGATCAGGATCGGATGACGGTGCACGGACCGGAGGCAGAAGAGGCGGACGGTCGTCCGCTGCACGAGCGGATCGCGGCCGATCTGCGGGACGACATCATGTCCGGGGACCTGGCTCCGGGTGACAGCCTGCCCTCGACCGCACAGTTGAAGGAGCGGTTCGGCGCTGCGAACGCCACGGTTCAGAAGGCCTTGCAGCTCCTCAAGGGCGAGAACCTCGTGGTCGGCCGGCCGGGCGCGTCGGTGACCGTACGCGAACACCGGCAGCGCACGATACGGCCGGCCGCGTACATGGCACCGTCCCCGTCCGGGGAGCCCTACCGCTGGCTGACCGAGGCGGCGAACTCCGGCACGCGCGCCCGCAGCACCCTCCTGGACGTCACGGCGGCCGAACCTCCGGCGGATGTCGCGGACGCGTTGGCGCTCCAGCCGGGCGGCACGGCGATCCTCCGCCACCAACTGCTGTCGATCGACGACGAGCCCGCAGAACTCGTCGCCTCGTACTACCCGCTGGATATCGCCGATGGCACCGCCATCACCGAACCCCGCCGCATCCCCGGAGGCACGCCCACCCTCCTGGCCTCGCTCGGCCACCCGCCCCGGCTCAGCGTCGACCGCGTCTCGGCCCGCGTCGCGACGCAGGAGCAGTACCGACTGCTCCGGCTCCCCGGGGAACTTCCGGTCCTGCGGACCCTGCGGGTGGTGTTCAGCGACGACGACCGGCCCATCGAGGCCACGGTGATGGTCAAGGCGGGGCATCTGTACGAGGTCCAGTACGAGTTCACGCCCGAGAACGGCTGAGATCACTCAGGCGGGGACAACACCCCCGCGATCTCCTCGTGCAGCCCCAGTGGCAGCCGGATCCCCCACCGGTCCGCCGCCTCGGCCGCCAGCTCCCGGCTCCACCGCCAGCTGTTCGCCGCCGCCGTGCGGACGGCCTCCGGGGTCAGGGGCGCGGTCGTCGTGGCGTACCGCTCGACGTCCCCGGCCGGCAGGTCCGCCTCCAGGGCGCGGCTCGGGGTGAGCCAGTGGGCGGTCGAGTCGCGCAGCAGGCGGCACAGCTTCAGCTGGAGCGGGGCGAGCACAGTGTGCAGCAGGTGGTGGGCGCGGGCGCTCTCGCCCCGGGTCTGGACGTGGGCCAGCATCAGGGTCCAATTGGCCAGTTCGTCCGTGAGCTGCTGGGCGGTGGCCACCGGCTCCGGCGGGTTGAAGGCGGCCAGTTCGCGGGCGGCGGCGGTCAGGCGGCCGGTGCGGTCCAGGAGGACGGCCGCCTCGGGGCGGGGGAAGTGGACCTGGCCGCGCCAGGTGGCGATCTCCGCGATGCCGGGGCCGGTCGGCTCGACGTGGAACTCGCCGCGCATCAGGTCCTCGAAGACCACGGCGAGGATGCCGTACATGTTGGTGTGCGCCAGCTTCAGCGGGGCCAGCCGCTCCACGAACTCCCGCCCGTCGAAGGCATCGACGTCCTCTTCCCGTACGTACAGGCAGGCGTCCAGGTCCGAGTGGGCGTCGGCCTCACCGAGCGTCCACGATCCGTAGAGGAGGACGCCGTCGATCCGGGGGTCGGCCTCGGCCGTCGTGCGCAGCAGCTCGATGCGGCGGTCCAGGGCGAGGGCGTCGGCGGTCAGGGGCGTACGGGCAGGGCGTGCGTGCGGCATGGTCGGGTCTCCCGAGTGGGGTGCGTGGGCATACGAACGGGGCCCGGCGGCCTGCGCCGGGCAGCTCTTCCGGTCCCGCTGCGGGACCTCGTTCGTCGCTCAGGAAACGCCCATGAGGGCAGCCTAGGGGACGGCCGCCTCAGCCGTCGCGCCGCTTTTCCGGCGCGAAGATCAGGCCGGTCAGGGCCCGGAACGCCTCCTCCGGGTCCCGGCCCTCCATCGCGTCCGCCAGGTTGCCGCTGAGCAGCAGCGTCGCGAAGCCGTGTGCCAGCGACCACGCGGCCACCCCGGCGAGCCGGTCGTCCTCGCCCCGGCCGCCCGGCGGGAGGTCCGCGACGCCCGCGCGCAGCGCCTCGGTCGCCCGGGCGCGGGCGGCCAGCAGGTCCGGGTCGTCGGCTCGGTGCAGGTCCGGCTGGAACATCACCTGGAAATGCGCGGGATGCGTCGCCGCGAACCGTACGTACGCCACGCCCCGCTCCCGGAGGTCCGGCGCTCCGGTCAGCGCGTCGGCGAACAGGGCGTACCCCTCGGCGGCCACGGCGGTCAGCAGGCCCGTGCGGTCCTTGAAGTGGTGCGCCGGCGCGGCGTGCGAGACGCCCGCCCGGCGGGCCAGGTCGCGCAGGCTCAGGGCAGCGGGGCCGTTCGCGGCGATGACGTCGAGGGCGGCGTCCAGGATGGCGCGCCGCAGGTCGCCGTGGTGGTAGGTGCGCTCGCGCTCGCTGCTCATGGGTAGCACCCTACGCGCCATCTAGTCATTGACAAGTTTGGGTGGTGCGCGCATGCTGGAGATCCGATCTAGTCACTGGCTAGATATGCGATTCCCGATCGGGAAGTCCGGGAAGTCCGGGAAGGCGGAGATCATGACCGGAGAAGCGGCCCGTGTACGGCAGATGTGGCACCTCCTGGAGCCCCTGCACGCCGTTCTGTACTACGCCCCCGAGGCCTTCGGCGAGGCCGCCGCGCTGGGGTGCGACGTCGAGGAGCGCTGGCCGAGCTACTTCGCCTGGCGTGCGGCTCCGCTGGGGGCGGCCGACGCGCGGACGGTGGTGCGGACGTTCCACAGCTTCGCTCCGGCGATGGTGGACGGATACGTTCCGGACATCTGGGCGACCGCTGCCCCGGACGCCGTGCTCGCGGCCCGGCTGCGGGCGGTCGACCGGGTCTACCGGGTGCTGTTCGGCGACCGGGTGGAGGGGCCGGAGTTCGCGGAGGCCGCCGCACTGGCCCGCCGCGCGGCGGAGGCGGCGGGCGGTCAGGCGTCCCCCGGCATGGGCCCCGCCAACTTCGCCCTGCCCTGGCCCGACGCCCCGCACCTGGCGCTCTGGCAGGCGGCGACCGTCCTGCGCGAACACCGGGGCGACGGGCACATCGCCGCCCTGACCGAGGCGGGCCTCGACCCGGGCGAGGCGCTGGTCTCCTTCGCGGCGGTCGGCGCGGCGGCCCCCGAGGTGTTCGCGAGCCGGGGGTGGAGCCCGGAGGAGTGGGGCGCGGCCCGGCAGCGGCTCCAGGAGCGCGGGCTGATCGCGGCGGACGGCACGGCCACGGACGCGGGGCGTGAGCTGCGCGCGAAGGTGGAGCTGCGTACCGACGAGGAGGCCGCCGCACCGTGGCGGGCGCTGGGGGAGCCGGGGCGCGAGCGGCTGGCGGATCTGCTGGGGGAGCCCTGGCTGGAGGTCATCGGCTCGGGGATGCTGCCGTCCGAGAACACCCTCGGCATTGGGAAGGTGTGAAAGGAACGCGGGACCGGGCCGGGAATACCTGTGTGCTGAAGCTCAGTCATGGAAGCGTCCTCAGCGGGGAAGACGCCCATAGGATTCTCGGCGTCCGGTTCTCTCCCCGTCAGGACGGCTTCACGTGATAGCTCCTCGTACCCACCGAGTGGCCCTGCCCGCCATCGGCGCCCTCGTCGCGATCGCTTTGGCGGGCGGCTGCAGCCCCGACGACCTCGCGGACGGGAGCGGTGGCACGAGCGGCGGCGCCAACGGCGGCGCGCAGTCCGCCGACGGCTTCGGCGTGAGCCCGCTGGACAACCCGGACGGTACGAAGCCGGGCCTGGCGCCCCTCACCACCGAGGCGGACCGGGCCGCCGCCCGGAAGCTCATCGAGAAGGTGGCCACCAAGGGGCGCGGCCCGAAGACCGGCTACGAGCGGAAGAAGTTCGGCTACGCCTGGAAGGACGGGATCGACGGCATCCCGCTCGCCCGCAACGGCTGCGACACCCGCAACGACCTGCTCGCCCGGGACGGCAAGGACATCGAGCACAAGACGGGCTCCGACTGCATCGTCATGGCGATGACTCTCCAGGACCCCTACACCGGCGAGAGCATCGACTGGCGCAAGCAACAGGCGACCAAGGTCCAGATCGACCATGTGATGCCGCTGTCCTACGACTGGCAGATGGGCGCGGCCCGCTGGAACGAGGAGAAGCGGCAGCAGATCGCCAACGACCCGCTCAACCTCATCCCGGTGGACGGCCCGGCCAACAACGCCAAGCGGGACTCCGGCCCCGCCTCCTGGCTGCCGCCGTACAAGCCGATCCGCTGTTCCTACGCGGTGCGGTTCGCCCAGGTCTCGCTGAAGTACGAACTCCCGGTCACGGCGGCCGACAAGCAGGCCATGCTCACCCAGTGCGGCGGCTGAGCGGCCGCCGCCGCACCGGGGATTCGGACCTTTAGACCTTGCCGCCGCAGATCACGTCGTACGGGCGGCCGATCGCCATCATCAGCTGCATGGGCTCGGTGGTCGCCGCCGGGCACTCCTTCTTGTCCTTGACGAGTCCGAGGACCTTGAAGTCGGCCGCCCCGGCCGAGGCGCAGGTGATCTCCTTGGCGGTCGCCGAGATGCAGTCGCCCTCGACGAGCTGGCCGCCGCCGGCGCCCGCGTCGCCCGGGTGGTCGTCGGACAGATTGCGGCCGCAGACCGTGTGGGTGGGGATGCCGCCGCCCTTCTTGCCGTCGCCGGAGCCGTAGACCCGGGAGACCTTGATGATCAGGTCCGTTCCGGCCGGGCACTGGATCGATTCGGGCATGAAGCTCGCGGGCTGGAGCTCCAGCGCCTTGAAGGTCGCTCCCGACTCGTCGCAGTCGTAGGCCCGGTAGCCGTCCGGCTTGTTCTCCGGGTCCGGTCCTCCGCAGTCGCCGACCTCCCACGAGCCGCCCTTGCCGTCCGAGGCGGACGAGGGGGAGGACGAGGACGAGGAGGACTTCGACTTCGAGGAGTCGTCACCGAAGATCTTGGACGCCCCGTAGCCCAGGCCGAGGATCACCGCGAGCACCACGATGCTCTGCAGGCACCCGGCGGCTCTCCGGGGGCGGGTCGGTGTCGTGCCTGGCTGGGTCATGGTTCTGCTCCTCGACGGGTGGTGCACGGGGACGAAGTCACGGGTGGGGACGCGGCATGCACACCTCACGGTTCCGGCCGGTTCACTCCGGTCCGTGCGAGGCCTCGCCAAGGGGTCTGACCAGGAAGCGGGCCGGATCCGCGACCTCCTGCCGGACCCCGTCGGCGTCGAGGAACGCGTACCGGTCCAGATAGCGGCAGTTGGTCTCCCGGTAGCCGATCCGCAGATAGAGCGCGGCCGCCCGGTGGTTGTCGTCGTCCACGCCCAGGCCGATCAGGTCGTGCCCCGCCTCGCGGACCCGCTGCTCCGCCGCCCGGATCAGCGCCGTGCCGATGCCCCGGGAGCGCAGGTCCGGTGGCCAGATCCCGAGCCCGTTCAGCTCGGGGCAGCCGGGGAAGCGGGCCCGGACCTCCGGGGCGGCGCAGCCCTGCCACAGGATCTGCGCCGTCCCGACGGGTACGTCGTCGATCCAGGCGGTCAGAAAGGTGGTGAGCCCCTGCTCCTGCTGGTCGAACCGGGCGGCGTGCCGCAGGGTCCGGCCGGGCGAGGGCATGTGCCGCTCCAGTACGTCGAGGTCCGCCGCCCGGCAGGGACGGATCAGGACGGGGCCGGAGGAGGAAGAGGAGGAAGAGGGGGAGCGCGGCGGGGGTGTTGTCATGCGGCGAGACGGTAGCCGAGCGGTGGTGGTGCGGGGCATCATTTTCTGACCGGAGCGCGTGCTCGTACGGAGTCGATATTCGCTGGTCGGGGCGGGTGCGGGCGGCATAAGGTCGCGCGTATGCAGCTGCACATCACCACCCTCGCCGAGCGCCCGGAGCTGGCCGCCGCCCTGGACCGGATGCCGGACACCTGGCCGGAGTTCGTGCTGGAGGACATCGTCGGCTGGGCGAACTTCGCCCGGATCGCGGTCGAGTTCCCCCAGTACGTACTGGTCGCCACCGACCCCGAGGGCGTCGTGGTCGCCCGCGCCTACAGCGTGCCCTTCGTGCTGGACGCCCCCGGGCGCGGGGAACTGCCCGTCGGCGGCTGGGACCGGATGCTGCTCTGGGCGTTCGCGGACCTGCGGCGCGGGCGCACGCCCGACACGGTCGGCGCGATCGAGATCACGGTGGCCACCGGCCATCAGGGCAAGGGGATATCGGGCCGGATGCTCGCCGCGATGCGCGACAACGCGGCACGGCACGGCCTCCGCGAGGTCGTCGCCCCGGTGCGGCCGAGCGGCAAGCACCTGCGGCCCGGCCTGCCGATGGAGGAGTACGCCCGGCTGACCCGACCCGAGGACGGGCTGCCCGAGGACCCGTGGCTGCGGGTCCACGTCCGGGCGGGCGGCACGGTGGACTCGGTCGCCACCGTGTCGATGACCGTGAGCGGCTCGCTCGAGCAGTGGCGGGAGTGGACCGGGCTGCCGTTCGACACGGACGGCCCGGTGGAGGTGCCGGGGGCCCTGGTCCCGGTGCACTGCGCGCTCGCGCACGGGTACGCGGTCTACGTCGAGCCCAACGTGTGGGTGCGGCACCGGCTGTGACGGCGATCCCGAGGGGGAGGGAGGCCTCCGGCGTGACGGTGACCTCCGGCGTGACGGCGGTCCCCGCATCCGCGCCTGTCCCCGCGCTGCTCGTCATCGACATGCAGCAGGCCCTCGTCGCGATCGCCCACCGGGCATCCGGCACCGTCGCGGCCATCGCCTCTCTCCAGGCGCGGGCCAGGGCGGCCGGTGCCCCGGTGGTGTTCGCGCAGCAGCAGGACGAGGAGCTGGAGCCCGGGACCGACGGCTGGCGGATCGTGTCCGAACTGGCCCCCGCCCCCGGTGAGCCGGTCGTGCCCAAGGCCGCCCCGGACAGCTTCCTGGACACGGAGTTGGACGCGGTCCTGCGGGCCCGGGGAGTCACCGAGGTCGTCGTCACCGGGTTCGCCACCGAGATCTGCGTCGAGTCCACCGCCCGGCAGGCGCTGAGCCGGGGGTACGACGTGGTGCTCGTCGCGGACGGACACACCACGTCCGTCCGGCCGGACGGCTCCGGCCCGTACGCCGCACCGGAGGCGTCCATCGCGCACCACAACGAGATCTACCGCAACCTTCGCTTCCCGGGCCGCCGGGTGCGCGTACTGCGGGCGGCCGAGACGGACTTCGGCGGCGGTGCCCCCGCCCGGTCACGCCCCTGGTGACCTGAAGCACAACGGTTGGCACAACGGGCTGGACGCAACGGTTGGGCACGACGTTGGGCACAACCGGGGACTGCCGGTCGGCGGAGGTGTATACGCTCACCCCACACGTCCGCCATCCGCGTCCCAGGAGCAGCACATGCACGGCTACGGCCCAACGCCGCAGCAGCCGACGACACCCCGGCCCTCCCAGGCGACGCTCACCGCGGTGCGCGTGATCCTCGTGACGGTGACCGTGCTGAGCTGCAGCCTGTTGGCCTGGGCGGCGATGCTGCGGCTCGCGATCGTCACCCGCAGGCCGCGCGACTGGATCCTGCTGGTGGTCGTGGCGCTCCTCAACGGCGGGCTGTTCGTCTTCATCATGGCCACCCCGGACGACCCCGACGACATGTCGGACGCGGCGGCGGCGGTCCTCTTCCTCTGGCTCATCGGCGTACTGGCCGGAGTCATCACCTATTACCTGTACGCGGAGATCCGCCACTACAACTCCCTCGGCACCCCTCGCGGCGCCCCCTCCCCGTACGCCGCCACCGTGCCCACGCACCCCGCGCCGCTCCCGTACCAGCAGCAGCACTCCGCCCAGCACCCCGTCCAGCAGCAGGCCCCGCAGCCCAACCCGTACACCCAGCAGGCCCCGCCGCCCACGCCCACGCCCGCGCCCCAGCGCCTCGACCAGGTCCGCGCCGAGCTGGACGAGCTGAGCGACTACCTCCGCAAGGAGCACAAGGAGCACAAGGAGCACAAGGAGCACAAGGACGGCGAGGGCCGGTGAGCGGGCGGATCATCGCCGACCGGTACGAGCTGGCGTCCATACTCGGCCAGGGCGGCATGGGCCAGGTGTGGACGGCGTACGACCGTCGCCTGGACCGCCGCGTCGCCGTGAAGCTGCTGCGCCCCGACCGGGTCGCCGGGCCCGCCGGCGGCGACGCGGCCGACGAACTGCGCCGCCGGTTCGTCCGCGAATGCCGGGTCACCGCGCAGGTCGACCACCCCGGACTGGTCACCGTCCACGACGCGGGCAACGACAGCGACGACCTCTACCTCGTCATGCAGTACGTCGAGGGCGCCGACCTCGCCGACCACCTCACCGGGCAGAACCCGTACCCCTGGCCCTGGGCCGTCGCGGTCGCCGCCCAGCTCTGCGCGGTCCTCAGCGCGGTGCACGCGGTGCCGATCGTCCACCGCGACCTCAAGCCCCGTAACGTCATGGTCCGCCCCGACGGCACCGTCACCGTCCTCGACCTCGGGGTCGCCTCCGTCCTCGACACGGACACCACCCGCCTCACCCACACCGGTTCCCCCATCGGCTCCCCGGCCTACATGGCCCCCGAGCAGGCCATGGGCGGCGCGGTCGGCCCGCGCACCGACCTGTACGCCCTCGGGGTCGTCCTGCACGAACTCCTCAGCGGCGACGTTCCGTTCGCCGGGTCCACCGCGCTCGGCGTCCTGCACCGCCACCTCTACGAGCCCCCGCTCCCGGTCCGGCAGGCCCGCCCCGAGGTCCCCGTCGCACTGGAGGCGCTCGTGCTGCGGCTGCTCGCCAAGGACCCGGGCGACCGGCCGGCCTCCGCGCAGGAGGTGTACGAGGAGCTGGCCCCGCTGCTGCCCAAGCACGGATCGCCCGCCGGGCCGCTCGACCCGACCCGGCCCTTCCTGCGCCCGCACGCCCCCTGGCCGGACCGGGCCGCGACCCCGGCCTCCGTGCCCGCGCCCGCCACCTTCGCCGCCCCGCCGCCCACGCTCGCCGCCGCGCCGTCCTTCACCCCGACCCCGGCCGTCTTCGCGTCCCCCGCACGGGCCACCCCCGTACCCCCGAGCACCCCGCCCCACGCCACCCCGCCGCCGCCCGCCCGGCCGGATGTCGCGCGGGCCGTGGACGAGGTGAAGAAGCTGCTCGGCGAGGGCCGGATCACCCAGGCCGTGGACGTCCTCGGCGCCACCCTCCCGGCCGCCGCCGCCGAACACGGCGAGCACTCACCGGTCGTCCGCATCCTTCGCAAGCAGTACGCGGCGACGCTGATGGACGACGGGCAGTACCGCCGTGCCCTGCCCGAACTGCGCCGCCTCGCCGGGGACCGCGCCGCCGAGGCGGGCCCGGCCGATGCCCAGGCCCTCCAGTTCCGCTACGACGCCGCCCAGTGCCTCGAACAGCTCGGCGAGGCCGGGGCCGCGCTGGGCGAGTACCGCGCGGTCCTCCCGTACTACGAGAACGCCTACGGGGCGGTCACCTCCGACCCCGGCCGCGCCCTCGACATCCGGCACCGCATCGGACAGCTGCTCCTGGCGGTCGGCGACCACACCGCGGGCCGGGCCCAGCTCCAGGCCCTGCTGTACGACGCCGAGCGCAGCTACGGGCCGCACCACCCGCTGCCGATGGACCTGCGCCGCCTGCTCAGCCACCAGCGGGACGTCCGCGGCGGCTGACAGCGCCCCGTACCGGACCATCCCGGACCATCCCGGGCCAGATCCCGGACACATACCGGGCCACATCCCCAACTCCTCCCGAATCGTTGGTCGAATCAGTGGCACCCGCCACATCCACTGCCTAACATCGATCACCGCAAGGCTTTGTGCGCCGATGCACAAACTCTCCCCGGGAGGCTCCTTTGCACCGCCGTCGTCGCACCGCGCTCGCCGTCCTCGCCGCAACACTCGTCGCCGCGCCGCTCCTCACGGCCTGCGGCAACCAGGCCCACCCCGGCGCCGCGGCCGTCGTGGGCGGTGAACGGATCGAGGTCTCGGCGGTCCAGGCCAGCGCCGCGGACGTCCGCAGCGCCCAGGAGAGCTCCCCGCAGGCCGCCCAGCTGGTGAACAAGTCGGGCCAGCTCAACCGCGCCAAGCTGCACGGGCTGATCTTCGGCCGGATCCTCGACCGCGCCGCAGCGGACGCCGGGGTCACGGTCACCCGCAAGGAGATCCAGGAGATGCGGCAGGCCAGCCGCGCCCAGCAGGGCGGCGAGGAACAGTTCGAGGCGATGATGCTCCAGCAGCGCTGGGTCGCCCCGGACCAGATCGACGCCGACATGCGCCAGGAGGTCCAGCTCCCGAAGCTCGCCCGGGCGCTCGGCGCGGACCTCGGCACCCCCGCCGGACAGCAGGCGGTCGGCGAGGCCCTCACGAAGGCGTCGAAGGCCCTCGACATCGACGTCAACCCGCGCTTCGGCACCTGGGACGACCAGAAGATGCAGCTCGGCAACTACAGCGCGCCCTGGATCACCCAGCGCACCGAGTTCCCGCCGAAGGACTCCCCGACGGACGCGTGACCCGACGGGCCGGAGGTAGGTTCGCAGGGTGAACGCTGAAGCCCCCGACGCCTCCCCCGCCCCCGAGAGCTCCGCCGGTCCCGGCCGCATCGTCCTGCTCACCGCCAGCCACCGGGTCGCGCCCGGCCTGCTGTCCTGGCCGGCCTGGCAGACGCTGCACGCCGCCGACCGCGTCCTGTGCGCGGACCCGGACCACCCGCAACTGCCCTACCTCCGCGAGGCGGGCGTACGCGTCGAGCACGCCACGCCCTCGGCCGACGAACTGGTCGCGGACTGCGCGGGCGGCCGTACCGTCGTCGTCCTGGTCGGCGGCGAGGGGAACGGGCCCCTCACCGACGGCCTGGCCCGCCTCGGCGGCTCGGGCCGGGTGCACATGCCGGACCTGGAGCTCCTCCCCGGCTCCTACGACCTGCCCGGCGCCCGCCTCCTCGACCTGGTCCAGGTCATGGACCGGATCCGCCGCGCGTGCCCCTGGACCTCGCAGAAGACGCACCGGGGCCTCGCCAAGTACGCCATCGAGGAGGCGTACGAACTGGTCGAGGCGATCGAGGACGGCGACCGGACCGAACTGCGCGAGGAACTGGGCGACGTACTCCTCCAGGTCGTCTTCCACGCCCGCATCGCGGAGGAGGACCCCGAGGAGCCCTTCGCCATCGACGACGTCGCGGGCGGCCTCGTCGAGAAGCTGATCCACCGCCACCCGCACGTCTTCGGCGACGAGAGCGCCGAGACCCCGGAGGACGTCCACGCGCACTGGCTGCGCACGAAGGCGATCGAGAAGCAGCGCACCTCGGTCACCGAGGGCGTCCCCCTCGGCCAGCCCGGCCTGGCCCTCGCCGCGAAGCTCGGCAGCCGGGTCCGCACAGCCGAACTCGATGTTCCTCTGCCCACCGGCGACACCATCGGCTACGACCTCCTCGCCCTCGCCGTCGCCGCCGAGGCGAACGGCACCGACCCGGAGGCCGCCCTGCGCGCGGCGGCCCGGGCGTACAGGGAAGCGATCGTGGCGGCGGAGGGCGGGGGACCGGGCGCCCGATGAGGGGCACGGGTGCTCCACGCACTGCGTACGGTCGCCCGCCCGGGGCGTCGAACGGTCCCTCGCCCGGATCATGCACGCGTCGGCGTCACAAAGCTATGGGCCGACGGGCCAGGGCTTGCTCAACCACTTCAGCAGCCGAGAGATCCTGCTCCGGCGGCCAGAAGATCAACTCACTGACGTGGCCGGTCGGACATGACAGGGCACTGTCGAGCATGGCCAACCAGCCGTCCACCTCTTCTTCGGAGGTGTAGTCCGTATCCATGATCCGCTGCACGAGGGCAACGGCCTCGGTCCGGCTCATCTCCACCGCACTCACCCCCAGTCGGGGTCACCTTAACGAGGCGAGTGATCGGCCGGACATGCCCTGGTCGATGTCTCCGGTGTGAACTCGACCGGAAGGGTGCGCAGGCCACGCATGATCAGGCCGCCACGCCACCGTAGATCGGCCGGGTCCACCGCGAGCTGTAGGTCCGGCAGGCGGCGGAACAACGTCTCCAGCGCAGTACGCCCCTCCAGCCGTGCGAGGGGTGCACCGAGGCAGTAGTGGATGCCGTGTCCGTATCCCAGGTGTTGGTTGTCCCGGCGGGCGAGGTCGAGGGTGTCGGGGCTCTTGAACCTCTCGGGATCACGGTCCGCCGCTGCGAGCACCACGAGGACCGGGTCACCCTTGCGAATCGCCTGCCCCCCGATTTCGAGCCCCTCGGTGGCGTACCGCCAGGTTGCCAGCTCCACGGGGCCGTCGAAACGCAGCAGTTCTTCGACGGCGCTATCGATGAGGGAGCCGTTGCCTTGCTCCACCGCACCCTGGAAAACGGATCGCTGTACCGGGTTCCGGAAGAATGCGTGGGCACTGTTGCCGATCAGGTTAATGGTCGTTTCGAAACCCGCGAACAGGATCACGAACGCCATGGCGGCGGCCTCGTTCTCGGTGAGGTGCTCGCCGTGGTCACTTGCCCGGATCAGGTCCGAAATCAGGTCGTCGCCGGGGTTCGCGCGCTTCTTGTGAATCAGTTCGGCGAGGTATGCGCGAATCTTCTTCACGGAGCGTGCGACGCCGCCGCGTGGTCCGCCGCCGTGCCGGATCATCATCCCGGCCCAGTCACGGAAATCATCCTGGTCCTCGTGAGGTACACCGAGCAGGTCGCAGATCGCGTAGATGGGGAGCGGGAAGGCGAACTCATGGATGAGGTCGGCTTCCCCGTTCTCCGCGAAGGCGTCGATGAGGCTGTTCGTCAGTTCTTGGACCCGGGGCGCGAAGAGAGCGGTCCGGCGCGGGGTGAACGCCTTGGATACGAGTCGGCGCAGCCTGGTGTGGTCCGGCGGGTCGATGTTGAGCAGGTGTGTCATGAGGCCCGCACTACGCTCCCCAGGGATACCGGTCTTGGTGCGGCCCTGGGCGTCATCAGCGTGATACTCGGGACTCTTGGAGAGCCGTGCGTCGGCGAGTGCCTGCCGCGCGTCGGCGTAGCGGGTCACGAGCCACGCTTCCACTCCGGACGGCAGTTCCGTTCGGTGCACGGGCGCGTGCTCCCGCAGCCAGGCGTACGCGGGATACGGATCAGTCGCGAACTCCCAGGAGAAGAGTTCCGGAGTCGGGGTGGTGTCGTTCACCTGGCGACGGTATCGGGCGCTTGTGCGGCGAGGGCCCACTGGCATGGCGTTGAGATCTCGACGATGACCGGAACCCAACTTCTCGAGTCACCAACTGGGGTAACCTGCCCGGAAACGGCACCGGCCCCAGAGCGCTGTAGAGAGCGCAACGAGGCCGGAACCTTCCCGGCGGTGTGCAACCACCCCGGGGACGGAACAGTCTCGGAGGACTGAACATGCCCATTGTGGCACGCCCGCTCCTGCATGCATCCGACGCGATCACCGTGGCGAAATACGCCCGCGTCTCCACCCTGGACCAGCTCGACGGCTTCGGCCTCGAAGATCAGGACGAGATCTCCAACAGCTGGCTCGACCGCCACCCCGAAGCCACCGTGTACGACGAGTATGTGGACGAGGCGGTCTCCGGCGCGTTGGAAAGGCGACCCGAGATGGACCGCCTGATCCTCGACGCGCACCAGCAGCACTTCAACCGCATCCTCGTCCCCAACGTCGACCGCATCGGCCGCACGGCCCGCGCCGCCTACCAGTGGGCCTGGAACATGGCGGACCTCGGCATCTACTTCATCTCGGTCACCGAGGGCATCGACACCAGCAACGACGTCGGCTGGTCCCAGTTCATGCGGTACGTCACTTTCTCCGAGATGGAGTGGCGGCGTATCAAGGATCGCACCCTTGCCGGCCGTGAGCTGAAGATCAGCTATGGCGGCTGGCCAGGCGGCCCCGCACCTTATGGATACAGGATTGCCCAGGACACCACCTGGGTCGGCGAACGCCGGAAGCAGTTCAGTGTTCTCGTCACCGACGACCACGAGTCCATGGTGCTCTCCGTGGCCGTCGAACTCACCGTCGACCAGAACATGAACTACACCGAGGCGTGCGACGAGCTCAACAGGCGCAAGCTGTTCACTCGCAGCGGCGTGCCCTGGACCGTCGGGAATCTGCGTAACCGCCTCTGGACCGAGACCATCCATGACGGTTACGTGACCTACCGGAAGACGAGCAGGGGCAACGGCAAGAACACGACCCTGCGCTGCGAGGACGGCACGCCGATTCATGGCGCCCCGGTGAAGATCGGCGTTCCGCCCATCTTCAGCGAGGAGCGCGCCCGGCTTCTCATGGAGACACTCAAGAATATCGGCTTCCAGAACGGCCGCAGCAAGGATCAGGTCTACCCCCTCAGCGGACGCATCGACGGGCATTGCGGTGAGGTCTACACCGGCGCCGGCCGGAGCGGCGAGGCGCGCGCCTACCGCTGCAAGGGCATGACCGACAAGGAAGGGTCCTGCGGCGAGCCGCACTTCAACGCCGATGGGATCGAGGGTGTCGTCTGGGCAGAACTGACCCGGCTCATGAAGGACGAAGGCCGCCTTCGGATGATGGCAGCCGAGTGGGTCGGCAGCCTGCCCGGTGACAAGGCGAAGTATCAACAGCGGATCACCGAGTTCGCCACGAGAATCGCGACTCAGGAAGACCTCATCAACCGGAAGGTGCCCGAGTACATCAGGGCCGGCGTGGACCCCGTCGTCCTCAAGGCGTCAGTCAAGGAGATGCAGCAGGAACTGGAGGAGTTCCGGGAGCAGAAGAAGTTCGCGGAGCAGTGGCTGGAGGCGTACGCCGAGCATGAGCGCCAGGCACACAACCTCGTCGACATCGCGAACAACGCCCACGAGCGCCTGGACATCATGACGCTGGAGGAGCGCAGGGAGGTCTTTGACATGTTCAACATCAGGGTCGCCCCCGGCGCGATGGAGAACACGTCCAAACCCGGCGTCAAGTGTGCAGTGACCCAGTGGCACGTGGAGACCGGAACTCTCGTTCCGCCGGACCCGACGGACGAGGAGTGGGAGGCGGTTCTTGCCGTCCTGCGGACCTTCTTCCACGGGAAGGCGAAGCAGCACTTCACGACGAAGTACGACATCCGTGCGCAGTTCTGCGGCATGCTCCACCGACTTCGGCGCGGCCTTGCCTGGAACGACATGCCCCTCAGCTGGGGGCGGATCGACCCCATGCGGACGCGTCAGCTCACGTGGTGGCAGAAGGGCGCCTGGCCCGAAGTCATGCGGGTCCTCGGCGCGGACAAGAGAGGGGTGGAGGCGTTCCGCCGGCCGACCCTTCCTCCGCTCACGGTCACCGGCCGGCTCCGTGTGGGGCTGCTCGCGAAGGTGCGGAGCGAGACACCCAAGGGCAAGGGGGAGAACAGGGCTCTTGATCGCAACGCGGTCAAGACCGACAAGACCGACAGGCCCGACTGTGCCTTGCATTCCTCTGCTGGTCAGATCAGGTTCGAGGCGACGATCAACCTCATCGGCGACGGCGCGCCCGCCCTGCTGTGCCACCCCGAATAGCTCGCCACCTGGCGTTACGCCACGGAGCCGCTGCCGCTGGCCAGGCTGGAGGGGCAGACCGCGTTGGCCACGCTGTTGAGACGCCTCCCTGACCTGCGACTTGCGGGAGAAGCTGCCGATTTGCGCTGGCGTGGCGGGCTCATCATGCGCGGACTGCGCACACTTCCCGTCGAGTTCACGCCGGGCCGCCGTTCCGAAAAAAGTGACACGCTGTCAACTCTGTGACTTTCACGTGATCTGCGCTGCATCGACTTGTGACACACGTTCGAGTCCCGCTAGGTTCACGGTTCGACGCGTCGGTCGCTCGTTGCTCACGCGTCACTTGTGCGCCGGTGCAGGCACGGATTTCTGCTGCGCGGCGTTCAGGTCACTCGCTTGTCAGTCGCACGGAAGGCATACCCATGGGCTCCGCGAACGGCAGACACCGCCGCCCTCGCCAGGCACCCGCCATCGTCGTCGCCGCAGGTGTGACGGGATCGGCCATCGCCATCCCGCTGCTCGGTGCGAGCGGCGTGCACGCGGCCGAGGCCACCACCTGGGACCGGGTCGCGGAGTGTGAGAGCGGCGGCATGTGGAGCGCCGACCTCGGCAACGGCTACTACGGCGGGCTCCAGTTCTCGCAGGAGACCTGGTCGGCGTACGGCGGCACGGCGTTCGCGCCCCGCGCCGACCTCGCCAGCCGGTCGCAGCAGATCTCCGTCGCCGAGAAGGTCCTGGGCGACCAGGGGCCGAAGGCGTGGCCCAGCTGTGCGGTCATCTCCGGTCTCGCGGTGGACGGCAGCCTGCCCGGCGTCGACCCGGGCACCTCGCCGTCACCCGACCCGTCCGCCGATCCGTCGGCGGACCCCTCGGCCGACCCGACCGGTGAAGCGGATGAATCCGGTAAGGGTGAGAAGGCCGAGAAGAACGACAAGGGTGACGAGAGCGGCAAGCCCGACAAGGGCGATAAGAACGACAAGGCTGACAAGGCCGACAAGGGAGGCAGTGGCGGTACGGGGAAGGGGAGCGACGCTCCCGACTCCTCGGTGACGCCCTCCGCCCCGCCGGCCTCCGACGCCCCCGACGCCACGAACCCCTCCGGCACCCCCGACGCCTCGAAGGGCGAGGACGGCAAGGGAGGCAAGCACCGGGGCGCCCCCGCACCCGAGGAGGCCGACGCGGGCCAGGGCGGCGGCCCCCGTGAGTCCGGCCGGCACGCCTCGCGCGGCGACGGCGATGCGCGCGACGGTGGCTCGGCGACCGTCGGCGCGTACACGGTGCAGCCCGGCGACAACCTCTGGGCCATCGCTGACGCGCAGGAACTTCCCGGTGGCTGGACCGGCCTGTACGAGACGAACAAGGACCTCCTGGGCTCCGACCCGGATCTGATCCTGCCCGGCCAGAGCCTGGATCTGGGGCTGGGTCAGGGCGCGGACGGGTCCGCGTCGGAGAGCGCCGGGAAGTCCGCCGGGGCGCCCGCCGCCAACTGATTCAAATCGGGCGAAAACGCTCCGAAAAATCAGGCAGTTCAGAGGCCTATGTCCACTTTTGCGGAAGTGAGACATGGGTCTCTTTGCTTCAACTGGCGGGTCTCGTCCGGCTGGTCCGCGCGCATCGCTCCCGACCTGCGGAAATAGTCCATCGGTCGCGGTGAGTTCGGGGCGATTGCCCTCTATGTCCATCTTTGAATGTCGGGGTTGCCTGTGTTTACGGTCGTAGCCGCTCGCACCGCGGGCCCCGTCGACCGTCACGCCGAATCCTGCCGTCGGTCGAAGGGAACAGACGCGTAAGCGCCGTAGGCAGGAGCGGGGGACCCAGGTAGGCCGCCGGGTCCGGACGCCTCGTCGAACCGACGGGACGTACGGGAACGGCTTGGGGTGAAGTCGCGTGCAGCACCGTGCGACCGGGCAACTCATCAGCCCGAACCCGACAGCTCACCTCGTAGGCGTCGGTGAGGAGATTCGTTCCATGCTGCTGAACAGCAAGGGCAAGCACCGCCGCCCGTCCAAGGCCACCCGTCTCGCCACCCTCGCGGGTGTCACCGGTGCCGCCGTCGCCGTCCCGCTGATGGGTGCGACCAGCGCGTCCGCCGCCTCCGTCGAGACCTGGGACGCCGTCGCCCAGTGCGAGTCCGGCGGCAACTGGTCCATCAACACCGGCAACGGCTACTACGGCGGGCTGCAGTTCTCGCAGTCCAGCTGGGCCGCCGCCGGCGGTACGCAGTACGCCTCGCGCGCCGACCTGGCCTCCAAGGACCAGCAGATCGCCACCGCCGAGAAGCTCCTCGACCTCCAGGGTCCGGGCGCCTGGGCCTGCGCCGGCGCCGGTGGCCTCACCAACGACGGTGTGGACCCGGGCGTGAACACCGGCTCCGGCCAGTCCGAGAGCAAGCCCGAGCAGGCGCAGCCCGAGCGTCAGGCCGAGCAGCCCACCACGCGCTCCGAGCAGCGCCCCGCTCCGCAGGCCGAGAAGAAGGCCGAGAGCAAGAAGACCGTCACCACCCCGACCGGCGAGAAGGTCCAGAAGGGTGACGGCGAGTACAAGGTCAAGACCGGCGACACCCTGAGCAAGATCGCCGAGAAGGAGGGTGTCAAGGGCGGCTGGAGCAAGCTCTTCCAGCTCAACGACGACATCGTCAAGGACGCGGACCTGATCTTCCCGGGTCAGCAGCTCCACCTGAAGTAAGACGCCGTCTCTCCTCCCCGGAGGGAGGGTGTCCGGCGGCACCCTCCCTCGCACGGCTTCCCGGCCCGGCGCGCTCTTCCCCCCAGCGCGCCGGGCCGGGTTCTTCGTGGGCGGGGCCCGGGCGAGCCGGGACCCCGGTGAGCGCGGTTTGCGTTCACCTCTTGTCGGCAGTTTTTGTTACCGACCAGTAGATTTCTAGAGTTTTGTCCCGGGATGCAGGCCCTTGGGTCCTTTTTCGTCCCAGGAGGCGGGCGCTCGGCTGGCCGACGCGGCCGGGCCGGATAGGCTCGTGCCGCAAGGCCACAGTGACCCTGCACAACCAGTGTCAGATCCCAGAAGGAGATGCCTCGTGCCGTCCATCGACGTCGTCGTAGCCAGGGAAATCCTCGACTCCCGGGGCAACCCCACGGTCGAGGTCGAGGTTGGCCTCGACGACGGCAGCACGGGCCGTGCTGCTGTTCCGTCCGGCGCCTCCACCGGTGCGTTCGAGGCTGTTGAGCTTCGCGACGGTGACCCCAACCGTTACCAGGGCAAGGGCGTCGAGAAGGCCGTCCTCGCCGTCATCGAGCAGATCGGCCCGGAGCTCGTCGGGTACGACGCCACCGAGCAGCGCCTCATCGACCAGGCGATGTTCGACCTGGACGCCACCGAGAACAAGGCCTCGCTCGGCGCGAACGCCATCCTCGGCGTCTCGCTGGCCGTCGCGCACGCCGCCTCCGAGGCGTCCGACCTGCCGCTCTTCCGCTACCTCGGCGGCCCGAACGCGCACCTGCTGCCCGTTCCGATGATGAACATCCTGAACGGCGGCTCGCACGCCGACTCCAACGTGGACATCCAGGAGTTCATGATCGCCCCGATCGGCGCGGAGTCCTTCTCCGAGGCCCTGCGCTGGGGCGCGGAGATCTACCACACGCTGAAGAAGGTCCTCAAGACCAAGGGCCTGTCCACCGGACTCGGCGACGAGGGCGGCTTCGCCCCGAACCTGGACTCCAACCGCGCCGCCCTGGACCTCATCGTCGAGGCCATCAAGGAGGCCGGCTACGTCCCGGGCCGTGACGTGGCGCTCGCGCTCGACGTCGCCGCGTCCGAGTTCTACAAGGACGGCGTCTACGAGTTCGAGGGCAAGTCCCGCTCGGCCGCCGAGATGACCGAGTACTACGAGGAGCTCGTCTCCGCGTACCCGCTGGTCTCCATCGAGGACCCGCTGTACGAGGACGACTGGGCCGGCTGGAAGGTCATCACCGACCGCATCGGGGCCAAGGTCCAGATCGTCGGCGACGACCTCTTCGTCACCAACCCCGAGCGCCTCGCCCGCGGCATCGAGGAGGGCTCCGCCAACGCCCTGCTCGTGAAGGTCAACCAGATCGGTTCGCTGACCGAGACCCTGGACGCCGTCGAGCTGGCCCAGCGCAACGGCTTCAAGTGCATGATGTCGCACCGCTCCGGCGAGACCGAGGACGTCACCATCGCCGACCTCGCCGTCGCCGTGAACTGCGGCCAGATCAAGACCGGCGCCCCGGCCCGCTCGGACCGCGTCGCCAAGTACAACCAGCTGCTGCGCATCGAGGAGATCCTCGACGACGCCGCGGTGTACGCGGGCCGCTCCGCCTTCCCGCGCTTCAAGGGCTGACCCGTAGTCGCGAGTCGGTAGCCTCCGCCCGTCCCCGCACCCGGTCCCGTACCGTGTGCGGGGACGGACGTGCGTCAGAGCTTGTCGTCAAACTGCCGCCTGCCGGGCGGCGTCTGGGAGGCGGGAGACATGGCCGGGAAGGACCGCGACCGGTTCTCCACCGCGACCAGGCTGCGACTGCTCGGCGAGCAGACCGCGGCCCGCGTGTACCGATCCCAGAACCGCCGCCAGGCCCGCCGCTCCCGGCTCACCGGCCGGGCCGCGTTCCTGGCGCTGGTGGTCTGCTCCCTGGTGGTGGCGCTCGCCTACCCGATGCGGCAGTACGTCTCCCAGCGCGACGAGATCGCCGAGCAGGAGCGGCTCTCGCAGCAGGCGGAGCGGCGCACCGAGGAGCTGCGGGACGAGAAGGCGCGGCTCCAGGACGACGCGTACATCATGCGTCTGGCCCGCCAGCACCTCCATTACGTCCTCCCCGGGGAGACCGCCTACACCGTGGCCGACCCCGATGCGGCGCAGGACCGCCGCGGCGAGCCGGGCGCGAGCGGCCGGCCGTGGCACTCGAACCTCTGGGACGGCGTGGACAGCGCCGACCGTGACGACGACCGCGACTGACCGACCGAACCCGTACGTTCCCGCGTACGTTGCTGTGTACGTCCACCTCTACGAGCTTCCGAGCAGAACCAAGGCAGGCATGGAAACGCCCCCTCCGCAGACCGAGTCCACCAAGCCCACCGACGCGGACATCGCCGCGTTCGAGCAGCAGCTCGGCCGTCCGCCGCGCGGCCTGCGCGCCATCGCGCACCGCTGCCCGTGCGGCAACCCGGACGTGGTGGAGACCCAGCCCCGTCTGGAGGACGGCACGCCGTTCCCGACGACGTACTACCTGACCTGCCCCCGGGCGGCCTCGGCGATCGGCACGCTGGAGGCCAACGGGGTCATGAAGGAGATGACGGCCCGTCTGGAGACCGACCCGGAGCTGGCCGACGCCTACCGGGCCGCGCACGAGGACTACCTCACCCGCCGCGACGCCATCGAGGTCCTGGAGGGCTTCCCGAGCGCGGGCGGCATGCCGGACCGGGTGAAGTGCCTGCACGTCCTGGTCGGCCACTCGCTGGCCGCCGGGCCCGGGGTGAACCCGCTGGGCGACGAGGCCATCGCGATGCTGCCGGAGTGGTGGGCCAATGGCCCCTGCGTCACGCCGTGCGCCGTGGACGCGGAAGGGCAGGACGCGTGACCCGGGTCGCCGCCGTCGACTGCGGCACGAACTCCATCCGGCTCCTCGTCGCCGATGTGGACCCGGCGACCGGTTCCTTCACCGAGCTGGACCGGCGGATGACGATCGTCCGCCTCGGCCAGGGCGTGGACCGGACCGGCCGGCTGGCCCCCGAGGCGCTGGAGCGGACGTTCGCGGCCTGCCGGGAGTACGCGGCGGCGATCGAGGAGCTGGGCGCCGAGCGGATCCGTTTCGTCGCCACCTCCGCCTCCCGCGACGCCGAGAACAGCGCGGAGTTCGTGGCCGGGGTCCGGGACATCCTCGGCGTCGAGCCCGAGGTGATCACCGGTGACCAGGAGGCGCAGCTCTCCTTCGACGGGGCCACCCAGGAGCTGGCGGGCAGCGACCACCTGGCGAAGCCGTATCTGGTCGTCGACATCGGCGGCGGCTCCACCGAGTTCGTCCTCGGCTCGGACCGGGTCGAGGCGGCCCGGTCCGTGGACATCGGCTGCGTGCGGATGACCGAGCGTCACCTCGTCGTGGACGGGGTCGTCATGGACCCGCCCAGCCACGAGCGGGCCGCCGCGATCCGCGCGGACGTCGACGCCGCCCTCGACCTCGCCGAGAAGACCGTGCCGCTCACCGGGGCCGGCACGCTGGTCGGCCTCGCGGGCACCGTCACCACGGTCGCCGGGATCGCGCTGGAGCTGCCGGAGTACGACTCCGCGGCCATCCACCACTCCCGGATCTCCCGGGGCAGGGTCCGCGCGATCACCGAGCACCTGCTCGGCTCCACCCACGAGGAGCGCGCCGCGATCCCCGTGATGCACCCCGGCCGGGTCGACGTGATCGGCGCCGGGGCGCTCGTCCTGCTCGCCGTGATGGAGCGGACGGGAGCCCACGAGGTCGTCGTCAGCGAGCACGACATCCTGGACGGCATCGCCTGGAGCGCCGCGTAGCCCGCTCAATCGCACCGTCACCTGCACCGTTGAGCCCCCGTCCGGCCCCTCCGGGCCGCTCGGGGGACCCCTTCGGGGACACGCCGCGAGAAACTTCGTGAACTTCTTCACAAGGATTGGGGCCCTGTTGGCCGTGGTTGGGGCCGATCGGGCCCGAACCGGTTGCCCAGGGTGCCGTACGGAGGTGCTGCGCGGGTGTTCCGGGCGCGTTGCGTCCGCATGAAGAGGAGGGGTGGTTCGCCCCGTCCGAAGGGCCAAGGGCCAGCTCACAAGCGGTGCGCAACGTTTCCCGCGATGGCGTGGTTCCCTTTCGTGCCCATGACCTGGGTCACGTGGGCGGCGAAGTGTAGCAGAGGGTGGGTCAATCCTTGTGAAGGGGCTCACGAGCACCCCCCTGGGGCGGGGTGGATACTCGATGGCATGAGCACCACGGAGCGTCCCAGGATCCTCGTTGTAGGCGGTGGGTACGTAGGCCTGTACGCAGCTCGTCGCATTCTGAAGAAGATGCGATACGGAGAGGCGACCGTCACGGTCGTCGACCCGCGGTCGTACATGACGTACCAGCCCTTCCTCCCCGAAGCTGCTGCCGGCAGCATCTCGCCTCGGCATGTCGTCGTCCCGCTGCGACGCGTGCTGCCCAAGGCAGAGGTTCTCACCGGTCGTGTCACCACCATCGATCAGGACCGCAAGGTCGCCACGGTCGCGCCGCTCGTCGGCGAGGCCTACGAGCTGCCCTTCGACTACCTGGTCATCGCGATGGGCGCGGTCTCCCGCACCTTCCCGATCCCCGGCCTCGCCGAGCAGGGCATCGGCATGAAGGGCATCGAGGAGTCCATCGGACTGCGCAACCACGTCCTGGAGCAGCTGGACAAGGCTGACTCCACGACCGACGAGGACGTCCGCCGCAAGGCGCTGACGTTCGTCTTCGTGGGCGGCGGCTTCGCCGGCGCGGAGACCATCGGCGAGGTCGAGGACATGGCCCGCGACGCGGCGAAGTACTACACCAACGTGAAGCGCGAGGACATGCGCTTCATCCTCGTCGACGCCGCCGACAAGATCCTTCCCGAGGTCGGCCCGAAGCTGGGCGCCTACGGCAAGGAGCACCTGGAGAGCCGCGGCGTGGAGATCTACCTCTCCACCTCGATGGACTCCTGCGTCGACGGTCACGTCGTGCTGAAGAACGGCCTGGAGGTCGACTCCAGCACCATCGTGTGGACCGCCGGTGTGAAGCCGAACCCGGCGCTGGCCCGGTTCGGCCTGCCGCTCGGCCCCCGCGGCCACGTGGACACCTCCGAGAAGCTCCAGGTGCAGGGCACCGACTACATCTGGGCCGCGGGCGACAACGCCCAGGTGCCGGACATGGTCGGCCGCCGCGCCGGCAACCCGAACGCCTGGTGCCCGCCCAACGCCCAGCACGCGCTGCGTCAGGCGAAGGTCCTCGGCGACAACGTGATCTCCGGCATGCGGGGCTTCCCGCAGAAGGAGTACAGCCACGCCAACAAGGGTGCGGTCGCCGGTCTCGGCCTGCACAAGGGCGTCGCGATGATCGTCATGGGCAAGGTGAAGATCAAGCTCAAGGGCCGTCTCGCCTGGTACATGCACCGCGGCTACCACGGCATGGCGATGCCGACCTGGAACCGCAAGATCCGGATCTTCGCCGACTGGACGCTGGCGATGTTCCTCAAGCGCGAGGTCGTCTCGCTCGGCGCCATGGAGACGCCGCGCGAGGAGTTCTACGAGGCCGCCAAGCCGGCCCCGGCTCCGGCCGCCGCCAAGCCGGAGGGCGAGAAGGCCAAGGCCTCCTGACCCCCCGGTGACCCGCTCCGCGAGGAGCACACCGTACGACGCCCGAAGGGGCCGTCCGCCATCCGTGGTGCGGACGGCCCCTTCGGCGTATCCGGAGATCCGTCCCCGGCCGGGACCGCGACCGCCGTGACGGCCCGCTCCCGCCCATGTGGATGGCGCATACACGTGTTTTGCCGTTTCGTTGCCCGGTAGCGGGATGACGGAGTGTGCGAGGAGAGTTGACGCAGGTGTACCTCGCCGCGGCACCGGGGTGTGGCGGCGGGGCTACGAGCATGTCTGTACGCAATGTGCTTGTTGTGCTTGTTGTGCTTGTCGGGGAAACACCACGGAGGTGTGCGCCATGGCAGACGCCGCGTCGCGGCTGACCGCTCTTGCCCAGGAGATGCTCTCGGAACCGCTGCCGGTCCGGATCCGGGCCTGGGACGGCAGCGAATCGGGGCCGCCCGGCGCCCCGGTCCTCGTGATCCGCCACCGCCGCGCCCTGCGTCGGCTGCTGTGGAAGCCGGGCGAACTGGGCCTGGCCCGCGCCTGGGTGGCCGGGGAGATCGACGTCGACGGTGATCTGTACGAGGTGCTCGACCGGATCGCCGGACTGCTCTGGGACCGCGGCGCCGACGCCAAGGACACCGTCCACCCGGTCCGCGACCCCAAGGTCCGCGCCTTCGCCCGCGGCCTCCTCGACCTCGCGGGCCCCTGGCCGCCGCCCGCCCCGCCCGCCGAGGAGGTGCGCCGGCGCACCGGGCCGCTGCACACCAGACGCCGTGACAAGGAGGCCATCAGCCACCACTACGACGTCGGCAACGACTTCTACGCCCTGGTGCTCGGCCCCTCCATGGTCTACTCCTGCGCCTACTGGCAGGACGGCGGGACCCTGGAGGACGCCCAGCGCGACAAGCTCGACCTGGTCTGCCGCAAGCTCGCCCTGAAGGAGGGCGACCGGCTCCTGGACGTCGGCTGCGGCTGGGGCTCGATGGCCATCCACGCCGCCCGCGCGTACGGGGCCCGGGTCACCGGCATCACCCTCTCCCAGGAACAGGCCGCCCACGCCCGCAAGCGCATCGCCGAGGAGGGCCTGACCGACCGGATCGAGATCCGCGTCCAGGACTACCGTGACGTCAGCGACGGCCCGTACGACGCGATCTCCTCGATCGGCATGGCCGAGCACGTCGGCTCGGTCCGCTACCGGGAGTACGCCGAGGACCTCTACGCCCTCCTCAAGCCCGGCGGCCGCCTCCTGAACCACCAGATCGCCCGCCGCCCCGAGAAGGACGAGGAGGCCTACCGCATCGACGCGTTCATCGACGCCTACGTCTTCCCTGACGGCGAACTGGCCCCGGTCGGCCGCACCCTGAGCACCCTGGAGGAGGCCGGCTTCGAGGCCCGGGACGTCGAGGCCCTGCGCGAGCACTACGCGCTGACCCTGCGCCAGTGGGTGGCCAACCTGGAGCGGCACTGGGAGCGGGCGGTACGCGCCACGTCCCCGGGCCGGGCCCGGGTCTGGCGGCTGTACATGGCGGCGTCCGCGCTCTCCTTCGAGCACAACAAGATCGGCGTCAACCAGATCCTCGCGGTGCGCCCGCTGGACGGCGGCGGCTCCCGGCTGCCGCTGCGCACCCGCAGGTGGACGGAGTCCGCTGAAGACACGGACACGGACACGGACGCCTGACCCGTATCCGTACCCGTAGGGCATGGGCGAGGGGCCGGTGTACCGCTTTCCCGCGGTGCACCGGCCCCTCGTCGTCCCCTGCGTCCCGGCCCCGGGACCCGCGGTCGCTACTCCGTCTTGATCGCCGTCAGCATGTTGAGCTTCGCGGCGCTGCGGGCGGGCCACAGCGAGGCGAGGACGCCCACCAGGCCGGCCAGGAGCAGGAAGACGCCGAGCCGGTCCCACGGGATGACCAGGGCGTAGCCGGGGATGTCGGCGGACAGGGTCCGGCCGATCGCCCAGCCGAGGAAGACGCCCAGGCCGATCCCGATCACCGCGCCGAAGACCGAGATGACGACGGCCTCCAGACGGATCATCCGCTTGACGCGGCCCCGGTCGAGACCGATCGCGCGGAGCATGCCGATCTCCTGCTGCCGCTCGAACACCGACATCGCGAGGGTGTTGACGACCCCGAGGACCGCGATCAGCAGGGCCATGGCGAGCAGCCCGTACATGATGTTCAGGGCGGTGTTGATGAAGCCGCCGAACATGTCACGGATGTCCTGCCGGTCCATGACGTTCATCGCCGGGTTGTCGCCGAGCGCGTTCACGATGGACTGCTCGTTGGCCTTGCTCGCGCCGCCGTCCGTCTTGATCCAGATCTCGCGGATGTCGGGGCGCGAGGAGGCGCTGTGCTCGTCCGCCAGCTCCTTCGGGATGAGGAAGGGGGAGAGGAACTCGTTCTCCTCGTAGACGGCCCCGACCGTCAGCTTGCCCTTCTTCTCGTCGTCGAACTTCACCGGCAGTGTGTCGCCGGTCTTCCAGCCGTTGGACTTCGCGGTCTTGGAGCCGACCGCGACCTGGCCGTCCTTCAGCGAGCCGAGCGAACCGGAGACGGTCGTCAGCGAGAAGACCTTCTCCATGTCGCCCGGGGTGACGCCGGAGGCCGAGTGGTAGTCACCGTCGACCTCGAACCAGGCCGACTGCTGCGGGGAGAGCGCGGAGACGCCGTCGGCCTTCGTCAGGGCGTCGAGCGCGGACTGGTCGAGCGCGTCGCCGCTGGCCATCGTGACCATGTAGTCGGCCTTGATGTTGTCCGTGGTCATCTTGTCGATGGCCTGGCCGAGGGTGACGCCGAGCACCGAGATGCCGGTGACCAGGGTCAGCCCGATGGCCAGAGCGGAGGCGGTGGCTCCGGTACGCCGCGGGTTGCGGACCGCGTTCTGCGAGGCCAGCTTCCCGGAGACGCCGAACAGCTTCTTCAGCAGCGGCCGGACCAGGGCGATGACCGGGCGGGAGAGCAGCGGGATCAGGATGATGATGCCGATCAGCGCGAAGAACGCGCCGCCCGCGACCAGCTGCCGGCCGGAGGTGCCGCCGGCCGCCGCGCCGCCGACGATCCCCGCGGCGCCGAGCAGGGCGATCACGCCGCCGATGGAGTTCCGGACGACCAGGGACTTGGTGGAGGCGGCGGCGTGCACGCTGCTCATCGCGGCCACCGGGGCGATCTTCGCGGCCCGGCGGGCGGGCAGCCAGGCGGCCAGCACGGTGATCAGGACACCGACCGCGAACGCGGAGATGACGGCGGTCGGCGAGACGATCAGCGGCCCGGCGGGAATCTTGCCGCCCAGGAGCCCCATCGCGGAGCGCAGGCCGGTGGCGAGGCCCAGGCCGAGGGCGAAGCCGATGATGGAGGCGATCGTGCCGACGACGGCGGCCTCCAGCAGCACCGAGCGCTTGATCTGGCGGCGGGAGGCGCCGATGGCCCGCATCAGGGCCAGCTCACGGGTCCGCTGGGCGATCAGCATGGTGAAGGTGTTGGCGATGAGGAAGATGCCGACGAACAGTGCGATGCCCGCGAAGGCCAGCAGCATGGCGTTGAGGCTGGACAGCCCGGACTCGATGTCCTTCGCCTGCTGTTCCGCCAGCGCCTTGCCGGTCTGCGCGGTCGCGTCCTCGGGCAGCAGCGGGGTGATCGCGTCCAGCAGCTTCTGGTCGGAGACACCGCCCGCGGCGGCGACGGTGGCGTCCTTGAAGACGCCGGGCTTCAGGTAGAGCTTCTGGGCGGTCGGGGTGTCGAACAGCACGAGGCTGCCGCCCGCGTTGACCGCGCCGTCCTCGGTGGTGAAGATCCCCGAGAGGGTGTACTCCTTCACCGGGCCGTTGGTCGCGACCCGCACCGGGTCGCCGACGCGGTACTTGCCCTTGCTCGCGGTGTCCTTGTCGAGGGCGACCGAGCCGTTCTTCGCCGGGCCCGAGCCGTCGGTGAAGACGTAACTCGCGTCCTTGCCGTCCTTGCCGGGGGCGAAGTTCGCACCGGTGTTGGACCAGCCGTTGCCGATCAGCTTGCCGTCCGGGTCGGCGACCCCGGCGAAGCCGGAGACCCGCCCGGTGGCGGAGGCCACGCCGTCCAGGCCCCGGATCTTCTCCAGGGTGGCCTCGTCGATGCCGGGGGTCTTCTCGTCGCGGTCGCCGGCGTACGTCTCCACGGAGACGGCGACGTTGTCGTAGCTCTTGGCGGACTGGTTGCGGAAGGCGTTGCCGAGGGTGTCGGTGAAGACCAGGGTGCCGGAGACGAACGCTACGCCGAGCATGACGGCGAGCACGGTCATCAGCAGCCTGGCCTTGTGCGAGAGCACATTGCGCAGGGCGGTACGGAACATGTCTGTGAGTCCTGGGATGGGTTCCGGAAGGGGGTCGGGGACGCGGCGGCCTCGGGCCGTACGCGTCAGCTCGTGCGGCCCTTCGCGTCGAACGCCTTCATCCGGTCGAGGACCCCGTCGGCGGTCGGGTGCATCATCTGGTCGACGACCGCACCGTCCGCGAGGAAGATGACCCGGTCCGCGTAGGAGGCGGCCACCGGGTCGTGCGTGACCATCACCACGGTCTGGCCCAGCTCGCGCACCGAGTTGCGCAGGAAGCCGAGGACCTCGGCGCCGGAGCGGGAGTCCAGGTTTCCGGTCGGCTCGTCACCGAAGATGATCTCGGGCTGCGAGGCCAGGGCGCGGGCCACGGCGACGCGCTGCTGCTGTCCGCCGGAGAGCTCGGTCGGGCGGTGCTTCAGCCGCTCCGAGAGCCCCACCATGTCGATGACCTTCTGGAGCCACGCGGCGTCCGGCTTACGGCCCGCGATGTCCATCGGCAGGGTGATGTTCTCCAGCGCGGTGAGCGTCGGCAGCAGGTTGAACGCCTGGAAGATGAAGCCGATCTTGTCCCGGCGCAACTGCGTGAGCTGCTTGTCCTTCAGCGTGGACAGCTCGGTGTCGCCGATGCGCACCGAACCGCTGCTGAAGCTGTCGAGGCCGGCGACGCAGTGCATCAGCGTCGACTTGCCGGATCCCGAGGGGCCCATGATCGCCGTGAACTCGCCCTGCGGGAAGTCCACGGTCACCCGGTCCAGGGCGATGACCTGCGTCTCGCCCTCGCCGTAGACCTTCGACAGCTCCGTGGCGCGGGCAGCCACCGCGGTGGCGCGGTGAACGGTGGGGGTGGTGGTCACAGGGACGCTCCTGGTTCGGATGATGCGGATGTCATGGGCCGTGCTGAGACGGGCGCTGACGCCATGCCTCGGGGACTTGGACCCACCGGCAATCGAGGGGCCGGTGGGTCTTACTCCATCCTTACGTCCCGATCGCGCCGGGTCGTCACTCCCGATGCCCGTTCCCGGGGCCCTCTTGAGTCGCATCGCAGGCGTGGATCCGTCCTCCTCGGGTATGACATCGACCCTGACCGGAGTCGTGGACACCGCTCCACGGTCACCCGGCGTGAGGGCGCACGGGCGTGGGCGGGGAGCGGCCGCGGCGGCCTTAGCGGCGGTGGGCGGGCCCCTCCCGGAGCGGCGTCGGACCCGAGGGTGGCGGACGCCCTGGCGAGGGCTGGCGCGGACCTGGCGCGTTGGGCCGTACGAGTGCGGCGACTTTCCGTCATTCCCGTGCGGTGCGCCGACCGCCCATGATCGGCCGCGGGCGTGTGGTCAGCCCGGCCGGATGTGCTGACGGCCCCTCAAGCGGTCAATAAAATAAGACAACATCGCGCCACTGTTCCGCTGATCGAGGGACGTCCCCGGATAGGGTCGGTAGCCAGACGCGGAGCCGCGCGGCACGCCCGGATGGTGGAACGTAGACACGGCGAGCTTAAACCTCGCTGCCCCTCGGGGGCGTGCCGGTTCGAGTCCGGCTCCGGGCACCACGCGCCGCACCGTGCGTGACCCGGACGGCCCAGACCGTGACCGGCGGCCGGTTCCCGGGATCCCGGCCCCCGGACCCTCGTACGACGGCCCTCCCGGGCCTTCCGCGGGACCCCGCCGCGGGCTGCCGCAAAGATCCTCCCCGGGCACTAGGGTGATTCTTTTGCCTACCCATTACTCTTACTGTCAAGGCCACGCAGTGTGGCCATGGAGGAGTGAGATGAGGAGCAGCAACCCGGTCTTCTCGCGACGGGGGTTCAGCCGCGACAACGGCCACGCGGGCTTCAACGCGCCGCCGCAGGCCGGGGCCCCCGCGACGGGCAACCCGTACGCACAGGGCACCGCCGCCAACCCGTACGCCACCAACCCCTACGCGCAGACGGACACCCAGGGCGCCCCGCAGGCCCCCGCCCGTCCCGACGTGATGACCATCGACGACGTGGTGACGCGTACGGCGATGACGCTCGGCACCGTGATCGTGGCCGCGGCCGCCGCCTGGTGGATCATGCCGGTCGACCAGGCGAACCTCGGCAGCGCCTACGGCGTCGCCATCGGCGCCGCGATCATCGGCTTCGTGCTGTCGCTGGTCAACTCGTTCAAGCGCCGGCCCTCGCCGCCGCTGATCCTGACGTACGCGGCGTTCGAGGGTGTGTTCCTCGGCATCGTCAGCAACATCGTCAGCATGTACGTCGCCCCCGGGGCGGCGATGCAGGCGGTGCTCGGCACCATGGCGGTCTTCGTCGGTGTGCTGATCGCCTACCGCACCGGACTGATCCGGGTCACGCGCCGCTTCTACGGCTTCGTGATGGCGGCCGCCATCGGCTTCATGCTGCTGATGATGGTCAACCTCCTGTTCGCCGTGTTCGGCGGCGGCGACGGCCTCGGCTTCCGCAGCGGCCCGCTCGGCGTCATCTTCGGCATCGTGGCCATCGTCATCGGTGCGGCCATCCTCGCCCTGAACTTCAAGCAGATCGAGGACGGCATCGCGTACGGCGCTCCGCGCGAGGAGTCCTGGCTGGCGGCCTTCGGCCTCACCGTGACCCTGGTGTGGATCTACATCGAGATGCTGCGCCTGGTCGCGATCCTCAGCGGCGACGACTGACCGGCCGCACGCGTAGTACCCGTAGTACCCGCAGCGCGGGAACGCACCGGAACGGCCCGCAGGCATCGCGCCTGCGGGCCGTTCCGCGTTCCGCCCTCCGGTGCGACCGTGCGGGAGAGGCGCGTAGGGTCGGCCGGGTGCTCGATACGACGCCCCTGATCCTGGCCGTGGACCGTTTCGCCGACCGGCTGCGCGCGGCCCCGCAGAGCCGCCTCCAGCGCGGTGCCGCCGCCGAGGCGCTGGCCGCGGCCCGTGAACTCGCCGCCCGGGCCCAGCGCCTGGAGCGGCCGGACGCCGAGCCGCGTGAGCTGCCGGACGCCGGGATGTTCGCCGTGGGCGACCAGCTCGCCGTCGCCGGGCGGGACCTGGCCGTGGCACTGGAAACGGCCCCGTCCCAGGAGCTGGACGAGGCCGTGCGGTATGTCGGGGAAGCGGCGGCGCGGGCTTTCGCGTGAGCGGCCCGCGCCCGGCGGTCAGAACGAGGCGATGACGCGGTCGGCGAGGATGTACACGTTGTCCTCGCCGCAGGAGAAGGTCAGCGCATAGGCGCCCGAGACGCCCGAGCCGCCCAGCAGCACCGGCTGCCGGCCTGCCCGCAGGGCGTCCGCGAGCCGCTCGGCGGTCTCGCGGTGGCCGGGGGTCATGCAGAGCGTGGTGCCGTCGGCGAAGACGTACACGTCGAGCGTGCCCAGCGGGCCGGGCCGCACATCGGTCAGCTCGGTCGCGGTGCCGGCCAGCTCCTCGAGCCGGTTCACGGTGCGCTCGTGGTCGGTGACCACGGGTGCCTGTACGGGGACGAAGTCCGGGTGCGAGGGGTGGCGGCGGCGGGCGGCGGCCAGCTCGGGGGAGTCCTCGGGGAACTCCGCGATCTCCGAGATCTCCGCGATCTCCGGAAAGTCGGTCAGCTCGCCGATCTCGTGCTCCGCGAGGGTCCGCTCGGTGAGCTCCGCGAGCTCCTCCATCGCCTCGGCCGCCTCGGCGTCCATCGACTCCAGACCGGCGAAGTCGGCCTGCCGGGGCAGGTAGTACGGGGCGTCGTCACCGAGGCCGGACAGACCGCCCAGCAGGGACGGGGCATCGGCGGCGTCGCGGGCTTCCTGGGCGGCCCAGAAGGCGCGCGCCTCGGCCAGCTCGCGCTCCCGCTCCTCGGCGAGCGCCTCGGCGACGGCCGTGCGTATCTCCTCGGCGGGGGTGGCCGTACTGCGGCTCTGTGGTGGCACCGATGCGCCGAGAGCGTGGCCCGCGGCCAGCTCCGTGCGCAGCGCCGCGACCTGCTTGCGCAGCCCGTGAGCGGCGTGCAGTGCGGCGGCGCCGACGGCCGTGGCAGCGGCGGTGGTCAGCAACAGGGCAAATGACATGGCGCTCACTGACATACTCCCGGTTTCAATCGATACCCCCGACTTCCTACATCAGCTTGGCCTGTACCGGTACGTGCTGTCAGTGCATTACGTCACGAAATGGACAGGTCTTTCGGTCCGATGTTTAGCCTCAAACCGGCTTGACCTGCGAAAACGACTCTCCCCCGGGACGCAGATCACATCCTGGGGGAGATTCGGTCACGGTCGGAGCTCGACGAGGTTAGCTGAGCCGCTCGTGCTGGTGGTCGCGCTGAGCTTCGCCTCCGCTGCGGGCAGGTGCCGCCTTCGTTCCTCAGGCGACCCCTACCCTCCGCTGCGGCTCAGCTCAGCCGCTCGATCACCATCGCCATGCCCTGGCCGCCGCCCACGCACATCGTCTCCAGGCCCCACTGCTTGTCGTGGAACTGGAGGCTGTTGATCAGCGTGCCGGTGATGCGGGCGCCGGTCATGCCGAAGGGGTGGCCGACCGCGATCGCGCCGCCGTTGACGTTGACCTTGTCCAGCGGCAGGCCGAGGTCCCGGTAGGAGGGGATGACCTGGGCGGCGAACGCCTCGTTGAGCTCGGCGAGGTCGATGTCGTCGATGGTCAGGCCGGCCCGCTTCAGCGCCTGCTTGCTGGCCTCGACCGGGCCGTAACCCATGATCTCGGGGGAGAGGCCGGAGACACCGGTGGAGACGATCCGGGCCAGCGGGGTCAGGCCCAGCTCGCGCGCCTTGGTGTCGGACATGATCACCAGGGCCGCGGCGCCGTCGTTGAGCGGGCAGCAGTTGCCCGCGGTGACCAGGCCGTCGGGGCGGAACACCGGCTTCAGGCCCTGCACGCCCTCCAGGGTGACGCCCGCGCGCGGGCCGTCGTCCTTGGAGACGACGGTGCCGTCGGGGGTGGTGACCGGGGTGATCTCCCGCTCCCAGAAGCCGTTCTTCAGGGCTTCCTCGGCGAGGTTCTGCGACCGTACGCCGAACTCGTCCATGTCCTGGCGGGTGACGCCCTTGGACCGGGCCAGGTTCTCCGCCGTCTGCCCCATCGAGATGTACGCGTCCGGGACGATGCCGTCCTCACGCGGGTCGTGCCAGCTCGCGCCGGACTCCTCGGCGCGGGCCGCGGTGCGCGCCTCGGCCTCGGCGAACAGCGGGTTGTGCGTGTCCGGCAGGCTGTCGGAGTTGCCCTTGGTGAAGCGGGACACCATCTCGACGCCGGCCGAGATGAAGACGTCGCCCTCGCCCGCCTTGATCGCGTGCAGCGCCATCCGGCTGGTCTGCAGCGAGGAGGAGCAGTAGCGGGTGACCGTACAGCCGGGAAGGTGGTCCATCCCCATCTGCACGGCGATGATGCGGCCCAGGTTGTTGCCCTGCTCGCCGCCGGGCAGACCGCAGCCCAGCATCAGGTCGTCGATGTCCTTCGGGTCCAGCTCGGGGACCTTGGCCAGCGCGGTCTGGATGATCGTGGCGGTCAGGTCGTCCGCGCGCAGGTCCTTCAGGGACCCCTTGAAGGCGCGGCCGATCGGCGAACGGGCGGCAGAGACGATCACGGCTTCGGGCATCACGCGGCTCCAAGGGGCTGGAAGGCTGTGTGGACGGGCGGAACTCCTCTGGAAGTTACCCGGACGTATCGCCACGGTCACCCGGCAGGCCGTGTGATGCGGGACTCTTTTCTAAGCGCTTGCTCAGGCTTGTGGGTTGCTGTCCGGGCCCGCGAGCCCCTACGCGTGACCGTGCGCGGCGTCCGGGTGCGTGTGCGGGGTGGGTTCCGTGGAGGCGGGCAGACGCCGCCGCCTGCGGTGCTTGAGGAGCGCCCAGGGGGCGCGGGCCCCCGTGACCTCCGTACCGGCCTCCCGGGCCGCCTGGGACGCCGCCTTGGCCACCGGGAGGATGTCCTCGCGGCGTGCGCCGTCCAGCCGGTCGGTCTCCGGCCACAGGCCCAGCACCGCGCACAGGGTGGGCAGCACCGCCATGGCCGCCGTGGCGTAGCCCTCGGCGGAGGGGTGGTAGTTGTCCGGGCCGAACAGCTCACGCGGGTTCGCCGCGAACTCCGGGCCCAGCAGATCGCCCAGCGACACCGTGCGCCCGCCCTGCTCCACCGCCCCGATCGTCTGCGCGGCCGCCAGCTGCCGGCTCACCCGCCGGGCCAGCCAGCGCAGCGGCTGGTAGACCGGCTCGATCGTGCCCAGGTCCGGGCAGGTCCCGACGACCACCTCCGCCCCCGCCGTCCGCAGCCTGCGCACCGCCGTCGTCAGACAGCGCACCGACTGGGTCGCGGGCATCCGGTGCGTGACGTCGTTCGCCCCGATCATGATCACGCAGACGTCCGGGACCCGCGCCGGATCCGCGAGCAGCAGCGACACCTGCCGCTCCAGATCGTCCGACCTGGCCCCCGGCAGGGCCACGTTCCGCAGATCCACCGGCCGCTCGGCCACCGCCGCGAGCCCCGAGGCGAGCAGCGCCCCCGGGGTGTGCCCGGCCCGCCGCACCCCCTGCCCCGCGGCCGTCGAATCCCCGAGCATCCCGAGCCGCATCGGGTCGTTCGGCCCGGCGAACGCCACCCCGTACCGTCCGTCCGCGCTCGGCGGAACCGGCGCCGTCCCGCCGCCGACCTGCCTCTTCGCGAGCTGGACCTCCGCCAGGAACACGCCCACGGCCGCCGCACCGATCAACCCGATGCTGCCACCGCCGTAGGCCGCGCCCGCCGCGATCCGCCGTGCCACCCTTGCTCTCGACACAGTCCGGTCCACCTCCTCCTCGCCGTACAGCCGTACACCTACCTACCTGCCCCGCGAGGGGCTCCGCGTACTCCTTTCCGTACGCGGAGTCCGTCCTGTACGCATACTCTGGGCCGGACCATCTCGGAGATCCCGGAGTACACGGTGCAATTCCACGATTCGATGATCAGTCTTGTCGGCAACACCCCGCTGGTGAGGCTGCGCAACGTCACGGCAGGTATCCAGGCGACGGTCCTGGCCAAGGTCGAGTACTTCAACCCCGGCGGGTCGGTGAAGGACCGCATCGCGCTGCGCATGATCGAGGCCGCCGAGCAGAGCGGAGAGCTGAAGCCCGGCGGCACGATCGTCGAGCCGACCAGTGGCAACACCGGTGTCGGCCTCGCCATCGTCGCCCAGCAGAAGGGCTACAAGTGCATCTTCGTCTGCCCGGACAAGGTGTCCACGGACAAGATCAACGTGCTGCGCGCGTACGGCGCCGAGGTCGTCGTCTGCCCCACCGCCGTCGACCCCGAGCACCCGGACTCGTACTACAACGTCTCCGACCGGCTGGTCACCGAGACGCCGGGCGCCTGGAAGCCGGACCAGTACTCCAACCCGAACAACCCGCGCTCGCACTACGAGACCACCGGTCCCGAACTGTGGGAGCAGACGGAGGGGAAGATCACCCACTTCGTCACGGGCGTCGGCACCGGCGGCACGATCAGCGGCACCGGGCGCTTCCTCAAGGAGATCAGCGACGGCGCGGTCCAGGTCATCGGCGCGGACCCGGAGGGCTCGGTCTACTCCGGCGGCTCCGGCCGTCCGTATCTGGTCGAGGGCGTCGGCGAGGACTTCTGGCCGAGCGCCTACGACCGCAACGTCACCGACGAGATCGTCGCGGTGTCCGACAAGGACTCCTTCCAGATGACGCGCCGGCTCGCCAAGGAGGAGGGGCTGCTCGTCGGCGGCTCCTGCGGCATGGCGGTCGTCGGCGCCCTGGAGGTCGCCAAGCGGCTCGGCCCCGAGGACGTCGTCGTGGTGCTGCTCCCCGACAGCGGGCGCGGCTACCTCAGCAAGATCTTCAACGACGAGTGGATGGCCGACTACGGCTTCCTGGAGAACACCGGCACCTCCGCCAACGTCGGCGCGGTCCTGGACTTCAAGGAGGGCCCGATGCCCTCCCTCGTCCACATGCACCCGGAGGAGACGGTCGGCGAGGCCATCGACGTGCTCCGCGAGTACGGCGTCTCCCAGATGCCGATCGTGAAGCCGGGCGCCGGCCACCCGGACGTGATGGCCGCCGAGGTCATCGGCTCCGTCGTGGAGCGGCAGCTGCTGGACGCGCTGTTCACCCAGCGCGCCTCGCTGACCGACCCGCTGGAGAAGCACATGTCGGCGCCGCTGCCGCAGGTCGGCTCCGGCGAACCGGTCGAGGACCTGATGGCCGTGCTCAGCGGCACGAACGGGGCCGACGCGGCGATCGTGCTCGTCGAGGGCAAGCCCAAGGGCGTCGTGAGCAGGCAGGACCTGCTGGCGTTCCTCGCCAAGGACGCGGGTACGGCGAAGGCCTGACGGTCCGGGAGGACGCCTCGGGGCGGGGCTTCGCGAAAACGGTACGAGCGCGTCATGTCCGCGCAGCACCCGCTTAACACGGCTCCGGCACATTGGTGGGTGTCGGCAGGGAAACCCGCCGGCACCCAGAACGGCGACACCGGACTACGGAGCGGCTCCCGGACCTCCACCGTCGCCCGGACGCGGGTATCCGGCCCTGACCCGGACCGCGTCCCTCGCGGGGACCGTCGTCGTCCCGCCCCCCGGGCGACCGGGGGTGCGGCGGTCCCCGCGACATACTTCCGCACACACCGGCGCGGCCGGACTCCCCCGTGGGTCCGGCCGCGCTGTCGTGTTCCGGGGCCCCTGCCGTGCCCCGGGAGTCCTCGGCGGCGGGCTCAGTCCTTCCAGTCGGACGGCGCGCGCCGGTCACGCTCGTCCCGGCGGCGGAACAGACCGCCATCCCGCGCCGCCTGGAACGCGTTGACGCCGACGATGCCGAGCCAGGCCACGATCAGCCCCTCGATCCCGGCGTTCGCGACGCCGATCGCGGACAACGGGATCGCCATGATCATCGAGACGATTCCCAGGCCGTGCCGCTCCGCGAAGCTCCCCGGCTCCGCCGGACGCGCCGCACCCCGGGCGACGGTCGTCTGCTGCTCGGCGAGCTGACGGCGGACCCGGCGGTCGAGCGTGGTGTCGAGGCGCTGCTCGACCTTCTCCAGGAACGAGTCGATGAGCGCGGTCTCGTACTCCGCGCCGAGCTCGCCACGGGCCTGGAGGGTGGCGGCGAGCTCCTTCTTGAGCTCGGGGTCACGGGCTTCCATGCCCACCACGGTACGGAGCCGGGGAACCGCCGACAGTAGGGCTAGCCCCCGCATTCCGTGGGGCTAGCCCCACTGTCGGTGAGAGCCGGCGCCGGAGCTGTCCGGCCCGGCCGCGCCGCTCAGTGCCCAGGACCCGGTCGAGGATCACCGGACTCCGCCGGCCGGTCCGGCGTGGCGGCCCTGACCCGCCGGTCGCGGAACCGCTCGAGAACCTTCGCCGCGGGAACCGGGGAGCCGGGCGTGCGGAGACTCGATTCGCGATCGCCGCCGAACCTCGAACAGACCGAGATGTGTGCGTCGTAGGCCGTCGACATCGCGTCGAGGAGCAGCCCGTACGACTTGTCGACGGCCGGGGCGGGCGACGCGAGCAACGGCTTGACCCGGCTGATCAACTTGAGCAGTACCCGGTGGTCACGCAATTGCAGACCGCTGAACTTGGCGTTGATGTGCGGCGGCATCATCGCGGGACGTACGGCGTCCGTGTAGTGGGTGCGGGTGAAATCGCCGGCGTACCGCATCGCCGTACCGGACCCGGTCATCAGCGCTGTGGCGTCCTCGAGCAGCCGGCAGGCGCCCTCGACGTCCTCCGCGTCGTCCCTGAGGGATTCCTCGAGACAGCCGACCGACACGATCAGCGCCTGGATGAGCGCGAAGAACACCTGGTGACCGAGGCGCCAGCGGACCAGGGGGTCGACCTGCACGTCGTCGACCCCGGCGCCCGGGTCCGTCCCCGGCGTGCGGGCGCGCGCCGCGTACGCGAACGGTGTGCCGGCCACCCCGGTACGCCACAACGCGTGGAAAGGAACCAGGAACGCCTCACGCAGTTGCGCCCGTTCACCGCTGCAGAGGCCCGATCCGGCCGAAAGGGCGTCGTGGAGATGGCTGCGGAGGGCTTCGAGCACGGTGCGGGCGAACGTCTCCACCGGATTGCCGGTGACCCTGATCGCGCCGAAGAAGAGGTCGTGTTCCTCGTACAGGTCCTCCGCCAGCGAACGCCGCTCCGCGTCGGTGTACTCGGTGGGGACGGCCGGTGCGGACAGGCAGGCCAGGGCCGCGTCGACGGCGGCCAACGCCTTCCGGTCGGAGACCTGCCCGGTGATGTCGACGACGGTCCGTACAGCGTCCGCGGTCCGCTGGTTCATCATGCCGGCGATGGTGCTTCTCGAGGCGGGCAGCTGCTCCGCCTTCAGCAGGTGGAGGGGGGAAACATCCGCATGAGGGACTGGTATCTCGACCTCAGTCACTGCACTTACTCCTCGAGTTGAACGGAATGTCCGTGATCCGGAACGACAGGAAGGAAAGGCCGGTCATCCCGCAATGGATCCACCGGGAGTGAGGGAGACCGGCAGGCTGCTGTATCCGCGGAGGAACGTCGAGTAGAGCGGCTTGGGATCACCCATGAGCTCGATCCGGTCCACGCTGCCGCAGAGGGTCTTCAGCACGGCGGTGATCTCGGCCCGCCCGAGGTACGAGCCGAAGCAGAAGTGCGGGCCTGACCCGAAGCTCAGGTGCTTGTTGGGGGTCCTCGCCAGGTCGAAACTCTGCGGATCCCGGAAGGTGGCCTCGTCACGGTTGGCGGAGGTGTTCCAGAGGATGACGTGGTCGCCTTCGCGGATCGTCCGGCCGCCGACCGTGACATCGGCCGTCGCGGTACGGCCCATGTGCATCGACGGAGTCGTCCAGCGCAGGATCTCCTCGACCGCGGCGGCTATCGGGACGCGGCCCTCCTTCAACGCCTGCCACTGGTCGGGGTGCTGGGAGAAGGCGAGCAGGGTGCCGACCATGGCCAGGCGGCTGGTGTGGTCTCCCGCGAGGATGAACCCGTAGCAGTTGACGACCACCTCGTCGTCGGTCATCGGCTCACCGTTGATCTCGCAGGTGGCCATGGCGCTGATCAGGTCGTCCTGCGGATCCTCGCGCCGGGCCTCGATGATCTCCTGGCAGTAGACGAGGAGTTCGTTGCGGGAGAGCCAGAAGTCCTCCTCGCTCTGCCCTTCCTCGTCCGTGCTGAGCGCGTCCCGGCTCAGATCGAGCAGGTACTTGTGGTCTTCCGGCGGAAAGCCGAGGAGATCGCAGATCGTCCCCATGGGGACCACGTCCGCGACCTCCTTGGCGAAGTCGAAGGTCCCGGTGCCGGCGGCGCCGCCGAGGAGCTGGTCGACCCTCTGCTGCAGCTTGTCCGTCACCATCTTGCGGGTCCGGGGACTGAACGCCTTCAGCAGGATCGTCCGCATGGCGTTGTGGCGCGGCGCATCCGTGAGCGCCAGGTTGATGCCGGCCGCCGGGTCCCCGCCGGGCTTGTGCAGCGAGGACAGCATGTTCCCGGACCGCGAACTGAAGTGCTCGGGGTCCTGGAGAACGGTCAGGACGTCGGCATGCCGGGACACCACCCAGAACGGCGGCCCGCTGTCCGTGGCCGGGTGCAGATAAACGGGCTCCTCGGCCCGGACGTGCCGCCAGAAATCTTCCATGTCGGGGCGCAGGAAGGTGCTCGGGTCCGTCAGGTTCACGCTGTAGAGGTCGTCGGTGAATGTGCCTGTATTCGGCATGGAAATCTCCTGGACTTCGTAACTGGTGACTACTGTGTAGGTATTTCCTTGTCGGAAAGGTCGGCGATCAGCATCGCCAGGCGGTCCAGTCCGGTTTCGATCTCGTCCGGCGAAACCACGCTCACCGAAAGACGCAGTTGATTTTCGCCGCCGCTGCCGTCGTAGAAATGGCTCATGGGCGTCCACAGCACGCCGTACTTGTCGGCCCCGTATTCCAGTGCGGCTTCGTCGGCGGTGAACGGAACGGTGACCACCACGAAGAATCCACCGCCGGGCGTGTTCCAGGAGACCCGGTGGTTCCCGCCCTGCGGGAACCGTCGGTCCATCCCCGCCAGCAGCAGCCGAAGATTTCGGCTGTAGAGCTGGATTTCCCGGGTGTTCGCCTCGACCAGACTGCAGCCGTGCTCCAGCAGACTTCCTCCCGCTACGGCCTGGGCCACGGGCGGGGTGTTGACGGTGACCATGCTTTTGATCTTCGACAGCTCGTCCGCGAAGAGCGTGGACTCCCCGTCCGCGCCGGCCACGTGCTGATTCGCGACGACGAAGCCGATCCTGGCCCCGGGAAAGCAGGTCTTGGAGAGCGAGCCGAGATAGATCACCTGTCGTGAAGTGTCGAGGGCCTTGAGTGTGGGCAGCCGCGTACCGCCCTCGGACTGGAACAGACCGTACGGATTGTCCTCGAGGAGCAGCAGGTCGTACTCGGCCGCGATGCCGAGCAGTTTCTGCCTGGTCTCCAGGTCGAGGCTGGCGCCGGAGGGATTGGCGAAGTCCGGGACGAGATAGAAGGCGCGCGGCCGCTTGCCCGCGGCCCGCACCGCCTCTATCTGCTCGACCAGGTGGTCGAGGTCGATTCCGTGCTCGTTCTCCCGTACCGGCCAGACGGGCATGTCCACCAGCCTCGCCGCGCCGGTCAGTCCGACGTAGCCCGGCGAGACCGAAAGCACGACGTCCCGCTCGTCCACGCGCAGAGCGCGGAGTACCAGGAACATCGCCTCCTGGCAGCCGACCGTCACGACGATCGACTCCGGGTCGACGTCGATGCCCTCGTCACAGGAGAGATGCCGGGCGAGCAGGTCGGAAATGATGCCCTTGGTCCGGCCGTACTGGAAAAGCGTGCGGCGTACGAGTGCTTCGTCCGCGCCCTTCTCGGTCGCGAGGTAGTCGCAGAAGATCCGGAGATACCGGGGAAGATCCTCGACGTCGTAGAAATCTTCACTGGGCCGGCCGGGGGCGAGCGAAATGCTCTCGGGGAACCGGTTGGCCACCTCGTTCAGGAAGTTCATGGAGGCGAGCGCCGGATCCCGGAGCGCAGTGTGCAGTCGATCCGTGCTCAGGTCGGCGGCCAGGAGTTCCACTCCGCTGTCGTTCATGCAACCTCGCATTCCTAGGGGGACCGGCGATCCCGCGACTACTTCGACGTGCCCTGGGCCGCTGCCGTGGCGGGAGGCTCTTCGGCCTCAGCGGTCGCGGAGGCTTCCTCCATCGCCTTCTGGATGGAGCGGTTGCTCAGGGCGGGCAGGCTGGCCAGGGCCACCAGCACCATCAGGAGGCCGCCCAGGATGAACGGTGCCTGCAGACTGATCGCACCCGCGAGGAAGCCGCCGAGGACACCGCCGAAGGGGGCTCCCAGGAGGGAGATCAACCGGCTGGCGGAGAGCACACGGCCACGGATCGCCGCAGGGGCGAGACGCTGGCGCAGCGACCCGACGACGACGATCTGGACACTCATGGAGAGGCCGACGATGGCCATCATCGCGCCGGCGACCCAGGGGTCCTCGCTCAGACCGAGCCCGACGATCGCCAGCCCCTCGACGGTCATGCCGACGCACCGCATGGTGCCGACCTGGATCCTCTTGGAGATCGAGGAAGCCAGGAAGCTGCCGATGAAGGCGCCGACCGCGGTGGAGCTCAGCAGGAGCCCGTAGCCGATCTCACCGAGGCCGAGCTGATCCTTGGCCAGCAGGACGAGCAGTGCCATCTTCGCGGTGAAGACGAGGTTGCCGACGGCGGCGGTGGCGGCCAGCGTGCGCAGGACGCGGTGCTTCAGCAGCCAGCGCAGGCCTTCCGCGATCTCGGCGCGAAGGTTTCGGCGGGCCGGCTCGGCGGTCGGCGCGTTCCCGAAGTCGCCCTTGAGCGAAGCCACGAAAATGGCGCTGATCAAGTAGGACAGCGCGTTGGCCACGAAGGGCACGGAACGGGACATCGAGAAGAGGAAACCGCCGAGCGGGGGACCCGCGAGCTGTTCACCGTTGATCTGGGCCGCGGAGACCCGGCTGTTGGCCCGAATGAGCGCCTGGTCCCCGGACGTGACCACCGGCATGACGGACTGTGCGGAGATGTCGAAGAAGACGTCTCCACATCCCATGGTGAATCCCGCCACGATCAGCAGCAGGATGCTCGCGTTGTCGGTCATGACGGCGACCGCGAGCAGGGAGATGACGGCGAACCGGATGATGTCCGAATTCAGCATCACCTTCCTCCGGTCCCACCGGTCCACCAGCGCTCCGGCCGGCAGCCCGAGCAGGAGCCAGGGCAGCATGCCGATGGCGCCGACCGCACCGATGAGCAGCGGGTCAGTGGTCAGTTGGATCGCCAGCAGAGGAAGCGCGGCCAACTGAATGCCATCGCCCAGGGAGGAGCCGATCATGGCCCCCCACACCTTGTTGAAGTTGCTGCCCAGGGGAGGCTGGGGCTCCTTGTTCTTCTTGATGAAATTCACGATTCTCCTGAGAGTGAATGGGGGTGGCTACGGCGTGACAGGGAGTGAGGTCTGCATTCCGGGGTCGGCCAGCTTCGTGGCCAGTACCCGTCCTATTTCGGATAGTGGGCGGGGCTGGGTCATGGCCCCGTGCGTGCAGTCGATCGCGTGCACTTCGACTCGACCGGTGGCATGCGGGGACCAGACGTCGGGCGTGAGTTCACCGTCCGCCTTTTCGGCCGCCGCGGCGAAGAAGAGTATGTCGCCCATGAATTTGCCGGCGGTGATGTGATCGCTCAGATTGGCGATATCCACGAAGACTCTGAGCAGGGACGAGAATTCTTCCGCGCCGAGCCCGGCGAGAGGGCTTTCAGGGGATGCCGGGTCGTGTCCGACGGACTCGGCGACGGCACTGAGGACCTCCGGGCTGTCGTACGACAGTCGCTCGCTCTCCCAGCCGTCGGTGGGCAGATAGCTGTCCATCATGGCCAGCAGGGCGACTTCCTCGCCTTCCTCCTGGAGGCGGACCGCGAGGGCGTGAGCCACGATGCCGCCGAAGGACCAGCCCAGGAGGGAGTACGGGCCGGACGGCTGAACCGTCCGGATCTCGTTCAGATAGTCCTCGACCATCTCCTCCAGCCCGGGCGCCGGGGCGTCGGGCTCGCTGAAGGCCCGGGCCTGCAGACCGTAGAGGGGCTGTCGACGGTCCACATGGCGCAGGAGGCCGGAGTACGCCCAGCTGAGCCCGATCGCCGGATGGACACAGAACAGCGGGTTGAGGTCACCTTCGGCCCGCAGAGGGAGCAGGACCCCCAAGGAGTCCGCGGACGAGCTCCCGGGAGCCCGGTCCAGCCGCTGGACGAGGGTGGCGATGGTGGGGGCTTCGAAGAGGGCCCGTACCGGGAGTTCGATGCCGAGGGTGGTGCGGATGCGGCTGACGAGTCGGGTGGCGAGGAGGGAGTGTCCGCCGAGTTCGAAGAAGTTGTCGTCGATGCCGACCTGGGGCATGCCGAGCGTCTCGGCGAAGAGCAGGCAGAGGGTTTCCTCCTGGGGGGTGCGGGCGGTGCGTCCGGTTCCGGTGGTGGGCAGTTCGGGGGCGGGCAGGGCGCGGTAGTCGACCTTGTTGTTGGTGGTCAGGGGCAGTTGGCCGAGGACCACGTAGGTGGAGGGGACCATGTATTCCGGCAGCAGGCCGGTGGTGTGGGTGTGCAGGGCCTCGGTGTCCGGGGCGTCGGTGCCGGTCTCGGCGACGACGTAGGCCACGAGCCGCTTGTCTCCGGGCTGGTCCTCCCGGGCCGTCACTGCCACCTGCGCCAGCCCCGGGAAGCGCCCCAGTACGGCTTCGATCTCACGGAGTTCGATGCGGTAGCCGCGGATCTTGACCTGGTCGTCGGCGCGGCCCACGAAGCTCAGGAGTCCTTCGCCGGTCCAGCGGGCGAGGTCGCCGGTGCGGTACATGCGGCTGCCGGCCGGTCCGAAGGGATCGGCGACGAAGCGTTCGGCGGTCAGGTCCGGGCGTCCGAAGTACCCCCGGGCCAGGCCTGATCCGGCCAGGTACAGCTCCCCGGCCACACCTGCCGGGACCAGTGACAGGTTCTCGTCGAGGATGTGGGCGCGCATGCCGTCCAGCGGACGGCCGACGGGTATCGGCGCGGGTATCGCATCGCCCGTACGCCAGGGAGACTGACTGGCGAAGAGCGTGGTCTCGGTCGGGCCGTAGGCACCCCGCACCACCGTGTCGGGGCAGTGCTGGAGCACCCGCTGCACCGCGGTCGGGGAGATCACGTCACCGCCGGTGATCACTTCCCGTACGCCGGTGAAGCAGGTGGGGGCTTCCTCGGCCATGACCCGGAACAGGCCCGCGGTGATGTCCAGTCCGGTGATCTTCTCGTCGGTGATCAGGCGGGCCAGTTCGGCGACGCTCAGATCGCCTTCGGGGGTGATGACGGTGCGTCCGCCGTGCAGGAGCGGTATCCAGAAGGCGTAGGTCGAGGGATCGAAGGCGTACGAGGCGAGGAGCAGCACCCGCTCGTGTGCGCCGGGCACACCGAACATGCTGTCGTCGGCCAGGTCGAGGATGTCGCGGTGGGTGATGGCGACGCCCTTGGGGCGGCCCGTCGAGCCCGAGGTGTACATCACGTACGCCAACTGCTCCGGCTGGCACTCCACCCCCGGATCACTGGTGGGCAGGCCGGCAAGCGTCTCGTCCCCGTCCACGATCACGGTCACCGGGGCGGTGGGCAGGCCGCGTTGACGCATCCCCGCATCGGCGAGCAGCACGGGTGCGGACGTCTCGTCCACGATCCACTGCATCCGCTCCAGAGGGCTTGCGCTGTGCAGCGGCAGGTAGAACGCCCCCGCCTTGAGCACCGCGAGCAGGGCCGCGACCAGGTCCACCGAGCGTTCCATCAGCACCGCGACCGGCGCTTCCGGACCCACACCGAGACCCACCAGCCGGTTCGCCAGCCGGTTCGCCCGCTCGTCCAGCTCCCGGTAGGACAACTCCCGTCCCGCACACCGCACCGCCACCGCATCCGGCGACCGCACCACCTGCGCGGCGAAAGCCGCCTGCACCGAACCGGCGCCGAGCCCCTCACCGGGCTCCGCCCCCGCCCACTCCTCCAACAACCGCACACGCTCGGCCGGGGCCAGGAGGTCCGCTTCACCGATCCGGCGGTCCGGAGCGGTGCTGACCTGTGCCAGCACCCGTACCAGCTGGGAGACCAGCCGTTCGGCCGTGTCCTTCCGGAAGACGTCGGTGCTGTACTCCAGCATCCCGAGGAGCCCGGCCGGACCGTTGTCGGCCTCATGGTGCTCGCTGAGGATGAAGCCGAGATCGAACTTGGCCGTGCGGGTACTGACGATCTCTTCGGTCTCCGTCAGTACGCCGGGCAGTGAGAGCTCGTGTCCCCCGGCGCTCTGCAGGACCACCATGACCTGGAAGAGCGGATGCCAGGCCGGTGAGCGCGTCGGATTGACGGCCTCGACCACACGCTCGAACGGCACGTCCTGATGCACGTAGGCGGTCAGGGCGGTCTTGCGGACCCGTTCCAGAAGGTCCAGAAAGGTGGGGTTCCCGGAGGTGTCGTTCCTCAACACGAGCGTGTTGAGGAACAGACCGACCAGATCGTCGAGGGCCTCGTCGGTGCGTCCCGCGCTCGGAGTGCCGATCGGGATGTCCGATCCCGCACCCCATCGGCTCAGCAGGGTGGCGACGGCGGCCTGGAGCACCATGAACACCGTGGTGTTCGTGTTCCGGGCCAGGTCGACGACCGCGCGGTGCACCTCGGGGTCGATGCGGACCGGGACCATGTCGCCGCGGTAGCTGGCCACCTGCGGCCGGGGGTGGTCGAAGGGCAGGTCGAGCTGGTCCGGGATGCCGTCCAACGCCTTGGTCCAGAAGGCCAGTTGCTTGTTCACCAGTGCGTCGGGGTCGTCCTCCGCGCCGAGGAGCTCACGCTGCCACAGCGTGTAGTCCGCGTACTGCACCGGCAGCGCCGGCCACGAGGGCGCGAGCCCCTGGAGCCGGGCCCGGAACGCGACCTCCAGGTCACGCACCAGCGGCCCCACCGAGGCGCCGTCGCTGGCGATGTGGTGCATGAGCAGCAACAGCACCCGGTCCGTCGGGCCGACGGTGAACAACGTGGCTCTGACCGGAGGTTCGGCGGACAGGTCGAAGACGGACTGCCCTGCCGCGCGCAGCAGAACGGGCAACTCGTCCGCGCCGCAGTCGGCACGGTGCAGCGGCAGATCGACGGCATCCGCGCCCAGCACGACCTGGACCGGGTCTCCGTCGATCTCCTGGAACACCGTCCGCAGGCTCTCGTGCCGCGCCACCACATCGTTCAGCGCCCGTTCGAGGACCTCCGCGTCCAGGTCACCGGTGATCCGGAACGCCACCGGAACGTTGTAGGTGGCACTCGCCCCTTCCAGCTCGTTCAGGAACCACAGCCGGTTCTGCGCCGGCGACAGCGGCACCGACTCCGGGCGCTCCATCACCGTCAACGCGGGCCTGGCCGAATCCGCCTTCGCGACCAGAGCCGTCAGGGCGGCGACCGTCGGGGCCTCGAACAGGGTCCGCACCGGCAGCTCGACCCCCAGGACCGACCGGATGCGGCTGATCAGCCGGGCCGCCAGCAGGGAATGCCCGCCCAGCTCGAAGAAGCTGTCGTCGATGCCCACCGTCGGCGCGCCCAGGACCTCCGCGAACAGCCCGCACAGGATCTCCTCCTGGGGAGTGCGCGCACCACGACCGCCCGCCTCCGCCTCGTACACGGGCGCGGGCAGCGCACGCCGGTCCAGCTTGCCGTTGGCGGTCAACGGCAGCCGGTCCAGCACCACGAACGCCGAAGGAACCATGAACTCCGGCAACGACGCGCCGACATGAACGCGCAGGGTGTCCGCGCCCACCGCGCCGCTACCGGGCTCGGCCACCACATAGCCCACCAGGCTCTTGTCGCCCGGCAGGTCCTCCCGCACCACCACCGCGACCTGCGACACCGCCGGATGACGGCCCAGTACGGCCTCGATCTCGCCCAGTTCGATGCGGAAGCCGCGGATCTTGACCTGGTCGTCGACCCGGGCCACGAACTCCAACTGGCCGTCACGCCACCGCACCAGGTCGCCGGTGCGGTACATGCGGCCGCCGGCCGGTCCGAAGGGATCGGCGACGAACCGCTCCGCCGTCAGCCCCGGACGACGCAGGTATCCGCGGGCCAGGCCGTCACCGGCGATGTACAGCTCGCCCGGCACCCCTCGGGGTGTCAGCCGCAGCCGCTCGTCCAGGACGTACACCCGGGTGCCCCGCACCGGTGCTCCGATGGGGGTGGCCGCGGACGGGCCGGTGCCGGACAGCGGCTCGCTGGCCGTCGCCGAGATCGTCGACTCGGTGGGCCCGTAGAGGTTCAGCATCCGCCGTCCGGCCGCCCAGCGCGTGGTCAGCGCAGGGGGGCACGCCTCGCCGCCGACGCTCAGCAAACGCAGGTCGGGGAAGCTCCGGGCCGGCAGGGTGGCGAGCACGCTGGGAGGCATGTCGGCACAGGAGATCCGGCGCTGCTCCAGATAGTCGCCGAGGGCGTCCCCGACCAGGGGGCCGGGCGCGGGGACGACGAGGGTCGCGCCGAAGCAGAACGCCCGGAGGAAGTCCTCCACCGCCATGTCGAAGCTGATCGAGGCCAGCTGCAGGACCCGGTCGCCCGGCCGGACCCGGTACTTCTCCGCCAGCGTGGCGGCCAGCGCGCGGATACCGCGGTGGGTGACGGCCACGCCCTTGGGGGTGCCGGTGGAGCCCGACGTGTAGACGGTGTACGCGAGGTGGTCGGGCCGGAGGCGAGCGGTCCGCACGGCATCCGTGGGATCGGTGCCGTCGAGTCCGGCCAGGACCGCCGGGTCGTCGAGGACCAGGGTCTCCGGGCCGCCCTGCGGGAGGCGCCCGGCAACCTCCCGGCTCGTGAGCACACGGACCGGGGCGGCGTCCCGCAGCATGAAGGCGATACGGTCCACCGGGTATCCCGGATCGACGGGGAGGAAAGCGGCACCGGCCTTCAGGACGCCCAGCAGCGCCGCCACCATCTCCACCGACCGGGGCACGGCCAGCGCCACCAGTTGCTCGGAGCCGACGCCCTGCCCGATCAGCCAGTGGGCCACCTGGTTGGCCCGCGTGTTCAGCTCGGCGTAGGTGAGGACGACGCCCTCGTGCTCCAGCGCGGGCGCGTCGGGGCGGAGCGCCGCCTGCTCCTGGAACAGGTCGGTGAAGAACCGGTGTTCAGGAGCCGGATCCCCCGCCCCCTCGGCGAGCAGTTCGCTCCGCTCGGCCGGGGAGAGCAGTTCGGCGGCGTCGATCGGCAGGTCGGGGTGCTCGGCGACGGCCGCCAGCAGCCGCCGGAGACCCTCGGTGAACCGCTCAGCGGTGGTCGTGTCGGACAGATCGGTGCGGAACTCCAGGAAGCCGTCGAGTCCCGCGGGCGCTCCGGCGCCGTCGGTGACCTCGTAGAAGTTGAACGTCAGATCGAAGCTGGTCACGTCCCTGGTGAGGTCCTCGGTGACGGCCGAGAGACCGGGCAGGTCGAATGCGGGAGCCGCGTTGCTGTGCAACGCCAGCATCACCTGGAAGAGGGGGTGGCGGGCGAGTGAGCGTTGGGGGTTGATGGCTTCTACGAGTCGTTCGAAGGGGATGTCCTGGTGGGAGTAGGCGGCGAGGTCGGTTTCGCGGGTGCGGGCGAGGAGTTCGCGGAAGGTGGGGTTTCCGGAGGTGTCGTTGCGTAGGACGAGGGTGTTGACGAAGAAGCCGACGAGGTCGTCGAGTGCTTCGTCGGTGCGTCCGGCGACGGGGGTTCCCAGGGGGATGTCGGTGCCGGCGCCGAGTCGGTCGAGGAGGGTGGCGAGTGCGGCTTGGAGCACCATGAACAGGGTGGTGTCGGTGTTCTGGGCGAGGGTGAGCAGTGCGTGGTGGAGTTCGGCGTCGATGGTGATGGGGACGGTGTCGCCGTGGTGGTCGGCGGCTTTGGGCCGGGGGCGGTCGAAGGGGAGCTCGAGCTGGTCGGGGATGCCGTCCAGGGTCTCTTTCCAGTAGGCGAGTTGCCTGCTGGCCAGGGAGTGGAGGTCCTCCTCCGCGCCGAGGAGCTCGCGCAGCCAGAGGGTGTAGTCGGCGTACTGCACCGGCAACGGCGACCACACCGGCGCCGTACCCGCACACCGTGCGGCGTAGGCGACGCTGATGTCCCGGGCCAGCGGAGCCAACGACCAGCCGTCGCTGCCGATGTGATGCTGCACCAGAAGCAGTACGTGATGGCCCGGACCGGTGGTGAACAGACGGGCCCGGAGCGGCAGATCGACAGTGACGTCGAAGACCGTGCCACCGGCGGCACGCAGCGCCGCCTCCAGGTCCCCGGCCTCGACCTCCTCCACCGGTAGCTCGATGCGGACCTGGCCGGGCTCCAGAATGCGCTGCCGGGGCTGCCCGTCGACCTCCGGGAAGACCGTCCGCAGGCTCTCGTGCCGGCCGATCACATCAGCGATCGCCGCGCCCAGCGCTGCTCGGTCGAGGTCCCCCGTAAGCCGTACCGCGAGGGGCAGGACGTATGTGGCACGTGTCCTCTCCAGCGTGTTGAGGAACCAGAGGCCGTTCTGCGCGGGGGACAGCGGGATCCGCTCCGGGCGCTCCATCGCGGTCAACGCGGTCCTGGCCGCGTTCGCCTCCGCCACCCGGTCGGTGAGGACGGCGACGGTGGGAGCCTCGAAGAGGGCCCGCACCGGGAGTTCGACGCCGAGGGCGGTGCGGATACGGCTGACGAGGCGGGTGGCGAGGAGGGAGTGCCCGCCCAGCTCGAAGAAGTGGTCGTCGATGCCGACCTCGGGCACACCCAGGATCTCGGCGAAGAGCCGGCAGAGGGTTTCCTCCCGGGAGGTGCGGGGGGCGCGTCCGGTTCCGGTGGCGGGCAGTTCGGGGGCGGGCAGGGCCCGTCGGTCCAGCTTGCCGTTGGTGGTCAGCGGGAGCCGGTCGAGGACCACGAACGCGGAGGGGACCATGTACTCCGGCAGCACGCCGGTCAGGTGCCCGCGCAGGCTCTCGACGTCCACCTCGCCGCCGCTGTCCGGCTCGGCGACGACGTACGCCACGAGCCGTTTGTCCCCGGGCTGGTCCTCCCGGGCGATGACCGTGACCTGCGCCAGTCCCGGGACGCGGCCCAGCGCCGTCTCTACCTCGCCGAGTTCGATGCGGAACCCGCGGATCTTGATCTGGTCGTCGGCGCGGCCCACGAAGTCCAGGAGTCCTTCGCCAGTCCAGCGGGCGAGGTCGCCGGTGCGGTACATGCGGCTGCCGGCCGGTCCGAAGGGATCGGCGACGAACCGTTCGGCGGTCAGGTCCGGGCGTCCGAAGTACCCCCGGGCCAGGCCTGATCCGGCCAGATACAGCTCGCCCGCCACACCCTCCGGAACCTGCGACAGGTTCTCGTCGAGGATGTGGGCGCGCATGCCGTCCAGCGGACGGCCGACGGGTATCGGCGCGGGTATCGCATCGCCCGCGCGCCAAGGGGCCTGGCCGGCGAAGAGGGTGGTCTCGGTCGGGCCGTACGTCGATCGGACCACGGTGTCGGGGCAGTGCTGGAGCACGCGTCGGACGGCGGTCGGGGAGATCACGTCACCGCCGGTGATCACTTCCCGTACCCCGGTGAAGCAGGTGGGGGCCTCCTCGGCCATCACCCGGAACAGCCCCGCCGTGACCTGGAGACCGGTGATCTCCTCGTCGGCGATCAGACGGGCCAGCGTCGCCACACTCAGATCACCCTCCGGCGTGACGACCGTCCGCCCACCGTGCAGCAACGGCACCCACAGTTCATAGGTCGAGGGATCGAACGCGTACGGAGCCACCATCAGCACCCGCTCGTGTGCGCCGGGCACACCGAACATGCTGTCCACGGTCAGATCGAGGACATCGCGGTGGGTGACCGCGACGCCCTTGGGGCGGCCCGTGGAACCCGAGGTGTACATCACGTACGCCAACTGCTCGGGTAGGCAGTCCACCTTCGGATCGTCGACCGGCAGGCCGGCAAGCTCAGCGTCCTCGTCGACGATTACGGTCACGGGGGCGGTGGGCAGGCCGCGTTGACGCATCCCCGTGTCGGCGAGCAGGACGGGTGCGGACGTCTCGTCCACGATCCACTGCATCCGCTCCAGAGGGCTGGCGCTGTGCAGCGGCAGATAGAACGCCCCCGCCTTGAGCACCGCCAGCAGGGCCGCGACCAGGTCCACCGAGCGTTCCATCAGCACCGCGACCGGCGCTTCCGGACCCACACCGAGGTCGACCAGCCGGTGCGCGAGCCGGTTCGCCCGCTCGTCCAGCTCCCGGTAGGACAACTCCCGCCCGGCACACCGCACCGCCACCGCATGCGGCGACCGCTGCACCTGCGCGGCGAAAGCCGCCTGCACCGACGGACCACCGATCAACGCCGCGCCCGACCCGAACGACCGACCTTCAGCGCCAACAACAGCATGTGCAGCACGCATTACCCATCACTCTCTTTCCGGGAGCGGCCGCAGCTCATCCGCTCAACCTCTGACTGTTCAGGTCCTGGAGCCGCTCGCCCAACTCCTGCGCGAACTCGGTCCAGGTCTCCGCGTACTGGCGGGCCAGGTGCGTCACCAGGCCGCCGGAGTGCGGCGGTACCGCGTCGGCCAGATCGGCCCACATGCTCTGCCCTATGGCGTTGTGCTGCAGCAGGCGCAGCAGGTGGCGTCCCGATTCCCGCTGGCGCAGGGCGGGGTCACGGCACAGCTTCTCCAGCACCGCCGCAGGGTCCGCCTGCGGCGGCTGTGACAGCTGCACCGCTGAACTGTCCACCGAGGCGGGCGGCGAGGTTGACCGCTCCCGCGCCGTTGTGGTGGTGCCGATGACATCCCGAGGATCCGGCTTCCCACCCGTGCCGCCGGGGTCCTGGCCTGCCGCCAGGCGTTTGCGGACGTCGCTCACCGTCATGGGCGAGACCCCCGCGATCCGCGCCACCTCGCGCAGCGAGGCCTGCGGATGCTCCGCCAGGACCTCGGCCGCCCGCTGCCGGCCCTCCAGGCTGTTCAGCGGTCGGACCCGGCCGTCCCTGCCGACCCGCATGTTCTCCTGGGGTCCGGCGCCCGAACGCCGCCGGATCGCCGCCACGGTCTTGGCGCCGAGCCCCGAGGCCCGGGCGATGGATCGGTCGGACAGGTGCGGATGCGTTGCCACGATCCGTTCCGCGGCCGCGCACCGATCGGCCTGGGAGAGGGGAAGCCCGTGCGTGACGTTGGCCTCGACGGCGCGCAGGAAGGCGTCGTCGGCGCTCCCGTCGAAGAAGCGTACGGAGATGGCCTGTTGACCCCGCAGTCGTGCGGCCGCGAGGCGGTGCCTGCCGTCGATGACCCGCATGGTGCGGCGGTCCACCAGGATGGGCGGAAGCTGCTCCTCGGTCTCGGCCATGCCGACGATGTGTTCCTCGTCCTCGCCCGCGGAGCGGGGTGACTCGCCGGCTGTCAGGGCGTCGATGGGAACCTCGGCACACCGCGGCTCGCGCGGTTCCGCTCCGGACCCGGTCGGTCGGATCAGGCTCTCGGGTCGGGGGTCTGCTGTCGGTGCGTCCGTCGTTCTCACTGCGGCGGCCTCCGGAGGTCGGCACCGGTGCACTCGGTGACAGCCCATCCGACCAGCGGCGGGGCCTGTCCCAGCGTGCGTTGCATGAGCCGGTCGACCTGCTCCTCGGCGTGGGCCAGGTCGTGTGCTTTGACGAAGACGACGATGCTCAGGTATTCGTCGTCCCGTGCCACCGTCAGGTGCTCCAAGCAGTCCTGCGGCAGGGCGGCCGCCCAGATCATGCTTTCGACCGAAGCGGCGGTGGAGACAAGTCCCCCGGCCGGCGGGGGCGGGGCGATGCGGACGACTACGGGGACCATGGCGGTGCCTCCTGCTCGGCCGCTCCGGCGGGCATGGAGCCGACGGTGACGTGGGTCGGTCCGGCTCCGCGGGGCACCTGCCTCTCGGTCTCACCGGCGCTGACGAAAGGTGCCGGAAGACCGAGGGCGACGGCAGCGGCGGCACGAGGCATGGCGGTGCTCCTGAAGGGAGAGGCGTGGGTCGATCGCCGGGCAGTCGGCTCTTTCGGCGGCCGTTTCCCGGTGGCGATGGAGAAAGCTTCCCTCTCCACGCACCCCGCTCGTAAGGACTTGGGGCTGGCAGGAAACATCTGGGCCGCATGGTGCCAATCGCCGGGACCTGCGAACATCGTCGGCCAGCGCGTTCATGAGGTTGGCACGCACCGGCCAGGACCCAAGCGGCCAATCCTCCGACCGACCCCCGGCCTGACCCCCGGCCCGCCCCCCCCGCAACGGTGGCACGGTCACGGCGCCGGACCGGTCCCCTCGCACCGCGCACCGTGCGGACCTGTCCATCTGCGGCGGTGCCGCAGATGGACGCTCCTTCCGGCCCGGCAGGCTTTCCGGCCGGCGAGTGCCTCGGGTGCGCACCGGTCGTTGGACGCGGCTGACAGCGGGTTGGAATTCTCCGACAGGGCGTGCAAACCTCGCTCCAGAAGGCCGCCGGGTCACTCGAACAGGGTGACCGTGCCGCAGAGTGATGAGCCCGACGCAGGTTCTTCCTGTGGGCCATCGAGTCCGGATCGTGCAAGATCCTGAGATCTTTCCTCTTTGCTCTGCTGATTCTTCATGCCTTCAGCACGTCACGGATGAGCAACTTCCTGTGCGGTTGCACGGAACAGAAGGAGCGAGGTCATGACCAATCCTTTCGAGAATCCCGAGGCGGAATACCTCGTACTGATCAACGAAGAGAAGCAGTACTCGCTCTGGCCGAAGTTCGCCGAGGCGCCGGCCGGCTGGACAGTCGTTCATGACAGCGATCGCGCCTCATGCATCGAGTACATCAACGCGAACTGGACGGATATGCGGCCGAACAGCCTCGTCCAGCAGATGCACACCACGGCGTGAACCCGCGTCACCTCGGAACCCCAGCTCCTGTCCGCACAGCCGACCGGGATAGTGAGGAAAATGACTAATTCGAACACGTCCGTATTCGACGGACTCTTCGTCGATCATGTCGAGTTCTATGTGCACGACACAGCGGTGGCCGCAGCGCAGTTCGAGAACAACTACGGATTCAACAGCTACGGATTCAACAGCCACGGATCCTCCGGGTCGGCGGAATCCGCCACGCCCATCCGTTCGGTGGCGCTCGGCAAGAATCAGATCCGGCTGGTGCTCACGTCGGCGCAGGGCGCCGACCACCCCGCGGCGGCCTATGTCGCGCAGCATGGTGACGGGGTGGCCAACATCGCGCTCACCACGCCCGACGTCAGGGAACTGTTCGCCGAGGCGGTGCGCCGGGGTGCCGCGGCGGTGGCGGAACCGACCGAGCGGGACGGGCTGACAACCGCCTCGATCCGCGGGTTCGGGGATGTGATCCACACCTTCGTGGAGCGTCCGGCCGGCAGCGACGTACGGGCACTTCCCGGCTTCTCGCCGATTCCCCCGACCGACGCGCGGTTCGACAGCGGGCTCGGCGAGATCGATCACTTCGCCGTCTGCCTGGAAGCCGGCCAGCTCGGGCCCACCGTGGAGTTCTACGAAAAGGTCCTGGACTTCCAGATGATCTTCGAAGAGCGCATTCTGGTGGGCAGTCAGGCAATGGACTCCAAGGTGGTCCAGAGCCGCTCCGGTGCTGTCACGCTCACCTTGATCGAACCCGATACCTCGCTGGAGCCCGGGCAGATAGACGGGTTTCTGAAGAATCACGGCGGGGCCGGCGTCCAGCACATCGCCTTCACCGCGGACAGCATTGTGGAGTCGGTGGGTCTGCTCAAGTCGCAGGGCGTGTCCTTCCTCAGCACTCCGGACGCCTATTACCGGCTGCTCTCCGTCGACCTGGCCAAGTACTCCGTCTCCGAGATGAAGGAAAGGGACATCCTGGTCGACGAGGACCACGACGGCCAGCTGTTCCAGATCTTCACTTCCTCGGTCCACCCGAAGCGCACGTTCTTCATGGAAGTCATTGAGCGCATGGGCGCCCGAACCTTCGGGAGCGGGAACATCAAGGCGCTCTACGAAGCAGTCGAACGGCAGCGGGCCGAAGCGGGGGAGTGAAGGAAATGGCACAGCGGTCCGGGGCACAGGCCGACGGAACGGAAACGCGACCCGTGTGCGTGGACGACCTGCGACAGTCGGCCGCCGCACGGTTGGCGCCGGCGGTATGGGATTTCATCGCCGGAGGCAGCGGTACGGAATCCACCCTGGACGCCAACCGGGCCGCACTGGACAGCGTGTCAGTGGTGCCCCGGGTGTTGGCAGGCATCAAGAAGACCGACACCGGTGCGCGGCTGCTGGGCACTTCGGCCGCACTGCCTCTCGCGGTCGCGCCGATGGCGTACCAGTGTCTGCTGCACCCGGAAGGTGAACGCGCCGCCGCGGAGGGCGCTCTGGCGGCGCGGGTGCCCTTCGTGGTGAGCACGATCAGCAGCCGCTCGCTGGAGGAGATCGCCGAGGTCGGCGCGGACCTGTGGTTCCAGCTGTACTGGCTGCACGACCGCGGACGGATGGTCGAGCTGATGCGCCGCGCCGAGCAGGTCGGGTGCCAGGCGCTGATGGTGACCGTGGACGTCCCGGTCATGGGCCGCCGACTGCGCGACCTGCGCAACGAGTTCACGCTCCCCTCCGGGATCCGCAGTGCCAACCTGGAGCCCGACAGCCTCTCCGCGGCACACGCGCACCGGCCCAGCGAGTCGGCCGTGGCCGCGCACACGAGCATCGCCTTCGACCCCACGTTCAGCTGGTCCGACGTGGAATGGATCCGCGAACAGACCCGGCTCCCCTTGGTGATCAAAGGAATTCTCGATCCCCGGGACGCGGAACGGGCCGTCCGGCTCGGGGCCGACGCCGTGGTGGTTTCCAACCACGGTGGACGCCAGTTGGACGGTGCTCCCGCCAGCATCACCGCACTGCCGTGGGTGGTCGGCTCGGTGGGCGGGCAGTGCCAGGTCCTGATGGACAGCGGCGTCCGCAGCGGCACCGACATCCTGCGGGCACTGGCGCTCGGCGCCGACGGGGTCCTGATCGGGCGTCCGGTGCTGTGGGGACTGAGCACAGCCGGGGCGCGGGGAGTCGCTCAGGTGCTTTCCATCCTTCGGACGGAACTCGAGGACGCCCTTCTCCTGGCTGGCTGCGCCGATCCGGCAGCCGCACGAACCTTGCGCACGCTCGTCGCCGGAACGCGGGGCTGACAGCGCGTTGATGGATGTGCGTTCCCCTGAAAGAACTATGGAAGGAGATATGCCATGCAGGACAAGAACGACCACGAGTTCGATGTCGTTGTCGTCGGTGGTGGGCCGGGCGGTTCCACCGCGTCCACTCTGGTGGCCATGCAGGGGCACCGCGTTCTGCTCCTGGAGAAGGAGGAGTTCCCCCGGTATCAGATCGGAGAGTCCCTGCTGCCTTCGACGGTGCATGGCATCTGCAGACTCCTCGGTGTCTCGGACGCGTTGGAGAAGGCCGCGTTCATGCCCAAACGCGGCGGCACCTTCCGATGGGGGAGCAGCCCCGAGCCGTGGACGTTCTCCTTCTCCGTCTCCGAGACCTTCTCCGGCCCGACCTCGCTGGCCTACCAGGTCGAGCGGATGAAGTTCGACCAGATTCTCCTCGACAACGCACGGGACAAGGGCGTCGAGGTCCGTGAGAAGAGCTCCGTGGTGGACGTCATCGAGGAGGACGGCCGCGTCTGCGGCGTGCTCTACGCCGACGCCGACGGAGTGCGGCACGAGGTGCGCAGCCGCTTCGTCGTGGACGCCTCGGGCAACAAGAGCCGCATCCAGAGCCGGATCGGCGGCAGCCGGCACTACTCGGACTTCTTCAAGAACATCGCGCTCTTCGGGTATTTCGAGGGCGGAAAGCGGCTTCCCGCACCCAACTCCGGCAACATCCTCTGCGCCGCCTTCGACGCCGGCTGGTTCTGGTACATCCCGCTCACCGACCAGCTGACCAGCGTGGGCGTCGTACTGCGGCGCGAGTCCCTGGACCGGGTGCAGGGGGACCGGGAAAAGGCCCTGATGGGCCTGATCGAGGAATGCCCGCTCATCGCGGAATACCTGACCGACGCACGCCGGGTGGAGAGCGGACCCTACGGCGAGGTCCGGGTCCGCAAGGACTACTCGTACTGCCAGGAGAAGTTCTGGCGCCCCGGCATGGCCCTGGTGGGCGACGCGGCGTGCTTCATCGATCCGGTCTTCTCCTCCGGCGTGCACCTCGCCACCTACAGCGGCCTGCTGGCCGCCCGCTCCATCAACTCGGTGCTGAGCGGGGAGTTCGACGAGACGAAGTGCTTCGAGGAGTACGAGGCACGGTACCGGCACGAGTACTCGCTCTTCCATGACTTCCTGGTGGCGTTCTACGACATGCACCGGGACGAGGACTCCTATTTCTGGTCCGCGAAGAAGGTCACGAACAGCTCGGCACCCGGACTCGAGTCCTTTGTCGAACTGGTCGGAGGCGGAGCTTCGCACGAAGGCGCACTGGTCAACGCCGCTTCCTACGCGAAGCCGCGCGAGTCCACGTTCCGGGAGTTCTCCGAGCTGGCCGACCAGCCGGCCGGCGAGAGCGGAACGGACCGCGATCTGTTCGATTCGACGCTCGTCCAGTCCGTCCTGGACGAGGGGGCCAAGATCCAGCTCCATGCCGCGCTGGGAGAGGTCGTCGACGAGGAAGGCCCGATACGCGACGGCGGCCTCGTGCCGTCCGCCGACGGAATGCACTGGGCGGAGTTCCGCTACTGACCTTTCCGCTGCCGGCCTTTCCACGTCGTCGGCGGTCGCAGGGACGACGACGGCCGCACGAGGCCGTGGTGGCCGGGGGACGTCCAGAGCCTGATGGGGGTAACGGTGATACGAACGATGGCCGTGGTCGGCACGGGTCTGATCGGCACATCGATCGGCTTGGCGGTGAGCCGGCACGGGGTGAAGGTGCAACTGCTCGACAAGGAGGAAGTGGCCGCCCGCACGGCTGCCGCGCTGGGCGCGGGAGTGGTGGGCGCCTCGGACGAACCGGTCGACCTGGCGGTGATCGCCGTACCGCCGAGCGCGGTCGGCGATGTGCTCGCGAAGCTGCAGGCGCGAGGGCTGGCCCGGACCTACACCGACGTCGCCAGCGTGAAGGCGCAACTGGCGGGGGAGGTCCAGCAGTCCGCGGCGACGCCCTCCAGTTACGTGGGTGGGCATCCCCTCGCCGCCCGTGAGCAGTGCGGTCCGCTGGCTGCCCGGGCGGATCTGTTCGAGGACCGGTCCTGGGTCCTGACGCCCTCGGAGACGACCTCCCAGGACGCGATGAACCGGGTGCTCGAAATGATCGCGATGTGCGGGGCCGTCCCGGTGATCATGGACGGCCGCGCCCACGACGAAGCGGTGGCGTTGACCTCGCACGCCCCGCATGTGGTGGCCAGCCTCATGGCCGCGCGCATCCAGCACGGCTCGCGGGAATCGTTTCGGCTCGCGGGGCAGGGGCTGCACGACGTGACGCGGATGGCCGTCAGGGACACCGGGCTCTGGAGCGACATCCTGCGGGCCAACGCACCGGCGGTCGCGGGCGTGCTCCGCGGGCTCAGGGACGACCTGACGACCCTGCTGACCACGCTCGACGACGTATCCGACGTATCCGACGTATCCGACGTATCCGATGCACCGCGGGACGACGGGAGCCGGAGCCTGGCGCCGATGGTCGACGTGCTGAACAGGGGAGCCGCCGGCCTGGCGGCGATCCGGGGATGGCAGGCCGCGGACCGGCAGGCGCACGTGGAGGTCCAGGTAGCGGAGGGCCCTGGACAGCTGATCCGCCTGCTGGACGCACTCAAGGCACTTCACGTGGAGGCGGAGGACGTGGTGCCGCGCTACTCCACGGAGGAAGGAAGCCTGGCCATCACGTTCGCCGTGCCGGCGGTGCACGCCGGCCAGATCGTCCTGGAGCTGGGGCGGGCCGGCTGGAGCGCCGAATCCGTCGCCCCGGTTCCCGGCGTGCCCTGTTCGGCCCGTATCTGAACGGCCCGTATCTGAACGACCCGCATCTGAACGACCCGTACGACCCGCCTATTTCTGGGTTCATCTCGTCGGCCACACGGCCTGACGTTCACAGCATCGAGACTGCGGATGGAGACAGGTGAATGTACGCACAAGAAGACGCCCTTACTGAACCTCTTCGCGTGGCCATCATCGGCACGGGAAAAATCGGCTGCGACCTGCTGCTCAAGGTTTTGGCCTCGCCCCATCTCCGGTGTGAACTGTTCGCCGGCCGGCGTGCCAGCTCGCCGGGTATCGAGCTCGCCGTTTCCCGCGGAATCCCGACGACCGCCGGTGGAATCGACGCTGTCGCCGAGGCCGCGGACCGGATCGACCTGGTCTTCGACGCGACGTCGGCCCAGGACGCGGTCCACAACTGGAAGATTCTCGAAGGTCTGGGAATTCCGGTCGTCGACCTCACACCGGCGCATCTCGGTAGGTTCTGCGTTCCGGCCCTCAACCTCGAGGACTGCCTGACCGAGCAGAACGTGAGCATGGTGACCTGCGGCGGACAGGCCGCGGTGCCCATCGCGCGCTGCTTCAGCGAGGCCTCCGAAGGCCCCCTGGAATACCTGGAGATCGCCACGGCCAGCTCGTCGGCGAGTGTCGGTCCCGCGACGCGGGCGAACATCGACGAGTACGCCTTCACCACCCAGCAGGCCACGCATGAATTCTCCCGGGTGGAAACCGCCAAGACGATTCTCATCATCAACCCCGCGGAACCGGGGATCGTCATGCGGAACACCATCGCGGTGCCGGCCTCCGAAGACATCGACATGGAAGCGCTGCGCGTCTCGGTCGATCACATGGAGAAGCGGATCAATTCCTATGTGCCCGGCTATCGCGTGGTCGTTCCGCCGGTAGCCGTCGGCGATCGCATCATGGTGACCATCGAAGTGGAAGGGCTCGGTGACTGGTTGCCGCGTTACGCCGGGAACTTGGACGTCATCACCTGTGCGGCAGTGGCTGTCGCCGAAGGACGAGCGGAGGCACGTCGATGAGTACACACGCCGATCGGCAACTCAAGATCTGTGACACGACCCTGCGGGACGGAAATCACGCCGTATCGCATCAGCTGGGTCATGCGGACATCGTCTCCTATGCGAAGGCCGCCGAACTGGCGGGGGCCGACCTCCTCGAGGTCGGGCACGGCAACGGACTCGGCGCCTCGTCCATCCAGATCGGCCGTGCCGCGCTGACGGACGCGCAGATGCTCACCGCCGCGCGCGACCAACTGCGGCAGACGCGGCTCGGTGTCCTGTCCATCCCGGGGATCGCGACGGTCGAGGGCGATCTCAAGCCCGCGCTCGACTGCGGGGTCGACGAGGTCAGGGTCGGCGCCCACTGCACGGAGGCGGACGTGACCCGCCAGCAGATCACCATGCTCCGTGAGCTGGGCGTCACCGTCAAAGGCCTGCTGCTGATGAGCCACATGGCGTCGACCAGGACGCTCCTGGAGCAGGCGCGGCTCATGCAGGGGTACGGAGCACACGCGGTCATCCTGATGGACTCGGCGGGCGCCTACACCCCGACCGCCGTCGACGAGAAGGTCGGCGCGCTGGTCGAGGGGCTCGACATCGAGGTCGGCTTCCACGGCCACAACAACCTCGGCCTGTCGGTGATGAACAGCATGGCCGCCGTCAAGGCCGGCGCGACCATCGTGGATGTCACGGCGCGCGGCTTCGGCGCCGGGGCCGGCAACGCGCCGCTCGAACTGATCGCCGCGAACCTGCACCTGGAACAGATCGAGACCAAGCTCCAGCTGTTCGCCGCACTCGATGCGGGCGATCTCGCGGAATCCACCTTCGTCAAGCGCATTCCGACCAACGACAGCGTCACCATCACGAGCGGAATCGCCGGTGTCTTCTCCGGATTCTCCGCCCCCACCCGCCGTGCCGCGGAGCGCTTCCAGGTGGACCCCCGGCACATCGTGATGGAGCTGGGCCGCAGGGGCGTCGTCGCCGGCCAGGAAGACACCATCATCGAAGTGGCGATGGAGCTCGCCGAAAAGAATTCCCTGCTCGACGTGGCGTGACGACCGGTTCGAAACAAGGAGGAGTAAAGGTGAACTTGCATTCTGCACAAGAGGTCGGAGCGGATATCGCGGCGGTGGCCGCACTGCTCCAGATAGGCGCCGAGATCGGCGTGGACCAGGTGCTGGATTCGGGCCGCACATTCGGTGTCCCGGAGCTGGCCGAGGTGACAGGTCTTCCGCAGGAAGGCCTCCAGGAATACGTGCACGCACTGTCGGCCGCCGGGCTGCTCGTCGCCGAGGGCGGAGAGGGCGGAGAGGGCGGAGAGGGCCTGTACCGCGCCTCCGACGACTACCCGGACTGGCGGCATCAGGCCGGCTACCTGTCCTGGGCGCTGACCGCCAACAGCCCGTTCCTGCAGAACGCGCGAGCCTTCCTCTCCGACGGCGAGTCCGCCGCCGACACCTATCACCGTGACGGGCGCCGCGTGGCGGTCAGCTCGCGCTGGATCGGGGACCGGGCCTTCTACCCCGCCGTCGTCGAACGGGTCGTGGCCGCCGATGCGAAGCACGTCGTCGACCTCGGTGCGGGCGCGGCCGGCCTGCTCATCGGCCTTCTCGCGCAGGACGACCGGCGTTCCGGTGTCGCGCTCGACCTGAGCGCGGGCGCCTGTGCCGCGGCCCGAGAGGCCGCGGGCCGAGCCGGCGTGGACGATCGGCTGCGGGTCGTCGAGCGGTCGGTCGAGTCCCTGATCGCCGATCCCGGCCCGCTCGAAGGGGCGGACGTCATCCAGGCATGTTTCGTCATGCACGACGTCCTGCAGGACGAAGCCGTCTTCGACGACGTGCTGCGCACCTGCCGCAAGGCTCTCGCGCCCGGCGGCCTCCTGGCCGTGGTCGACGCGGTCTCGTACGGCCAGGAGGACCGCGAGCGCAAGTTCAGTGCTCTCTTCACCTACCTGCACGCGAATTTCATGGGAGTCGCTCTGCCCACGGAGGACCAGTGGGTCGAGAAGTTCCGCAGCGCCGGCTTCTCGCATGTCGATTGCGTGTCGGGACTCATGCCGGGCGGCCGGCTGTTCCTGGCGACCAAATAACTTCTCGAGGTCTGAATGGAGGCGAGCCGAGTTGGGAAAGTTGCGGCAGTCATCTGCGCAGCACCCAACTCGGCCACGAGATATGCTTCATGCTCCGCACGCCGTTCATGAACACATAGCCGGCGAACTTTGGAACGCGAAGAACGCATGCAAGGCGATACCGCCGATCTCCGACCGGTATCCGGAGTTCACCGCGCAGGACGCCTACGCTGTCCAGCGTTGTCTTCGTGCCCTTGAAGACAAGAACGGTGCGGTGCATGCCGGATACAAGATCGGCGCCACCAGCGTCGCCATCCAGCAGATGTTCGGCGTCGATCAACCGGATTTCGGTTTTCTGACCGAGGACATGCTCCTCCCCGACGGCGCCCGCCTCGATACCGGACGGTTCATCTCGCCCAAGGTGGAGGGCGAGATCGCCTTCCGGATCGGCGCCGACCTCTCCGACCCCCGTACGACGGCCGCCGACGTACTGGCCGTCACCACCGAGGTCTACCCGGCGCTTGAGGTACTCGACAGCCGGATCGAGAACTGGGACATCGCGTGGGTGGACACCGTCGCGGACAACGCTTCGTCGGCCATGGCCGTCGTGGGCGCAGCCGTTCCCTTCGACGGGCGCGACCTTGCCGCCGAGACGATGGTGTTCGAGTCGGGTGACTCCGTTCAGACGGCGAAGGGTTCGGCCGTGCTGGGGCATCCGGCGGAGTCCGTGGCGTGTCTGGTGCGCATGTTGGCCTCCTTCGGCGCGGGCATCGGCGCCGGCGACCTGGTCCTGACCGGATCGCTGGCCGCAGCGGTTGATCTCGAGGCGGGCGCCACCGTCAGGGCGTCGTTCGGGTCCTTGGGATCCGTGTCCCTTTCCGCTTTGAGCGGCCGGGTTCTTCAGTAGCTCTCTTTCGGAAGTAGGTGATGGGTAATGCGTGCTGCGAGTGCTGTTGTTGTTGGTGCTGAGGGTCGGTCGTTCGGGTCGGGCGCGGCGTTGATCGGTGGTTCGGTGCAGGCGGCTTTCGCCGCGCAGGTGGTGCGGTCGCCGGATGCGGTGGCGGTGCGGTGTGCGGGGCGGGAGGTGTCGTACCGGGAGCTGGATGAGCGGGCGAACCGGGTGGCGCATCGGCTGGTGGGTCTGGGGGTGGGTCCGGAGGCGCCGGTGGCGGTGCTGATGGAACGCTCGGTGGATCTGGTGGTGGCGCTGCTGGGGGTGTTGAAGGCGGGGGCGTTCTATCTGCCGCTGCACAGTGCCAGCCCCTTGGAGCGGATGCAGTGGATCGTGGACGAGACGTCCGCACCCGTCCTGCTCGCCGACACGGGGATGCGTCAACGCGGCCTGCCCACCGCCCCCGTGACCGTGATCGTCGACGAGGACGAGACGCTTGCCGTCCTGCCCACCAACGATCCGGGGGTGGACTGCCGACCCGAGCAACTGGCGTACGTGATGTACACCTCGGGCTCCACGGGCCGCCCCAAGGGCGTCGCGGTCACCCACCGCGACGTCCTCGACCTGGCCGACGACAGCATGTTCGGTGTGCCGGGCGCGCACGAGCGGGTGCTGATGGTGGCTCCGTACGCGTTCGATCCCTCGACCTATGAACTGTGGGTGCCGTTGCTGCACGGTGGGCGGACGGTCGTCACGCCGGAGGGTGATCTGAGTGTGGCGACGCTGGCCCGGCTGATCGCCGACGAGGAGATCACCGGTCTCCAGGTCACGGCGGGTCTGTTCCGGGTGATGGCCGAGGAGGCCCCCACCTGCTTCGCGGGAGTGCGTGAGGTGATCACCGGCGGTGACGTGATCTCCCCGACCGCCGTCCGACGCGTCCTGGAACACTGCCCCGACACGGTGGTGCGGGGCGCCTACGGCCCCACCGAGACCACGCTCTTCGCCAGTCAGGCCCCTTGGCGCGCGGGCGATGCGATACCCGCGCCGATACCCGTCGGCCGTCCGCTGGACGGCATGCGGGCCCACATCCTCGACGAGAACCTGTCGCAGGTTCTGGAGGGTGTGGCGGGCGAGCTGTATCTGGCGGGATCGGGCCTGGCCCGGGGGTACTTCGGACGCCCGGACCTGACCGCCGAACGCTTCGTCGCCGATCCCTTCGGTCCGGCCGGCAGCCGTATGTATCGCACCGGTGACCTGGCCCGCTGGACCGGTGACGGGCTGCTGGACTTCGTGGGCCGCGCCGACGACCAGGTCAAGATCCGCGGCTACCGCATCGAACTCGGCGAGGTCGAAGCGGTTCTGGACCGCTTCCCGGGGCTGGCGCAGGTGGCAGTGACGGCCCGGGAGGACCAGCCCGGGGACAAGCGGCTCGTGGCCTACGTCGTCGCCGAGACCGGCACCGACGCCCCGGACACCGAGGCCCTGCACACCCACACCACCGGCCTGCTGCCGGAATACATGGTCCCCTCCACCTACGTGGTCCTCGGCCAACTGCCCCTGACCACCAACGGCAAGGTCGACTACCGCGCCCTGCCCGCCCCCGACCAGCCGACGACCGGAACCGGGCGCGGTCCGCGCACCCCGCGCGAGGAGATCCTGTGCGGCCTCTTCGCCGAGATCCTGGGCGTGCCCGAGGTCGGTATCGACGACAACTTCTTCGAGCTCGGCGGACACTCCCTCCTCGCCACCCGCCTCGTCAGCCGCATCCGGGCGATCCTGGGCGTGAAGCTCTCGATCCGCAGCCTGCTCAACACGCCCACCGTGGCCGCTCTGTCGAACCTGGGCCAGGCGGACAGCGAGCAGCAGGACAGCGCACTGGAGCACGTGCTGAACCTGCGGCCGGCCGGCAGCCGTGCGCCGCTGTTCTGCGTGCACCCCGGAGGCGGCATGGCCTGGTGCTATGCCGGACTGCTGCGCTACGCCCCGAAGGAGCACCCGGTGTACGGGCTCCAGGCGCGCGGGCTGGCCGTGGACGAGCCGCTCCCCGCGGATATGGACGAGCTGATCGAGGACTACCTCGGCCGGATCCGGGCGGTCCAGCCGTCCGGACCGTACGCCCTCCTGGGCTGGTCCTTCGGCGGCAAGGTCGCCCACACCCTGGCGGCCCGTCTCCAGCAGGAGGGCGAGGAGGTGTCCCTGCTGGCTGTGCTCGATGCCGGCACCGGAGGGCACGCCGGCGCGGACCGTATGCGCAGTCAGCGCGATCTGCTGGAACTGGCCTTCGACGGAATCGGGGCCTTCCACGCCGAAGCGGGCGACGAGCCGATCGAGATGCGGCGCATTCTCGAGATCCTCAAGTCCCACGGCGGAACCCTGGCCAGCCTCGGGGAACGGACTGTCGCCGCTCTCATCGACATCACGGCGAACAATCTCGCGATCAGCCGGGCGGCGCCGTCCGAGTACTTCGACGGCGACATGCTTTTCATCGAGGCGGCCGGGCCGGACGGTGCGTCCACCGGACTCGCGGAGGTCTGGGAGCCGTACGTCAGCGGCCGCATCGCCAAGCACGTCACTCCTTTCGAGCATATGCAGGTGATGAGCGCGGATGCGCTTGCGGACATCGCTCCTGTTCTGGCTCGAGCACTGAGAAGCAGTTCTGACACAAGGAAACAGGCGAGGAGCCGATGATGTCCGTCCAACCGACGCCCAACAGGTCGAGGCTGCACCGAGGGCGGGTGCTGCGCGTCGCATGGGTGACCCCGAACATGGCCAGGGTCGTGCTCGGCGGTGAGGGCCTGCGGGAATTCACCGCCGGGCAGTACACCGATCACTACATCAAACTGATCTTCCCTCTGGAGGGCGTGCGGTACCCCGAACCGTTCGACATCTCGGCCATTCGCCGGGACTTCCCGCGAGACCAGTGGCCCAAGACCCGGACGTACACGGTCCGTGGGTGGGACCCGGATGCCGTCGAGTTGTCCGTGGACTTCGTCTGCCACGGTGAGAGCGGTCTGGCCGGCCCCTGGGCCGCGAGCGTGAAGCCCGGGGAAGAGATCTACTTCATCGGTCCCGGTGGAGGTTATTCGCCCGGCGCGGAGGCCGACTGGCATCTGCTCATCGGGGACGAGAGCGCCTTGCCCGCGATCGGGGCCTCCCTGGAGGCCATGCCGGCGGGCGCGGTCGCCAAGGCGTTCATCGAGGTCTCCGGTCCGGAAGAGGAGCAGGAGATCCGGACGCCGGCCGATGCCGAGATCATCTGGCTGCACCGCGGGGAGCGCCAGATCGGCGTCGCGCTTCACGAGGCCGTCGCCGCGTGGGAATTCCCGGCGGGAACGGTGCACGCCTTTGTCCACGGTGAGGCGCACTTCGTGAAGGCGCTGCGGCATCACCTGCGGACGGAACGCGGCCTGGCGCGCGATCAGCTGTCCATTTCCGGCTATTGGCGTCGCGGTGCGGACGAGGACGGCTGGCAGTCCACGAAATCCGAGTGGAACCGAGACGTGGACGACCCGGTGCCGACGTAGTTCTCGGCCCCTTCCCCCCCAGCACATTCATCTTGCCGAGCCGACCAACAGTCGGAGCCGACCAACAGTCGCGCGACCTCAACACCGAGAGAGAGTAATAGGCAATGCATGCTGTCGATTTTGCTGAAAGTCGGTCGTTCGGGTCGGGCGCGACGTTGATCGGTGGTTCGGTGCAGGCGGCTTTCGCCGCGCAGGTGGTGCGGTCGCCGGATGCGGTGGCGGTGCGGTGTGCGGGGCGGGAGGTGTCGTACCGGGAGCTGGATGAGCGGGCGAACCGGGTGGCGCATCGGCTGGTGGGTCTGGGGGTGGGTCCGGAGGCGCCGGTGGCGGTGCTGATGGAACGCTCGGTGGATCTGGTGGTGGCGCTGCTGGGGGTGTTGAAGGCGGGGGCGTTCTATCTGCCGCTGCACAGTGCCAGCCCTCTGGAGCGGATGCAGTGGATCGTGGACGAGACGTCCGCACCCGTCCTGCTCGCCGACACGGGGATGCGTCAACGCGGCCTGCCCACCGCCCCCGTGACGGTGATCGTGGACGAGGACGCTGAGCTTGCCGGCCTGCCCGCCAACGATCCGGGGGTGGACTGCCGACCCGAGCAACTGGCGTACGTGATGTACACCTCGGGCTCCACGGGCCGCCCCAAGGGCGTCGCGGTCACCCACCGCGACGTCCTCGACCTGACCGTGGACAGCATGTTCGAGCCGGGCGTGCACGAGCGGGTGCTGATGGTCATTCCGTACGCCTTCGACCCCTCGATCTACGGCCTGTGGGTGCCGCTCCTGCACGGCGGGCGGACGGTCATCACGCCGGAGGGCGATCCGAGCGTGGCGATGCTGGACCGTCTGATCGCCGAGGAGGAGATCACCGCCCTGGACGTCTCCGCAGGGCTGTTCCAAGTGATAGCGGAGGAGAACCCGGGTTGCTTCGCGGGAGTACGCGAGGTGATCACCGGTGGTGACGTGGTCTCCCCGACCGCGGTGCGGCGGGTGCTGGAACGCTGCCCGGGCATCGTCGTGCGCAGCGCGTACGGTCCCACCGAGACCACGTTGTACGCGACGCAGCAGCCGTGGGCGATCGGCGGCGAGCTGCCGGCCCCGCTGCCGATCGGACGTCCGCTGGACGGTAAGCGCGCCTACATCCTCGACGACGAGCTGTCGCTGGTCCCGGAGGGTGTGGCCGGGGAGCTGTACCTGGCGGGTACGGGTGTGGCCCGGGGGTACTTCGGGCGTCCGGACCTGACGGCGGAGCGGTTTGTCGCCGATCCCTTCGGACCGGCCGGCAGCCGCATGTACCGCACCGGTGACCTCGCCCGCTGGACCGGTGAAGGACTCCTGGACTTCGTGGGTCGCGCCGACGACCAGGTCAAGATCCGCGGGTTCCGCATCGAACTCGGCGAGGTAGAGACGGCGCTGGGCCGCGTCCCGGGGCTGTCGCAGGTCACGGTCATCGTCCGGGAGGACCAGCCCGGGGACAAGCGGCTCGTGGCTTACGTCGTCGCCGAGCCGGGCGGCGACGATGAGGTGGACGTCGAGAGTCTGCGCGGGCATGTGACCGGTGTGCTGCCGGAGTACATGGTGCCTTCCGCGTTCGTGGTCCTCGACCGGCTCCCGCTGACCACCAACGGCAAGCTGGACCGGCGGGCCCTGCCCGCCCCCGAACTGCCCGCCCCCGGCCGGTCGGCGACCGGTGCCGGGCAGGGTCCGCGGACCCCGCGCGAGGAGGCCCTGTGCGGTCTGTTCGCCGAGGCCCTGGGCGTGCCCGAGGTCGGTATCGACGACCACTTCTTCGAGCTCGGCGGGCACTCCCTCATCGCCACCCGCCTCGTCAGCCGTATCCGCACCGCCCTCGGCGTCGAACTCCCGGTGCGGGTTCTGTTCGAGGCCCCCACGGTCCGCGCCCTGGCCGACCGGGTCGCCGAGGCGGGAGCGGCCAGGCCCGCGCTGACCGCGATGGAGCGCCCGGAGCGGATCCCGCTGTCACCGGCACAGAACCGGCTGTGGTTCCTCGACAAGCTCGAGGAGGAGAGCGCCACCTACAACCTTCCCCTCGTGGTACGTCTGGCGGGGCACCTGGACCGGGCCGCGCTGAAGGCCGCGCTCGAGGACGTGGTGGCACGGCACGAGAGCATGCGCACGGTCTTTCCCGAGGACGCTCAGGGCGTCCCGTTCCAGCAGATCCTGCCGGCGATCCGGGCGATCCATGACGTCGAGGTGGTGCGGACCGAAGAGTCCGCCCTGCCCGCGCAGATCTCCGCCCTCGCCCGGGAGCGTTTCGACCTGGCGGTGCACCCGCCGCTGCGGCTCCGGCTGTTCGCCCTGTCGGAGACCGAGCACGTCCTGTTCCTGCTGATGCATCACATCACGTCCGACGGCTGGTCGCTGGCCCCGCTGACCCGGGACATCGGCCTCGCCTATGCGGCACGGAGCGCCGGGGCGGCGCCCTCGTGGCCGGCGCTGCCGGTGCAGTACGCGGACTACACGCTGTGGCAGCGTGAGCTCCTCGGCGCGGAGGACGACCCCGACGCACTGGTGAACAAGCAACTGGCTTTCTGGACGAAGGCGTTGGAGGGGATCCCGGACCAGCTCGACCTGCCCTTCGACCACCCTCGTCCGAAGGTGGCCGGCTACCGCGGCGACTCGGTCCTCTTCGAGCTCGACGCAGAGCTGCACCAGCGCCTCACCGCTCTGGGCCGTACCTACCGGGCCAGCCTGTTCATGGTGATGCAGGCCGCCTTCGCCGCGGTGCTCACCCGGCTGGGCGCCGGCCACGACATTCCGGTGGGCACCCCCATCGCCAACCGGACCGATGAGGCGATGGGCGACCTGGTCGGCTTCTTCGTGAACACGCTGGTGATCCGGACCGACACCACCGGCGATCCCTCCTTCCAGCAGTTGCTGGACCGGGTACGGGACGTGTCCCTGGAGGCCTTCGCCCACCAGGACGTCCCCTTCGAATACCTGGTGAACGCCCTCAACCCGGTGCGCTCCGCCGCTCAACACCCTCTCTTCCAGGTGCTGCTGGCCATGCAGAACAACACGTCCGTGCGGCTGGACCTTCCGGGGCTGACCGCGGACGTGAGCCTGGGGGACACCGAGGTCGCCAAGTTCGATCTCACCCTCGAGCTCTTCGAGCAGCACACGGGGGACGGCACCCCCGACGGGATCGGCGGGCGGCTGGCCTATGCCCTCGACCTGTTCACCCCGGAGACCGCGCGACGGATCACGGACTGCTTCGAGCGGCTGCTCGCCGCGGTCGCGGTGGACCCGGATCTGCCGCTGAGCCGGATCCCCCTCCTCTCCGCGGAGGAACACCGACAGCTCGTCGTCGAGTGGAACGACACGACGGCGCCGTATGCCGACGACACCACCGTGCACCAGCTGTTCCAGGAGCAGGCGGCCAGGACCCCGGACGCGACAGCGGTGTTCTGCGGCGAAGAGGCGCTGAGCTACCGCGAACTCGACGCGCGGGCGAACCAGCTCGCCCATCACCTGATCGACCGGGGAGTCCGTGCCGAGCAGTTGATCCCCGTCTGCGTCGAGCGGGGAATCGACGCGGTCGTCGCGGTCCTGGGCGTGCTGAAGGCAGGCGCCGCCTATGTGCCGCTCAACCATGACTATCCGGTGCATCAGCTGGAGTTCATGGTGGCCGATGTGGAGGCGTCGCTGGTCATCACCCACGCACACCTCCAGGACCGGCTGGGAGGCACCGCCGAGCGGGTGCTGATGGACCAGGACCGGCCCACGATCGCCACCCGGCCCCGCACCGACCCGTCCGTGCGGGTCCGCCCCGACAGCCTGTTCCACGTCATCTACACCTCCGGCTCCACCGGTACGCCGAAGGGCGTCATGATCGAGCACCGCTCGGTCTGCCGGCTGGTCGACAGCGACGTGTTCGCCGGCATCGGTCCCGGCCACGTGGTCGCCCATCCGTCGAACTTCGCCTGGGACGCCTTCACCTTCGAATGCTGGCCCGCGCTGACGTCCGGAGCCGCCATGGTCGTCATGGACAAGGAGGTCCTCCTCGACGCCGTGGAACTCAAGGCGGAGCTGCGCCGCTGCGGGGTGACGATGATGTGGCTGACGGCTCCCCTGCTCCGCCAGCACCTGCTGGACTGCCCCGACCTCCTCGCCGGGATGCAGTACGTGTTCTACGGCGGCGAGGCCGTCGAACGGTCGGTGGTGGACCAGCTGGTGGACGGTCCCTGGGCCCCCGAGCACCTGATCCACGGGTACGGTCCCACCGAGGCGACGGTGTTCACATCGTGCTACCGGGTGGACCGGAGCACCCCCCGAACCGGACAGATCCCCGTCGGCCGGCCGCTGACGAACACCGAGGTGTTCGTCATGGACGAGGACGGCGCCCTGCTGCCCCCCGGCGTGCCCGGCGAACTGTGGGTCGGCGGCCCCGGCCTGGCCCGGGGCTACTGGAACCGCCCGGAACTGACCGCGGAGCGGTTCATCGCGCACCCGTTCTCGGACGACCCCCAGGCCCGCGTGTACCGCACCGGTGACGTGGTGCGGTGGCAGGCGGACGGGCTGCTGGAGTTCGTGGGCCGGGTCGACCACCAGGTGAAGATCCGCGGATTCCGGATCGAGCCGGGCGAGGTCGAGGCACTGCTGCTCGGTCTCCCGGGGCTGTCGGAGGTCGCGGTCGTCGTCCGGGAGGACCAGCCCGGAGACAAGCGGCTCGTGGCTTACGTCGTCGCCGAGCCGGACAGGGGCGGGGAGGTGGATGTCGAGAGTCTGCGCGGACATGTGACCGGTGTGCTGCCGGAGTACATGGTGCCTTCCGCGTTCGTGGTCCTCGACCGGCTCCCGCTGACCACCAACGGCAAGCTGGACCGGCGCGCTCTGCCCGCCCCCGAACTGCCCGCCACCGGTGCCGGGCAGGGGCCGCGCACTCCGCGCGAGGAGGCTCTGTGCGGTCTGTTCGCCGAGGTCCTGGGCGTGCCCGAGGTCGGCATCGACGACAACTTCTTCGAACTCGGCGGGCACTCCCTCCTCGCCACCCGCCTGGCCGGCCGCATCCGTTCGGTCCTGGGTGCCGAGATGGCGGTGCGGGTCCTGTTCGAGGCCCCCACGGTCCGCGCCCTGGCCGACCGGGTCGCCGAGGCGGGAGCGGCCAGGACCGCGCTGACCGCGATGGAGCGCCCGGAGCGCATCCCGCTGTCACCGGCGCAGAACCGGCTGTGGTTCCTCGACAAGCTCGAAGGGACGAGTACCACCTACAACGTTCCGGTGGTGTTCCGGATCACCGGCGAGCTGAACGCCGACGTGCTCGAGCGTGCCCTGGGCGACGTGGTGGCACGGCACGAGAGCCTGCGGACGGTCTTCCCGGAGGTGGACGGGAACCCGGTGCAGGTGGTCCTGTACGAGGACGCCGCCGAGGTGAAGGTGCGTCGGGTCACCTGTGGTGCGGACGAGGTGGACGCGGTGCTGCGGGAGGCCGGTCTGCATGCGTTCGACCTGGCGACCGAGTTGCCGCTGCGGGTCACGCTGTGCACGGTCGGCCCCGACGAGCACGTCCTTCTGCTGCTCATGCACCACATCGCGAGTGACGGGGCATCGATGGGGCCGCTGGGGCGCGATCTGGAGGTCGCGTTCCGGGCCCGGCTCCAGGGGCTCGCGCCGTCGTGGCCGGCGCTGCCGGTGCAGTACGCGGACTACACGCTGTGGCAGCGTGAGCTCCTCGGTGCGGAGGACGATCCCGACGCACTGGTGAATGAGCAACTGGGCTACTGGTCCAGGGCGTTGGAAGGGATCCCGGACCAGCTCGAGCTGCCCTTCGATCACTCCCGGCCGAAGGTGGCCGGTTACCGGGGCGACTCGGTCTTCTTCGAGCTCGACGCAGAGCTGCACCGCGGGATGGCCGACCTGGCACAGTCGACCGGCACCACCACGTTCATGGTGGCGCAGGCGGCCCTGGTGGTGGCGCTGACGAAGATGGGGGCGGGGACGGACATCCCGATCGGAACCCCGGTCGCGGGACGCGCCGACGATTCACTGGACGACCTCGTCGGCTTCTTCATCAACACCCTGGTGCTGCGCACGGACACCTCGGGAAAACCGACGTTCCTGGAGCTGCTGGACCAGGTCCGGGAGACCGACCTGGCCGCGTACTCCCACCAGGACGTGCCGTTCGAGCGTGTGGTCGAGGCGGTCAACCCCCGGCGCTCACCGGCCCGCCACCCGCTGTTCCAGGTCCTGCTCAATCTGCAGACCGGTGACGACGGCGCCCTGGATCTTCCCGGCCTGGAAGTCGAGGAAATCGTCGGGGAGCAGCAGACGGCGAAGTTCGACATGTCGCTGAACTTCCTCATGAAGTACACCGATCAAGGTCTTCCCGGGCCCGTGCGAGCGTATGTCACCTACGCCGTCGAGCTGTTCGAGCGGGAGACCGTGGAGCGTCTGTTCACCCGTCTCGTACGCGTCCTGAAGTCCGTTGTCGCGGATCCGGCACGGACGCTCAGCCGCATCGATGTGATCGATACGCACGAGCGTGTGCGGTTGTTGGAGGAGTGGGCGGGAGCGGAGCCCGGTGAGGGGCTCGGGGCCGGTTCGGTGCAGGCGGCTTTCGCCGCGCAGGTGGTGCGGTCGCCGGATGCGGTGGCGGTGCGGTGTGCCGGGCGGGAGTTGTCGTACCGGGAGCTGGACGAGCGGGCGAACCGGCTGGCGCATCGGCTGGTGGGTCTCGGTGTGGGTCCGGAGGCGCCGGTGGCGGTGCTGATGGAACGCTCGGTGGACCTGGTCGCGGCCCTGCTCGCGGTGCTCAAGGCGGGGGCGTTCTATCTGCCGCTGCACAGCGCAAGCCCTCTGGAGCGGATGCAGTGGATCGTGGACGAGACGTCCGCGCCCGTGCTGCTCGCCGATGCGGGGATGCGTGAACGCGGCCTGCCCACCGCCCCGGTGACGGTGAACGTGGACGGGGACGAGACGCTTGCCGGCCTGCCCACCAGTGATCCGGGGGTGGAGTGCCGGCCGGAGCAGTTGGCGTACGTGATGTACACCTCGGGCTCGACGGGCCGCCCCAAGGGCGTCGCCATCACCCACCGCGACATCCTCGACCTGGCCGACGACAGCATGTTCGGTGTGCCCGGCGCACACGAGCGGGTGCTGCTCCTCGCCTCGTACGCCTTCGATCCCTCGACCTACGCCTTCTGGATACCGCTCCTGCACGGCGGACGCACGGTCATCACGCCCGAAGGCGATCTGAGCGTCGCCGAACTGGCCCGCCTGATCACCGACGAGAAGATCACCGGACTGGACATCACCGCGGGCCTGTTCCGGGTCATGGCCGAGGAAGCCCCCACCTGCTTCACCGGCGTACGGGAAGTGATCACCGGCGGTGACGTGATCTCCCCGACCGCGGTGCAGCGGGTGCTCCAGCACTGCCCCGACACGGTGGTGCGGGGTGCCTACGGCCCGACCGAGACCACGCTCTTCGCCAGTCAGTCTCCCTGGCGTACGGGCGATGCGATACCCGGGCCGATACCGGCGCCGATACCCGTCGGCCGTCCGCTGGACGGCATGCGGGCCTACATCCTCGACGAGAACCTGTCACTGACACCGGAGGGTGTGGCCGGTGAGCTGTATCTGGCGGGATCGGGCCTGGCCCGGGGGTACTTCGGGCGTCCGGATCTGACGGGGGAGCGGTTCGTCGCCGATCCCTTCGGTCCGGCCGGCAGCCGCATGTACCGCACCGGCGACCTGGCCCGCTGGACCGGTGAAGGACTCCTGGACTTCGTGGGCCGCGCCGACGACCAGGTCAAGATCCGCGGCTACCGCATCGAACTCGCCGAAATCGACGCCGTACTGGGCCGTTTCCCCGGACTCTCCCAGATCGCGGTCGTGGCCCGGGAGGACCAGCCCGGGGACAAGCGGCTCGTGGCCTACGTCGTCGCCGAGGCCGGCTCCGACGCCCCGGACATCGAGGCCCTGAACAGTCACACCACCGGCCTGCTGCCGGAATACATGGTGCCTTCCACCTATCTGGTCCTCGGCCAACTGCCCCTGACCACCAACAACAAGGTCGACTACCGCGCCCTGCCCGCCCCCGACCAGCCCACCACCGGAACTGGACGCACCGCCCGCACCCCCCAGGAGGAAACCCTCTGCCTGCTCTTCGCCGAGACGCTCGGCATGCCCCAGGTCGGCATCGACGACAACTTCTTCGAACTCGGCGGACACTCCCTCCTCGCCACCCGCCTCGTCAGCCGCATCCGCACCACCCTCGGCATCGAACTCCCGGTGCGGGCCCTCTTCGAGGCTCCCACCATCGCCACCCTCACCGACCAGGTGGCGGAGGCGGACTCGGCCAGGACCGCGCTGACCGCGATGGAGCGCCCGGAGCGGATCCCGCTGTCCCCCGCACAGAACCGCCTCTGGTTCCTGGACAAGCTGGAGGGTGCGAACGCCACGTACAACGTTCCGGTGGCGTTCCGGATCACCGGGGACCTGGACGCGGATGCTCTCGAACAGGCGCTGAACGATGTGGTGGTGCGGCACGAGAGCCTGCGGACGGTCTTCCAGGAGGTCGACGGAGGCTCGGCCCAGACCGTGCTGGCGACGGACGCCGTCAGCCTGAGGCTGGAGCATGTCACGTGCTCGGAAGCCGAGTTGGCCGCGACGCTGGGCGACGCGGGACAGTACGTGTTCGACCTGGCCGCCGAGATCCCGCTCCGGACGACGCTGTTCACCCTCGGCCCCGCCGAGCACGTCCTGCTGATCCTCGTCCATCACATCGCGAGCGACGGCGCCTCGATGGGGCCACTCGGACGTGACCTGGAGGCCGCGTTCCGTGCCCGGCTTCAGGGGCACGCGCCGGTGTGGTCGCCGTTGCCGGTGCAGTACGCCGACTACACCCTCTGGCTGCGCGAGCTCCTCGGCGCGGAGGAGGACCCCCACTCCCTGGCCAGCAGGCAACTCGCCTACTGGAAAGAGACCCTGGACGGCATCCCCGACCAGCTCGAGCTCCCCTTCGACCGCCCCCGGCCCAAAGCCGCCGACCACCACGGCGACACCGTCCCCATCACCATCGACGCCGAACTCCACCACGCACTGCTCACCCTCGCCCAGAACACCGACACCACCCTGTTCATGGTGCTCCAAGCCGCACTCGCCACCCTCCTGAACCGACTCGGCGCCGGCACCGACATCCCCCTGGGAACCCCCGTCGCCGGACGCACCGACGAAGCACTCGACGACCTCGTCGGCTTCTTCGTCAACACCCTCGTCCTGCGCAACGACACCTCCGGAAACCCCACCTTCCGCGAACTCCTCGCCCGCACCCGCGAAACCGACCTCGCCGCCTACTCCCACCAGGACATCCCCTTCGAACGACTCGTAGAAGCCATCAACCCCCAACGCTCACTCGCCCGCCACCCCCTCTTCCAGGTGATCTTCGGCCTGGACGCCACGGGCGGCAGTGCGCTGGGCCTGCCCGGTCTGACGGTGACGGAGGAGTCGGTTGCGTTCGAGGTCAGCAGGTTCGACCTGGGCTTCAACTTCACGGAGGAGTACGGAAGCGAAGGCCGGCCGACCGGCATCGGCGGCCTGCTGCACTACAGCACCCACCTGTTCGACCGGGAGAGCGTCGAAGCCCTGGCGACCCGGATGGTGCGGGTGCTGGAGGCGGCGGTCGCGGAGCCGGACCAGCCGCTCGGCCGCATCGCGATCCTCACCGGGCGGGAGCACCGGCAGGTGCTGGGGGAGTGGAACGACACCGCGGTCGAGCTGACCGACGCGACCCTTCCCACGCTCTTCCAGTCGCAGGTCGCGCTGACCTCCGGGCATCCGGCGGTCCTGGCCTCCGACACCGACCTGAGCTACGGCGAACTCAACGAGCGGGCCAACCGCCTGGCCCACCATCTGATCGCGCGGGGGGTCGGCCCCGAGCAGTTCGTCGCCCTCGCTCTGCCGCGTACCGCGCAGACCATGGTGGCGCTGCTCGCCGTACTCAAGGCGGGAGCCGCCTATCTCCCCGTCGACCCCGCCTACCCGGCGGACCGGATCGCCTATCTGCTGCGGGACGCCGATCCGGCGCTCGTCCTCACCGTCGAGGAGACCGAGCAGATGTTCCCGGACGGCTCCCGTACTCCGCGCCTGGTCCTGGACGCTCCCGAGGTCATCGCCGCCCTGGACGGCCGGCCCGCCACCGACCCGACCGACCGTGACCGGAGCGGCGTCCTGCGACCGTCGCACCCGGCGTACATCATCTACACCTCGGGCTCCACCGGCCGCCCCAAGGGCGTCGTCGTCACCCATGCCAACGTGGCCAACCTGGTCGCCTGGGCGCGTGACGAGTTCGGCGCACAGCCACTGGCGCACGTCCTGTTCACCACGTCCCTCAACTTCGACGTCTCCGTGTTCGAGATGTTCGGCCCGCTGCTGACCGGCGGCCGCATCGAAGTCCTTCGTGACCTGCTGGCCCTGGGCGACCGGAACACCGGCGACCGTTCCGGGGTCCTGGTGAGCGGGGTCCCGTCCGCGCTCGCCAGGATCGTGTCCCGGAGTGACGTACGGACCGCGGCGGACACCGTGGTGTTCTGCGGCGAGGCTCTGACCGCCCAGGCCGCCGCCGTGGTCAAGGACGGGCTTCGGGCCGACCGTGTCTACAACATCTACGGCCCGACCGAGGCGACGGTGTACGCCACCGTGTGGTCCACGGACGGTCCCGTCACCCGGGCGCCGTCGATCGGCCGCCCGCTGCACAACACGCGGACCTACGTCCTGGACGGGAACCTGCGGCCGGTTCCGCCGGGTGTGGCGGGTGAGCTGTATCTGGCGGGATCGGGTCTGGCCCGGGGGTACTTCGGACGTCCGGACCTGACCGCCGAGCGGTTCGTCGCTGATCCCTTCGGTCCGGCCGGCAGCCGTATGTACCGGACCGGTGACCTGGCCCGCTGGACCGGGGACGGGCTCCTGGAGTTCGTGGGCCGCGCCGACGACCAGGTCAAGATCCGCGGCTACCGCATCGAACTCGGCGAGATCGAAGCCGTACTGGGTCGCTTCCCGGGGGTGGCGCAGGTGGCGGTGGTGGCCCGCGAGGACCGGCCGGGCGACAAGCGCCTGGTGGGCTATGTGGTCGCCGAGGCGGACCACCAGGAGGTGGACACCGGAGCCCTGCGCGCCCATGCGGCCGGTCTGCTGCCGGAGTACATGGTGCCCTCCGCCCTCGTGGTGCTGGAGCGGCTGCCGTTGACCGCCAACGGCAAGCTGAACCGGCGTGCTCTGCCGGCGCCCTCGTACGAGGCGCACACGGCCGGGCGGGGTCCGCGGACCCCGCGCGAGGAGATCCTCTGCGGGCTGTTCGCGGAGACCCTGGGCCTGCCCGCGGTCGGAGTCGAGGACAACTTCTTCGAGCTGGGCGGCCACTCCCTGCTGGCGGTCCAGCTGATCGGTCGCATCCGGGACGTCCTCGGCGAGACGCCTGCCATCCGTGCGCTCTTCGCCGCGCCCACCGCCGCGACTCTCGCGGAGGAGCTGGGCCGGTCCTCGGGCGGGGACGCGTTCGATGTGCTCCTGCCCATCAGGGAGCACGGCGGGACGTCGGCCCTCTTCTGCGTCCACCCCGTGAGCGGTATCGGCTGGTGCTATGCGCCGCTGGCGGGCATCGCCTCTCCGGGACAGTCCGTCTACGCCCTCCAGGCGCGAGGTCTGGACGGCAAGGAGGCGCTCCCGGGTTCGATACGGGAGATGGCGGCCGACTACGTCCGGCAGATGCGTGCCGTACAGGAATCGGGTCCGTACCACCTGATGGGCTGGTCCTTCGGTGGAGTCGTCGCCCATGAGATGGCCGTCCAGCTGAGGGCTGAGGGCGAGCAGGTGGAGACCCTCGCCCTGCTGGACGCCTACCCCGTCCTCGACGGGCCGTCGCCGCTCCCCGCCACGGAACACGAAGTGGTCGCGGGACTCGCCGAATTCTTCGGAGTGCGGGCCGAGGAGGGCGCGGAGCCGCTCACCATGACCGGGATCGTGGCGGCGCTGCACCGGGACCGAAGCCTGTTCGCCGAACTCGCCGAACGGCATCTCGCGGAAATCGCTGCGATCTACCGGAACAATCACCGGATTCTGACCGCGCACATTCCCGGCGCATTCGACGGGGACGCCCAGTTCTACGAGGCGGCACACGGAAAGCCCGCCGACGCGGACGAGGCGACCGTCTGGAACGCCTACATAGCGGGTCGCCTCGACGTCGCGCGCATCGACTGCAGTCATGCGGAGATGGCGCGCACGGACTCGCTCTCCGAAATATGGCAGGGCATCGCCCGGACCCGCGGGCGATAGGTCTTCGGGGGCGGTCGCGCCCTCCCGGACCTTCACCGATCACCGATTCCTTCGACTCCTCAGAGAGGTGGTGCTTCGCCGATGTCGACCGAGCTCGCTGTTGGTCTGCCCGCTGTCGCTCACATGTCGCATCTCTTCCTGATGCTTTCCCTGGTCATGGTCTGCTGCTATGCCGCCGGCCGGCTCTGCCGGCGGCTGGGGCAGCCTCCGGTGATGGGCGAGATCCTGACCGGCATAGCCCTGGGTCCCTCACTGCTGGGCGCCGTCTGGCCGTCGGGGCAGCGGTGGCTCTTTCCCGTGGACCTGCTCCCGGTGACCGAGGCACTGGCCCAGCTCGGCCTGATCATCTTCATGTTCCTGATCGGACACGAGCTGAACGTGGGGCAGGTCCGCAGGGCCGGCCGCGTCGCGGTGATGGTCAGCAATGTGAGCGTGCTGGTGCCCATGATCGGCGGGGCTCTCCTCGCGGGCGTGATGTACGGGCGATTCGCCGGACCCGGTGTCGGATTCCCGGCGTTCGCCCTCTTCATCGCGTTGGCGATGAGCGTCACCGCGTTCCCGGTGCTCGCCCGGATCCTCACGGACCGGAAGATCGCCGGCACCACCGTGGGAGGACTCGCCATCACCTGCGCGGCGGTCGACGACATCACCGCCTGGTGCCTGCTGGCTCTGGCGACAGCGCTGGGAGGGCACACCTCCATGACCGCGGCGTTCACCACCGTCGTCATGACCGCCCTGTTCATCACCGTGATGATGTACGGAGTGCGCCCCTTGCTGGCCCGGCTGGCCACGCGTCACGCGGATCGGCCGGCCGGCGGAGCGACGTCCCTGCTCCTGCTCCTCACCGGGATCCTGCTGTCGTCCTTCGCCACCGACTGGATCGGCATCCACGCGATCTTCGGAGCGTTCCTGTTCGGCGCCGTCGTTCCGCGCGGTGCGCCACAGGTGGCAGCCGCAGCGGGACAGGTGCGAGGCGTCACCGTGGTGCTTCTGCTGCCGCTGTTCTTCGCCTACTCCGGCATGCACACCGACTTCCGGCTGATCGGTGCGGAGCCTGCCCTGTGGGGCTGGTGCGCCCTGGTCGTCGTCGTCGCGATCGTCACCAAATGGGCGGGCAGCACCGGTGCGGCACGACTGGCCGGGCTCGGCTGGCAGAACTCGCTCTCGCTCGGCGCACTCATGAACTGCCGGGGGCTGACCGAGCTCGTGGTGCTCGGTATCGGACTGGAACTGGGGATCATCACGCCCACCGTGTTCGCCATGCTGGTGGTGATGACGCTGGTCACCACGGGGCTGACCGCGCCCGCACTCAGCCTGATCGACCGCCTGGCCGCCCGGCGGCGAACGCCCTCCGCCGGTCAGCCGGAAGGCGCGACTCCCGTACCGCAGAAGGAATGTGTCGCCGGATGACCTCCCGGCAGGGACCCGGACCTCAGCTCACCCACACCGTCACCTCGTACGAGTCTGCCGAGCAGGCAGCCGTAGCCGGAAAGGACCGGACATGACACCCGAGATAGACCAGATCTTCGAGACGGTGAAGAACCGGCACGGAGCCGACTCCATCACCCGCGTCGAGGAGATGGTGTACGCCAAGCGGCAGGAGCGCCATCCGCTGCAGAAGGACGCCAAGTGGATCATGCCCGGCATCTCGTCGAAGCCCTGGCACGACCCCTACGAGCACCCCGAGATCGAGCCCGTCGTCCGTGCCTTCGAAGCCGGACACGGCGCCATCGGACAGGAGCTCGCGGAGGCGTGGTCCGACCGCAAGAGCGCCTTCTCCGACTACGAGCACTATTTGACCCGGCAGGAGAACTGGCAGGCGCTCTACCTCTTCCGTGACGGCGGGCCGGTCGAGTCCTCGGCGGCTCTGGTGCCCACCGCGTACGACATCCTCACCCGTGAGGTCGTCGATCAGGGCAAGCTCTGCCCCCTCCTGGAAAGCCACTTCTCGACGCTGCTTCCCGGAGCGTCGATCGCCCCGCACTGCGACCTGTGGAACTTCAGCATCAACCTGCACCTCGCGGTCGACATCCCCGAGGGGTGCGGGATCACGGTGGCCGGCGAGACCCGGCACTGGAAGGAGGGCGAGTGCCTGCTCTTCGACTACTCCTTCGTCCATGAGGCGTGGAACAACGGTGTCAGGCCGCGTACCTGCCTTCTCGTCGACCTGTGGCACCCGGAGACGACCGTCCCGGAGCGCGAGGCCCTGGTCGGTCTCATCACCGAGATCCGCGCACTGATGGGCTGAGCGCACCGTGTGTCCCGGGGCCCGGGAGCGGGAAGGGCGGCTACACCCACCCTTCCCGGGCCGCGAGCACGCCCGCCTCGAAACGGCTGTGCGCCTGCAGACGGGTCATCAGGTCGGCGGCCAGCCGGCGGACCGTGCGGAGCGAGACGGCGAGGTGGCGTGCGGCGACCTCATCGGTGCAGCCCTCGGCGAGGAGCCGCAGCAGTTCCCGCTCCTGGGGGCCGAGGCCGCGGTGGTCCTTCGGCAGCGGCTGTCCCCAGGGGGAGGCGTTCTTCCACACCTCGTCGAAGAGCATCACCAGGGCCGCGACGACGCCCGGGCTGTGCAGGACCAGCGCGCCCTTGAGGGCGTTGCCCGGTTCCAGGGGGACGACCGCGGCCTTCCGGTCCACGATGATCATGCGCATGGGCAGGACGGGCACGGTGCGGGTCTCGCTGCCGAGCGAGTTGAGCCATCGGACATAGCCGCCGGTGGCCGCGTCGTTGCGAAGGCTGTCCTGGTAGATCGAGCGGACGGATACGCCACGCTCCAGTGCCAGTTCGTCGAGTCCCTTGGCCGCGGACATGTCCTCGGGCCGCTGGGCGCCGCCGAGAACGAAGGAGAGGCACTCCTCCTTGGTGTTCGCCGCCAATTCCTCCAGGCGTTCCCGGACCGCTTCGATGCCGTCGAGGCATTCGGCGACCTCGGGCAGGAATTCCCGCCGTGATCCTCCGTACTCGGCGGCCAGTGCGGCGATCGACTCCTTGGCCTCTTCCAGTTGTCTCTGGCGACGTGTCAGGGTCGCGCTCCGGCGCGCGTACAAGGCACTCAGGCTCACCCCCGGATCGACCGGGCGAAGCGTGTCCGCCCCCGGCCCGGTCGGGCGCAGCAGGTGCAGATGGGCCAGTTGGTCCAGAGCGGCGCGGACCGCGCTCCCGGGGAGTCCGGAGCGACGGCACAGATCATCGATCCCCTGCTGGGGCGAGTCCAGGAAGGCGCGGTAGACGACTTCAGCAGCGGGTTCCAGGCCGAGGGCTTCCAGCATGCCTTCACCTTTCGTGGCTGGTGCGGATACAACGGGGGATCAGGGGAGTGCGAGGTCCTGTTGATCCCGTGCGGTCGTAGCTGCCCAGCGTCAGGTGAGGTTGGCAGTGCAGGGGCGCAGTGACATCCGTGGATGCCCTGCTCGTATTCGTCCCATGATTGCCAAGCCACATACGCCGTTTCGAACTCCCCCGAGTCATTCGAACGCCAACGTACCAGTCGGTGTCGGGGAGATCATAGGTCGCGCCATCGACAGAGGAAAACGTTTAATGGGAAACCTTTATCCGTTCCCGGTGTCTTGATTACCAAAGCATGGGTTCGGAGATCAGCGGGCCGGTGATCAAATCCAGGTGATCGCGAAGTCCGCGTATGTATGACCTGGCGCTCTCTCCGACCTTTTTGGGTCGATGGTGAGTTTTGCCGGATAGCGGAGCTTTATGCGCCGGTGGCGGAGTGACATGTCGAGGCCAGGCACGACACTGCCACGCGGGAAAAGAGACCGGTCAGCGCCCTGGGCGGGGTCTCCTGGATTGGCGTCATGGTGACAGTGCGGTTCCTGCCAGCGTCGGACAGCGACAGGGCGGGGCGCGGGCGGCCAGTCTCTAGGCATCGCCAGCCGGTCGGCCCCACGGCAGCCGGCTGAATCGCGAAGCAACCACCCGACGCCTCTCCTGGAGTATCGCCATGTCTCGAGCAGTCTCCTTTGTCACCCTTTCGCTGGTTTCCCTGATCGTGCTGGCCGGATCCTTCGCCGGTGTCGGCACGGGTGCCGCCACCCACGTGAAGGCCGACGCCGCGCCGCCCGTCGTCGCGACGCCCGACGACTTCATCTGGGGCCCGTGAGCCGAGGAGGCTCTCCGGCCCGACCCGCCCCGCCCCCGCCCCTCTCCCCGCCCTGCCCCTGCATATGGACATACAGCGACCTTCCTGGCTGAATAGAACGGTCGGCGCCGGTCGTGGCGCGACCGATCCAGCAAGGGGACAGCATGAGTGGGAGCAGCCCCGCCGCGCGGTTGCAGCGGCTCTTCGAGGGCCACCGGCTCACACCCACCCAGCGGCGCATCGCGCACTGCATGGTCCGCCGGGCCGCCGACGCCCCGTTCCTCTCCAGCGTCGAGCTGGCCGAGCTCGCCGGGGTCAGTCAGCCCTCCGTCACCCGCTTCGCCGTCGCCCTCGGATTCGACGGCTATCCGGCGCTGCGCAGGCACCTGCGCGAGGTCGCGCCCGCCGACGCGGAGCAGGAGGACGCGGGGGAGACGTACAACGAGTACCAGCAGGCCGTCCGCGCCGAGATCGAGAACCTCCAGCACCTCTGTGACGTGCTCGCCGACCCCGCACCCGTCGAGCGGGCCGGGCGACTGCTCGCCGGCTCCCGGCCGCTGCCCGTGCTGGGGCTGCGCGCCGCCTCCTCCCAGGCACGCGGGTTCGGGTACTTCGCCGCCAAGGTGCACCCCGACGTCCGGGTCCTCGACGAGGGCGGCAGCATGCTGCCCGACCGGATCGACTCCGCCCGCCGGGCCGGGGCCACCGCCCTGATGTGCTTCGCGCTGCCGCGCCACCCCAAGGAGACCGTGGACGCGCTCGCGTACGCCCGGGACCAGGGGCTGACCGTGGTGACGGTCGCCGACTCCGCCTTCGCGCCCGTCGCCAAGCACAGCGATCTGCTGCTCCCGGCCGCGATCGGCTCGGGGCTCTCCTTCGACACCGTCTGCGCGCCGATGCTCCTCGGCCGGGTGCTGCTGGAGGCGATGTGCGACGGACTCCCCGACGCCCAGGCGCGGTTGGAGGAGTTCGACGTACGGGCGGCGACGCGCGGCCTGTTCGTGGAGTGAGCGCCCCCGCACCCGGCCCTTTCGCGGATTCTCAGGCATCGCTCATCTGTGGCCGTTAATCTCCGCGCCCAGAAGCACCGCACGATCGGCGGTGCGCGGGATCGCGGAGATCGCGGAGATCGCGGAGTGAGAGGGGTACGGACGTGGGGCGCGGAGGACAGTCGCTGGCGAGAGTGGCCGTGACCGTACGGGCCGGGGCGGCGCCGCTGTGGTGGGCGGGGCTGGTGCCGCGGCGGCCGGGGCGTTCGTCCCGGGGCTGACCGGTCGCCGGATCGGGCTGCTGGCCGGGGCGGCGCTCTTCCTCGTCACCGCCGCCGTCGTGGCCCTGGCGCGCGGGAAGCGTTACGCCGAGCTGGCCCGGAGCGCCTCGCGTGCCGGCCGGGGCGACTTCCTCCAGGACCGGGCCGTGACCGTACGGGGGTGGCGGCGCGGGCGCAGGTGGTGGCTGCTGGGGACGTTCGTCGTCGCGGTGGCGTCCTCGTTCGCGCTGCCGGGCGCGGGCGGGCTGATGCTCGCGGGGGCGGGCGCCGGTCTCTGGGCGAAGGCCGTACGCATCGGACAGCGCGAGCGCCGCGAGGACGTCCTGTACTGGGTGCGCACCGACTGGTCCGGACCCGGGAGCCCGGTCGGCAAGCGGGTGAAGGCCCACCGGACGACGGGCCCGGAGGCGGGGGACGCCGCGCCGGGCGGGGCGCGGCGTCGCCGCCGGTGAGTGCTTCCGGCGTTCCCGAAGGTCGCGAAGATTCCGGGGTGCTCAGACCTCCAGGTCGGCCTCGATCTTCTTCAGCTGATGGCGGGCCATCGCCAGGTTCGCCCGGCTGGAGTCCAGCACCAGGTAGAGGAACAGGCCGTTGCTGCCACGGGACTTGAGCAGCCGGATCAGGTGGTACTGGGTGCCGAGCGTGATCAGGATGTCCTCGATCCCGTCCTTGATGCCCAGCTGCTCCATGGTGCGGAGCTTGGCGCGGACCACATCGGTGTTGCCCGCGGCGGCGACCTCCAGATTGAAGTCCTTGCCGCCGCCGAGCGTGCCCAGGGCCATCCCGCTCGTGTAGTCGACGAGGGCGACACCCGTGGTGCCCTCGATCGAGCTCATCGCTTCCTTCAGTGACGCTTCGGTGTTCGCCATGGAGGCTCGTTTCCTTTCCCTGGCCGGTCGCGGTGACCGGGTCCGATTCTGTGCGGGCTTCTGCGTGGGGGCGGGCTTCCGCGTGGGGCGGTGCGGCATGGTCTACGTGGGGCGCTGCGGCAGGGCGCGGTCCGGCGCGGTGGCGGGGCGCGGGGGTGCGGCGCGGGCGGCGGTGGCGGGGCGCTCGGTGCGGGCCAGCGCGGCGTCGACGAGTTCGCCGATCCGGGCGCCCGCGCGGCGGCCCTCCAGATGGAGCCGGCCGACGTTGATGCGGTCCTCGGCCAGCAGGGTCAGAACGGCGGAGGAGCCCGCGGCGTAGGTGGCGATGTAGCCGCTGCCGCCGCGGACCAGCAGCTCACGGAAGCCGCCCCGGCCGGTGGCGTCGGTCATCCGGATCGATACGCCGAGGGCGGCGGCGGTGAGGGCGGCGACGCCCTCCGCCTCGACGCCCGGGGTGTCGTGGGCCAGGACCAGCCCGTCGGTGGAGGCGGCCAGCGCCCCGGAGAGCAGCGGGACCCGGGCCCGTAACCGCTGGAGCTCGTCGAGGACATCACGTACTTCGGCCTCGGGCACCATCAGCTGTCTCCTCCCGGCACGCTGTCTGAGCGCGCGTATCACAGGGCCTCCAATGCGTCTCGGAGCCGGCGCAGCAGGGCGATATCGGGGTCGGCCGTCACTTCGGGAAGCGTGATCCGGCCGGATCCGGAAGCGGAGGCGTCCGGCAGGGGCTGGGCGCGGACCGCCTCCACCAGGCCGGCCGCCGCCAGCCGTCGCAGGTCGACCAGGATGTGGAACGCCGAACGGCCCAGCGCCTGCGCGATGTCCGAGGCCGTACGGACCCCGTCGGCCAGCTCCAGGATCCGGCGCTGCCGGGCCGGGACCGGGGCGTCGGACGGGTGGGCCGCCGGCCGGCGGAGCGGCGCGCTGTCGCAGGCGGGGTCGGGCCAGATCCGGTCCAGGAACTCCCGTCTGCGCAGCGTCTCGCGCTCCACGGCGGCCACCGGGACGGGCCGCACCGGACCGATCCAGTGCGCGACCCCGTAACGGAAGCGGGCGGGCGTCCCGGTCGGGGCGAGGGCGAAGAACGCGGCGTCGTACAGCGCGCCCAGGTGGCACAACTCCAGCGCGCCGCCCGGCACATGACCGCTGTCCACGAGATAGCGGCCGACCCGGCGGTGCGCCCCGGCCTGGGCCACGGCGTCCCACCAGCCCTCGTGCCGCAGGGTCCCGCCGGTGGTGAGCAGGACGTCGATGCCGGGGGTGGCGGGGCTCTCGGCGTGCACCACCTGGCCGTCGGCGAGGTAGAGCGTGCCGCGGTCGCGCATCAGGGCGCCGGTGGCCCGCTCGGCGGCGAGGCGCTGGAGCATGGGGCTCAGGACCGGGAGCCGGTCCGTCCCGGGGGTGTCGAGGTCGGCGGCTATCGCGCTCATGCCAGCACCAGGCGCTCGGCCAGCTCGCCGAGCCGCATCCGGGCGAGTGCGAGATTGCCCTCGGAGCGGTCCAGCCACAGATGCAGGAAGACGCTGCTGTCGAAAGCCGTCTCGACGAACCGGAGCATGTGGTACCCGTCGTGGGTGGTGACGATGACGTCCTCGACGGGGGTGCTCGGCGGGTCCGCGGACCGGCCGCCGTCCTCCGCTTTCGCTGCCGCTTCCGCTGCAGCTTCCGCGGCGAGGTGGGTGAAGGCCGGCTGTTCGGCGGTCATCCGGGCGACCTCCGCCGTCTCGGCGGCGGTCGCCTCGTGGTCGCCGTTGGGGGACTCCCCGATGGTGCCGAGGGCGAGACCGCTCGTCCAGTCGACCACCGAGGCGCCCCGGGCGCCGGGCAGCCTCATGACTTCGAGCAGGCACTCGTCGATTCCGGGCACGCGGATCTCCCCTCCCGACGTGGCGTACGGCTGTAACGCAGAGGCTACGCAACGTACTTACTCCAGGTGGAAGTTCTGGCATTTTCCCTTGGTACATGCGGATCGCGGTGTAAAGGGACGGCCGGAAAGCTGCGGTGGGGACGGCGGCCGGTGTCCCGTCAGGTGCTCGGGGGCGAGGTGGTGTCGTCGGCCCCTCGATCCCGCCGGTAGGAAGCGGGGGAGAGTTTCGGCGGGAAATCGACGCCCCGGGCGCAGGCTCGAGCGGCGGCGATCGTCCCGGGGGCGGCCGCCGGGACGGCAGGGATCACGCCTTCCCGGACGCGGCGCGCACCGCCCCTGTTGACTACGTCTATTCAGAGCATCAGGATGTGAATAGATTTTCACCGTCGCGAGGAGGCACCGCCATGTCAGGACCCCGCCCCGTACGGGCACCGCGCGGCAGCGCACTGACCGCCCTGGGATGGCAGCAGGAAGCCGCCCTGCGGATGCTGCAGAACAACCTCGACCCCGAGGTCGCCGAGCACCCCGACAAGCTCGTCGTCTACGGCGGCACCGGGAAGGCGGCCCGCGACTGGCGTTCGTTCGACGCGATGGTCCGCACGCTGGAGACCCTCAAGCAGGACGAGACGATGCTCGTCCAGTCCGGGCGGCCGGTCGGCGTCATGCAGACCCACGAGTGGGCGCCGCGCGTGCTCATCGCCAACTCCAACCTGGTCGGCGACTGGGCCAACTGGGAGGAGTTCCGCCGCCTGGAGGCGCTCGGCCTCACCATGTACGGCCAGATGACCGCCGGGTCCTGGATCTACATCGGCACCCAGGGCATCCTCCAGGGCACCTACGAGACCTTCGCCGCCGTCGCCGCGAAGAAGTTCGGCGGGACGCTGGCCGGGACGATCACCCTGACCGCCGGGCTGGGCGGCATGGGCGGCGCCCAGCCGCTCGCCGTCACCATGAACGACGGCGTCGCGATCTGTATCGACGTCGACCCGCGCGCCATCGAGCGCCGCATCGAGCACCGCTTCCTGGACGTGAAGGCCGACAACCTGGAGCACGCCCTCCAGCTCGCCGTCGAGGCCCGCGACGCCCGCCGCCCGCTCTCCATCGGCCTCCTCGGCAACGCCGCCGAACTGCTGCCCCGGATGCTCGCCGAGAGCGCGCCGATCGACATCGTCACCGACCAGACCAGCGCCCACGACCCGCTGGCCTACCTCCCGCTCGGCGTCGACTTCGACGACATGGCCGACCTCGCCGCCGAGAAGCCCGCCGACTTCACCCAGCGCGCCCGTGAGTCGATGGCCCGCCACGTCGAGGCCATGGTCGGCTTCATGGACGCCGGGGCCGAGGTCTTCGACTACGGCAACTCCATCCGCGGCGAGGCCCAGCTCGCCGGGTACGACCGCGCCTTCGACTTCCCCGGCTTCGTCCCCGCCTACATCCGCCCCCTCTTCTGCGAGGGCAAGGGCCCCTTCCGCTGGGCCGCGCTGTCCGGCGAGGCCTCCGACATCCACAAGACCGACAAGGCGATGCTGGAGCTCTTCCCGGAGAACGAGTCGCTGCACCGCTGGATCAAGATGGCCGGCGAGCGCGTCCACTTCCAGGGGCTGCCCGCCCGCATCTGCTGGCTCGGCTACGGCGAGCGCGACAAGGCCGGCGAGCGGTTCAACGACATGGTCGCCAGCGGCGAACTGGCCGCCCCGCTGGCCATCGGCCGCGACCACCTCGACTGCGGCTCCGTCGCCTCCCCGTACCGCGAGACCGAGGCCATGCTCGACGGCTCCGACGCCATCGCCGACTGGCCGCTGCTCAACGCCATGGTCAACGTCGCCTCCGGCGCCTCCTGGGTCTCCCTCCACCACGGCGGCGGCGTCGGCATGGGCCGCTCCATCCACGCGGGCCAGGTCTCCGTCGCGGACGGCACGAAGCTCGCGGGCGAGAAGATCCGCCGCGTCCTGACGAACGACCCCGGCATGGGCGTCATCCGCCACGTGGACGCCGGCTACGACATCGCCGAGAACGTCGCCGCCGACCAGGGCGTACGCGTCCCGATGACGGAGGGCAACTGATGCCCACGGGCACCTCCGGGGGTGCGCCCGGCACGTTGCGGCAGTGGCGTGCGGGTGACTCCTTCCTCTCGATGTGGCGGGAGCTGGCCCCCGTCGGACGCCACCCCGACAGCGGCGGCTACCGGCGTTACGCCTGGTCGCCGGCGGACCTCGACTGCCGGGCCTGGTTCCGGACCCAGGCCGAGGCGCGCGGTCTGACCCTGGAGACCGACCGCAACGGCAACCAGTGGGCCTGGCTCGGCGACCCCCTGGCCGGGGACGCCGTCGTCACCGGCTCGCACCTGGACTCCGTCCCGGACGGCGGCGCCTTCGACGGCCCCCTCGGCGTGGTCTCCTCCTTCGCCGCGCTCGACGAACTCCACCGCAGGGGAGTGGAGTTCACCCGGCCTCTCGCGATCACCAACTTCGGTGACGAGGAGGGCGCCCGCTTCGGCCTCGCCTGCGTCGGGTCCCGGCTCGCCGCCGGACAGCTCGCCGTCGCCGACGCCCGCCGGCTGCGCGACGCGGACGGCATCACGCTGCCCGCCGCCATGGAGGCCGCCGGATACGACCCCGGGACCATCGGCCCCGACCCGGAACGGCTCGCCCGGATCGGCGCGTTCGTCGAACTCCACGTCGAGCAGGGCCGCGCCCTCGACCTGACCGGCGACCCCGTCGGCATCGCCTCCGCCATCTGGCCGCACGGCCGCTGGCGGTTCGACTTCCGGGGCGAGGCCAACCACGCGGGCACCACCCGCCTCGCCGACCGCCGCGACCCGATGCTCACGTACGCCGAGACCGTCCTCGCCGCCCGCCGCGAGGCCGAACTGACCGGCGCGCTCGCCACCTTCGGCAAGATCGCGGTCGAGCCCAACGGCGTCAACGCCATCCCCTCCCTCGTACGCGGCTGGCTCGACTCCCGCGCCGCCGACCAGGCCACCCTGGACGCCGTCGTCACCGGCATCGAGCGCGCCGCCCGCGAGTACGCCGAGAAGGCCGGGATCGACCTCGACGTCGTCCGCGAATCCTTCACGCCCGTCGTCGAGTTCGAGCACGCCCTGCGCGACGAGCTCGGCAGGATCCTGGAGCGGACCGGCGACACGGGACGGCCCGTGCCCGTCCTCGGCACCGGCGCGGGCCACGATGCGGGTATTTTGTCCGCCTCGGCGCCCACCGCCATGCTCTTCGTACGGAACCCCACCGGCATCTCGCACTCACCCGCCGAGCACGCCGCCGAGGACGACTGCACGGCCGGGGTGGAGGCACTCGCCGACGTACTGGAAGGTCTCGCGTGCAGCTGACACACCGGACGACGGGCGCGCCCGTCACCGCGACGTACTGGATGGACCACGCCTGGCTCGGCACCCACGTCGAGCCGGGCGTCACCCTGGACGTCGCGGGCGGCCGCATCGCCGGGATCAGGACCGGGGTCGAGGCGCCGCCGCCCGGCGCGACCGTGCTGCGCGGCCTGACCCTCCCCGGCCTCGCCAACACCCACTCCCACGCCTTCCACCGGGCCCTGCGCGCCACCGTCCAGGTCGGCTCGGGCACCTTCTGGACCTGGCGCGAGCTGATGTACCGCACGGCCTCCCGGCTCACCCCCGACACCTACTTCGACCTGGCCCGCGCCACGTACGCCGAAATGGCCCTGGCCGGCATCACCTCCGTCGGCGAATTCCACTATCTGCACCACGCCCCCGGCGGCACCCCCTACGCCAACCCGAACGCCATGGGCGAGGCGCTGATCGCGGCCGCCGCCGAGGCCGGCATCCGGATCACCCTGCTGGACACCGCCTATCTCGCCGCCGGATTCGGCGAGAAGCCCAACCGGCACCAACTGCGCTTCTCCGACACCACCGCCGAGGCCTGGGCCGAGCGCGCCTCCCTCCTCAAGGGCGACGACCACACCCTGATCGGCGCGGCCGTCCACTCCGTCCGGGCGGTCCCGGCGGACCAACTGGCCACCGTCGCCGCCTGGGCCGAGGAACGGAACGCCCCGCTCCACGTCCATCTCTCCGAGCAGACGGCGGAGAACGACGCCTGCCGGGCCGCCCACGGCCGCACCCCCACCCGGCTGCTGGCCGACCACGGGGTCCTCGGCCCGCGCACCACCGGCATCCACAACACCCACCTCACCGAGGCGGACATCGACCTGCTCGGCTCCTCGGCGACGGGCACCTGCATGTGCCCCACCACCGAACGCGACCTGGCCGACGGCATCGGCCCCGCCGCCGCCCTCCAGAAGGCGGGCTCGCCGCTCTCCCTGGGCAGCGACAGCCACGCCGTGATCGACCTTTTCGAAGAGGCGCGCGCGATGGAGCTCAACGAGCGGCTGCGCACCCACATCCGGGGCCACTGGACCGCCGCCGCCCTGCTCCGGGCCGCCTCCGCCGACGGGCACGCCGCACTCGGCCGCCCCGACGCGGGCATCCTGGAACCGGGCGCCCCCGCCGACCTGACGACGATCGCCCTGGACTCCGTCAGAACGGCCGGACCGGTGCCCCGACTGGCAGCGGAGACCGCCGTATTCGCCGCCTCCGCCGCTGATGTGCGGCACACGGTCGTGGCAGGCCGGCACATCGTGAAGGACGGCCGTCACTCCCAGATCGAGGACGTGCCCCGGGCGCTGGCGACAGCCATCGCCGCCCTGCACGGCTGAGCGCCGGACGTGACCGCCCCGCACCACCGACCCCGGACCCCACGGGCCGGATCCACCCCGCTGATCCGGCCCTCGCGGAACGCAAGGAGAACACTCTCCAGATGACGACCACCGCCGTCACCCACATCGCCAGCCTGGTCACCAATGACCCCTCCCTCGGCAACGGGACCCCCCTGGGCCTGATCCAGGACGCGGCCGTCGTCATCGAGGGCGACCGCATCGTCTGGACCGGTGAATCCAGCAAAGCACCCGCCACTGACAACGTCCTCGACGCCGCCGGCCGCGCGGTGATCCCGGGCTTCGTCGACTCCCACTCCCACCTGGTCTTCGCGGGCGACCGCACCCAGGAGTTCAACGCCCGGATGTCCGGGCAGCCCTACCGCGCGGGCGGCATCCGCACCACCGTCGCCGCCACCCGGGCCGCCTCCGACGAGGAGCTCTCGGCCAACGTCGCCCGCTACCTCGCCGAGGCCCTGCGCCAGGGCACCACCACCTTCGAGACCAAGTCCGGCTACGGCCTCACCGTCGAGGACGAGGCCCGCGCCCTGCGCATCGCCGGCCGCCACACCGACGAGGTCACCTACCTCGGCGCCCACATCGTGTCCCCCGACTACGCCGACGACCCCGCCGGATACGTCGACCTGGTCACCGGCCCGATGCTGGAGGCCTGCGCCCCGCACGCCCGCTGGATCGACGTGTTCTGCGAGCAGGGCGCCTTCGACGGCGACCAGGCCCGCGCCATCCTCACGGCGGGCCGCGCCAAGGGCCTGCACCCCCGCATCCACGCCAACCAGCTCACCTACGGCCCCGGCGTCCAGCTCGCCGTCGAGCTCGACGCCGCGTCCGCCGACCACTGCACCCACCTCACCGACGCGGACGTCGACGCGCTCGGCCAGGGCAACACGGTGGCGACCCTGCTCCCCGGCGCGGAGTTCTCCACCCGCGCCACCTGGCCCGACGCCCGCCGCCTCCTCGACGCGGGGGCCACCGTCGCGCTCTCCACGGACTGCAACCCCGGCTCGTCGTTCACCTCGTCGGTGCCGTTCTGCATCGCGCTGGCCGTGCGTGACATGGGGATGACCCCGGACGAGGCCATCTGGTCCGCCACCGCCGGCGGGGCCGCAGCCCTGCGGCGCACGGACATCGGCCGCATCACCCCCGGCGCCCGCGCCGACCTGGTCCTCCTCGACGCCCCGAGCCACGTCCACCTCGCCTACCGCCCGGGCGTCCCGCTGGTCAGCGCGGTGTGGCGGAGCGGACAGCGGGTGGTGTGACGGGCGGCCCGGGGACCGCCGCCGGGACCCAGTCACGCTCCGGCCACGCGTACGCGTCGAAGCCGTCGGGGAGTTTCCCGCAGCCCGCGTAGGCGCTGACGGTGTACGTTCCCGTCTCCCGGTACCAGCGCGCGTCGACGTGCTCCACCTGCTGCACGTCGTCCTCGCCGGCCGGGTTGCGGAAGCGGAAGCCGGGCCGGTCCACGCCGGTGTCGACGAGGGTCCAGCCTTCGCGTTCCAGCCGCGCCCGCATCCGCAGCAGGCCGGACCGGGCGACGTCCTCCGGGACGGCCGTCACCTGCCAGGCCAGGCCGAAGCTTCTGACATCCGGGCGGCCCCGGTCGATGTGGGCCAGGCTCCGCAGCCCTCGGTAGTAGCAGGTGCCCGTCTCCACCCGGCCGCGCCCCACCTCGGGCCGGCCGGGCAGCGCGGCCTCGTCGTAGGCGCGCTGGGCCTGGACCTTGAGCCGGACGGCGATGCGGTCGGGGTCGGCCTTCGGATAGGGCGGACCGTTCCACAGCCAGGCGAGTGCGGCTACCGTCGCCGCCACGGCGACCGCCGCGCAGAGGGCGACGAGGGCGCGGGCGGCGCGGGACCGGGGAAGACGTGGACGACGCCGACGGGGAGCCGTGCGGTACCAGGGATGGGGCCACGGGCGGATCCGGGTCCGGGGCGGGTTCATGATCGAACGCTAGGAGCCGGCGGTCACCGGACGCCTCCGGTGACGTACTCAGCATGGATGAGTAGCCGATCCGGCCCCGGCGCACCGCCCGACACGCGGAAGGACCCGCTCCCGGTATCCGGGGCGGGTCCTTCCGCGGTGCTCTACGGCCCGTGGAGCCCCGTGGCGAGGCGGCGGGGCCGGGTGCGGTCATTCCTCCAGGGTCAGACCCTTACGGAGCTTGGTCAGCGTCCGGGAGAGCAGCCGGGACACGTGCATCTGCGAGATGTTCAGCTCCTCGCCGATCTCCGACTGCGTCATGTTGCTGACGAAGCGGAGCGAGAGGATCATCCGGTCCCGGGAGGGCAGCGCGGCGATCAGCGGCTTCAGCGACTCGACGTACTCGATGCCTTCGAGCCCGTGGTCCTCGTAGCCGATGCGGTCCGCGAGGGCGCCCTCGTTGTCGTCCTCCTCGGGCTTGGCGTCCAGCGAGCTCGCGGTGTACGCGTTGCTCGCGGACATGCCCTCGACGACCTCTTCCGGCGTGATGCCGAGGCGCTCGGACAGCTCCGCCACGGTGGGCGCGCGGTCCAGCTGCTGGGAGAGCTCGTCGCCCGCCTTCGCCAGGTCGAGCCGCAGCTCCTGGAGCCGGCGCGGCACGCGCACGGACCAGCTGGTGTCACGGAAGAAGCGCTTGATCTCGCCGACGATCGTCGGCATCGCGAAGGTGGGGAACTCCACCCCGCGGCTCAGCTCGAACCGGTCGATCGCCTTGATCAGGCCGATCGTGCCGACCTGGACGATGTCCTCCATCGGCTCGCTGCGGGAGCGGAACCGGGAGGCGGCGAACTTGACGAGCGCGAGGTTCAGCTCGACGAGGGTGTTGCGTACGTAGCTGTACTCGTGGGTGCCCTCTTCGAGGGACTCCAGCCGCTCGAAGAGCGTCTTCGACAGGGCCCTGGCGTCCAGAGCTCCCACTTCGGCGTAGGGCGGGATCTCGGGAAGGCCTTCGAGTCCCTCGCCGGCCGCGCCGGAGAAGTCTGAGGTGGTGCCGGTGGTGCCAGTGGTGCCGGATGCACTGGTGGTGCTGGTGGAGCTGGTGCGCGGGCCGGGAACGGCGCTCGCGGCGGGGGAGTCGGAATTGGTCGGTCCCTGAGGACATGCCGACGACGCGTTGTGGGTACGCGCTTCGTCGAGCCGGGGTGACATGGTTCTCCTCCATCGTTCTCGGCATATGGCTGCCGATGCCCATACGTGTTCCTGCGGTGAAGCGGCGCCTCCAAAGCCGGTCGTGTTTTAGGTGTCCCTCTACCCATACCCGGTCCTGGCCAGCAGTGACAAGCGCCAATTACTGCTATATGTCCGGTTTGTTGAGGTCTCCGACTACCGCGTGGCGAACGGAACGCGTACTGTTTTACGCACGTCGGCGGCAGCTACGCATACAGCCGCACAGGCAGTGACGCGCACAGTGACGAACGGCGAAGAGGGACAGGCATGGACCGCGGGACGGTCGGCAGTGCGAACCGGGGTCGGCTTCAGGTCGACGCCCGGACCGAGGGGCGCAGCGAGGTCGTGACGCCGGTGGGTGAGCTCGATCACCACACCGCCGATCTGCTGCGCGAGCCCCTGGAGAGTGCGGTCGAGCAGGGGCGGTCACGCCTGGTGGTCGACTGCTCCCGCCTGGATTTCTGCGATTCCACCGGGCTGAACGTACTGCTCGGCGCCCGTCTCAAGGCGGAGGCGGCCGGAGGAGGGGTTCATCTGGCCGGAATGCTGCCCGTCGTGGCGAGGGTGTTCGAGATCACCGGCGCGGAGGCGGTCTTCACCGTCCACGCCACGCTCGAAGAGGCCCTGGCCACCTGACCCGGCATGAGCGTGCGACCGTGGACGTCTCCGATGTCGGCTGTATCACGCGATCGTGTGCCCCAAGTGGGTGTTGTTGCGAAACGGCAGGGCAGGAGACACCCCGGCGGTGCCCCGCGAGGGCTCCGGCACACTCGGTAACTGATCACTATCTGTTCAACGGCGACATGGCGACATGGCGAATCGGTGAGGTGAAGCGCTGATGAGCACCACCCGGCAGCATCCGCCGGGCGACCTCGGTCGCGAGCCGGACGAAGCGGGCGCAGCCTCGCCCGCCCCGGCCGAGCGGCAGTGGCGCACGCTCTCACTCGGGCAGGCCGGCGGCATCGTTCCGACGGCCCGTGACTTCGCCCGGCAGGCGCTGCACGACTGGGGCTGGCTCCCGGCCTCCAGCGCGGACCGCCGGGCCGCCGCCGAGGACGTCCTGCTCGTCGTGTCCGAGCTGGTGACCAACGCCTGTCTGCACGCGGAGGGCCCCGAGGAGCTCCGGATCGGCCGCACCCCCAAGGTGCTGCGGGTGGAGGTCGTCGACCGGGGAGCCGGACAGCCCGCACCCCGCACGCCGCACCGCGCGGGTCGGCCCGGCGGGCACGGCATGTTCATCGTGCAGCGTCTCTGCCTCGACTGGGGCGTCCTGCGTACGCCGGACGCCCCGGGCAAGACGGTCTGGGCGGAGCTGGCGGCCCCGGCCTAGCCGCGCCCCCACCCGTACACCTCACCGGTACGCCTCCGGCGCACCTCTCACCAGCACCGACAAGAGCGCGCCGGATCGGCGCGCTCTTTGTCTTCCCTCCATCAGGCCCCGGGCGTACCTTGAGCGCCAAATCTGATGTGCCGTCAGTAATGCGCGCCCGTAAGGATCATGGCGCGCGGCGGCGTCCGGCATGAGGGGAACACGAGGTGTCGAACCAGAAGCGGACCACTCTCGCGCTGGCGGCTGCGCTGGCAGGATCGATCGTGGTGGCGGGCGCGCCCGCCGCGCACGCCGAGGTCGTGGACGTCAACTACCAGTGCGTGACGCCCATCGGGCCCAAGGGGGCGGTCTCGCCCATCGATATCAAGGGCGTCAAGAGCGGCGCCGGCTACAAGCTCACCATGTCCTTCCAGAAGGGCGTCTCCTCCAGCCCGGTCGAACTGGGCAAGGGGGCCATGAATCCGAGCGCCGTGATCGAGCTGGGCGGCGCGGAGGAGGGGAAGGTCCAGGTCTCCGGTCCCGCGAACGCCGAGGCGATTCCGGCCAACACCCCCATCAAGATCAGTGACTTGTCGGGGACGTACACCCCGAAGAAGAGCGGCAAGGTCACCTTCACCGCCGGGGTCCTCACCATCAAGGCCCTCGGTACGACGACCACCTGTACGCCCAAGAACAGCCCCGGGCCCTCCCTGGAACTCGACGTCCAGGGGTCGGGCGGTTCATCGGACGGCGGTTCCACGGGCGGTGGATCCACGGATGGCGGCTCCACAGGTGGCTCCACCGGCGGCAGTTCGGCCGGCGCTTCGGGCGGCGGCGAACTGCCCCGCACCGGCCCGCTGGACTCGGCGGCGGCGCTCGGCACGCTCGGCGGCACCGTGCTGCTGACCGGCGCGGCCGGAGTGCTCTGGCTGACCCGGCGAGGGCAGCGCTCCGCAGGCTGATCCCTCCCCGGCAGAGGAGCCGCCCATGTCGCCACCCATCCCGCGCCTCCGCCGGGCGCTGCTCGTCCTCACGGCGGTGCTCGCCGCGCTGCTGTGCGCGCTCACGTCGCTCCCGGCCGCCGCGGCCGCTGCCGATGACGACGGCCCGGCGGACTGGACGGCCCGGCCCGCCGGCGGCACCGACCGGGAGGCCAGGCCGTACGTCTATCTGGAGGGCACCCCCGGCACGGTCCTCCAGGACCGCCTCGCGGTGACCAACTCCGGACGCGATCCGCTGACCGTACGGCTACGGGGCGACGGCCGGGCCGGGTCCTGGATCCGGTTCGCCACGGAAACGGGCACGGGCACGGAGACGGACACAGGCACGGGCACGGAGACAGGCACGGGTACAGGCACAGACACGGGCACGGACACCGTCACCGTCCCGGCCCGGACCCGTGCCGAGGTGCCGTTCGCCCTCACGGTGCCGCCCGACGCGGTGCCCGGCGACGCTTCCGGGGAGGTCGTGGCGGTCGACGAGGGCGAGGAGGTCCGCGTACCGATACGGGTCCGGATCGGCGGCGCGACGCTGGCGGCGCTCACCGTCGAGGACGTCGAGATATCCGGCGGGACCATTCGGTACGCCCTGGTCAACCGGGGCAACGCGATGCTGGAGCCCCGGCTGGCGGTCCGCGTCGACGGGGTGTTCGGCACGCTGCTGGACCGCCCGGAACGGCCCCTGCCGCTGGAGCTGGCCCCCGGCCGCCGGGTGGAGCGGACCGAACCCTGGCCCGACGCCCCGGCCCTGGACGCGGTCACCGTACGGCTGAGGGTCACCGCCCCGGGGGGCGCCCGGGACGAGGCGGAGGCCTCCGCGACGTACGTCCCGGTGGCCCCGGCCGTCGGCGTCGGACTGCTGGTCCTCGGCGCCCTGGCCGTGCTCGGCTCCGGCGCGTACCGGCGGCGACGACGAACCGGGCGGGGTGACCCGGAACCGGAACCGCCGGACAAGGAATCGGCAGGCGACCGACAACCGACCACAGAAACAGAAGCAGAAACAGAGACAGAAACAGAGACAGAGACGAGGCCCTCGGTGAAGGCGGGACCCCTGGTGAAGGCGGGAGCGGAATCGTGACGCAGCAGCCCGGCCCCCGAGTCCTCCGGCGCACCGCGTCGCCCGCCCTCCTGCTCCTGGCCGCCCTCCTGGCGCTCCTGCCCGCCCTGTTCGTCCTCACCGCGCCGGACGCCCGGGCGGCCGACGGCGACCCCACCGTCACCCTGTCCAAGAAGGAGGCGGGCAAGGGTGGCGAGATCACCGTCAGCGGCAGCGGATGGCGCGCCGAGGCGTTGCTGATGCTGCTGATCTGCGGGCAGTCCACGCCGGAGCGGGGCGTGATCGGCGGCACCAACTCCTGTGCCAACGCCGACGGCCGCGCCGTCACGACCGACAAGAAGGGCGCCTTCAGCAAGAAGCTCCCGGTCACCGAACCGCCGAAGCCATGTCCCTGCGTGGTGCACGTCGCCACGGTGACGGGCGAACAGACGCTGGCCGACGCGGTGTTCGCGGTGGCGGGCCACCCCACGGCGGAGCTGCCGCGGCAGACCGGCGGCGGGAAGCTCGCGGTGCTGGCCACCACCCGGCTGGAGGGCGACAGCTCCCTGCTCACCTGGTTCGGGGCCCCGCCCGCCCGCCACCTGGTCTTCACCGTGGGCAATCTCGGCTCCGCCCCCGTCAAGGACCCCGTCTTCGAGATCGGCACCGCGCACGGCGTCTACGCGCCGCAGTGGGAGGAACGTCAGTGGCGCGGCACGGTCGCCCCCGGCGGCAAGGCGCAGATCAAGCTGCCGGTCGAACTGTCCGCGGGCGCGCACGGCGACTACCAGGTCTCCCTGCGGTACGGGGAGAAAGTGCTGGCCGAGCAGCCGTGGGGGGTCGGCCGCCCCTGGGGCGTCACGCTCTTCTGGGTCCTGCTCTGCCTGGTCGTCCCGGCGGCCGTCTTCCGTATCGGCATGGCGGTCGTGGACAAGGTCAGGCCCCGCCCCGCCGGCTCGCACCGTACGCCGACGCCGGCCGCGTGGCGGAGGCCGAAGCCGCGCCGGCACACGGCCACGAGCGACAGCCAGGACGGGGCCACGGCCGTGCTGCCCTGGTTCACCCCGGATTCCGCACCGTCAGAGAACCGACCCCGACCCACGACGAAGGGACAAGCGTGAGCACGCAACGGAGGATGAGCGCGGCCGGAGTCGCGCTGATGCTCGGCGGCGCGGGCATCCTGATGGCCGCGAGTCCGGCCCAGGCCGCCGAGGTCAGTTACGCGACGGAGTGCGTTCCGCCGCCGATCTCGGGACTGCCCGCGGTGCAGGGCACCACGAAGGTGGAGCTGACCGCCCCGGCCGAGGCGAAGGTGGGCGACGAGATCGAGGTCGTCTGGAAGACGGTCGAGGCCGCGTCCAAGAACCCGGACGTGCTGGACCTGGGAGCGGACACGGTCAAGCCGACCGGGACCGTCACCCTGGGCGGTGCGGCGAGCGGCGAACTGAAGCTGGAGGGCCCGCGGCAGAACCCGCCCATTCCGAAGAACAGCCCCATGGTGCTGCCCGACATGAAGGGCACGCTGAAGCTGGAGGCCGCCGGGGAGATCACGCTGACGCCGGGCGCGTACAACATCAACGTGTCCAAGCCGATCTCCACCGACACCAAGTGCGCGCCGAAGGAGGAGGTCCAGCCCGGCGCCACGATCAAGGTCACCGAGGGCGGCGGCGACACCACCGGCGGCACGACCTCCGGAGGCGCGGACACCGGTGGTACGACGACCGGCGGCGCCGACGGCGGCACGGACGCGGGCGGCACCACCTCCGGAGGAAGTGACTCCGGTGGAAGCGACTCCGGAGGCACCGCTTCCGGGGGAGGCGACTCCGGGGGAAGCGACTCCGGCGGGAGCACCGGCGGCGGGGGCGGCGAGACCGACTTCCCCGGCGAGGAGGTGTCCGTCGCCTACGCGTGCAAGACCCCGATCGGGGACAAGAACGCCACCTCGCCCGTCCGGATCAGCGCCAAGAAGAACGGCGGTGACTACGACCTGACGGTGGAGTTCAGCAAGTCCGTGATGGACAGCCCGATCGACATCCCGGCGGGCCAGGTCAAACCGTCCATGGACGTCAAGCTGGGCGGCGCGGACCAGGGCACGGTCAAGGTCGAGGGACCGCTGAACAAGGAGGTCATCAAGACCGGGGCCCCGATCGAGATCCCCGACCTCACCGGCACGTACAAGCCCGGCGCGAGCGGCAAGTCCACGCTCAGCCCCGGCGTCCTGACGGTGATGGCCGCCGGTACGACGACGACCTGCACCCCGCCCGACGACGTGGCGGTCTCCCTGGAGCTGGACACCTCCGCCCAGCCGGGCGGCGCGTCCGGCGGCAGCGGGAACGGCGGCGCGGCGGGCTCCGGCGGAGCGGCGGCGTCCGGCGGCGGCACGGACTCCGGCGGCGGCCTGGCCGACACCGGGGCCGAGGCCGACGGCGCGCTGCGGGCGCTCGGCCTGGTCGCCGGCACGGCGATCCTGCTGGGCGGCGCGGTGTTCACGTTCACCCCGTGGCGGAAGCTGCGCGGCATGCGCTGAGCCCCCCGGCCCTCCGGAGATAGGCCGAGGGGCCGCCGCACCGGAGATCTCCGGTGCGGCGGCCCCTCGCCGTACATCCCTGCGGGCGTCCGTCAGCGGACGTTGCCCATGAGCTGCTTGACCTTGCCGCGGTAGATGAAGATCGCGATACCGGCGGCGACGGCGAGCGTCGCCTCCAGGGCCACGACCCCGGTGCCGTTGAGCTCCACACCGGCCAGCGAGAGCAGACCCGTGGTGCAGTCACCGGCGGTGACGGCGAGGAACCAGACACCCATCATCTGGCTGGCGTACTTCTCCGGAGCCATCTTCGTCGTGACGGAGAGGCCGACCGGAGAGAGCGTCAGCTCGGCCACGGTCTGGATGAAGTAGATCGCGACCAGCCACATCGCGGCGGCCTTGTGGCCGTCGCCCGCGATGGTCAGCGGCATCAGGAAGACGAAGAACGAGGCGCCGACCAGCACGAGACCGGAGCTGAACTTCACGATCGTGCTCGGCTCCTTGCCGCGCCGGTTCAGGGCGAGCCAGAAGGTGGCGAAGACCGGCGCGAGCGCCATGATCAGGACCGGGTTGACCGACTGGTACCAGGAGACCGGGAAGTCCCAGCCGAAGACGCTGTTCTCGGCCGAGGACTCGGCGAAGATCGCCAGCGTCGAGCCGCCCTGGTCGTAGATCATCCAGAAGATGGCCGCGGCCACGAAGAACCAGATGTAGCCGGTCATCTTCGACTGCTCGGTGTCGCTGAGCTCCTTGTCGCGCTTGATGCGCGTCAGGACCATGATCGGAATGACCAGACCCGCGATGGTGATCGGGACCAGCAGCCAGTTCAGCGTGTAGACACCGGTGACGACCGTGCCTATGTAGAAGACGGCCGCGACGCCCAGCCAGATCATCGACTTGCGCAGCGTGGCGGCGCGCTCGTCCCTGGAGAGCGGCTTCGGGACGACGAGGCTGCGCTCGTTCAGGTGGCGGGTGCCCACGAGGAACTGGATGACGCCCAGGCCCATGCCGAGCGCGGCGAGGGCGAAGCCGAGGTGCCAGTTGACGTTCTCGCCGATGGTGCCGATCACCAGGGGGGCCGCGAAGGCGCCCATGTTGATGCCCATGTAGAAGATCGTGAAGCCACCGTCGCGGCGCGGGTCGTCCGGGCCGTCGTAGAGGTGGCCGACCATCGTCGAGATGTTGGACTTCAGCAGGCCGGACCCGATCGCCACGAGGCCGAGACCGGCGAAGAACGTGGCCTCGGAAGGCAGGGCCAGGGTCAGGTGACCCAGCATGATCACGCCGCCCGCGATGGCGACGGTCTTGCGCGGGCCCCAGACCCGGTCGCCGAACCAGCCGCCGGGCATGGCGAGCAGGTACACCAGCGACAGGTAGACCGAGTAGATCGCGGTTGCCGTGCCGGCGTTCATGTCGAGCCCGCCGGGCGCGATCAGGTAGAGCGGGAGCAGTGCCCTCATGCCGTAGTAGCTGAAGCGCTCCCACATCTCCGTCATGAAGAGTGTGGCCAGGCCGCGGGGGTGGCCGAAGAAGGTCTTCTCGCCGGAACTGGGCGAATCCTTCGTCAGGCTGGACGCCATGGTCGATCCTTGCTGGTCGGGACGCGACGCCTCGTGAGCGGTACGCGCCCGGTGGGGGGCAGCCGGCACCGGCGCGGCATACCCCATCCCCACGCCTGAGGGGGACGTGCTCCGCGCGGCCGGGCTCCTGTACGGAGATTCGGCGGCGGAGCGGGGAAGAACCGCGTCGGGATCCACACCCGTCACGCGCTTGCGCGCTCCGGGCCCGGCTCACAGGTCATTCACTCAAAGCGGGCCGGCGGGAACCGGCCCCGCACACAAAAGGGACCCTTGGCGCTCATGGCTGCCCAAAGGTCCTTGAGTAGTGCAACAGGCGTCGGGACACCATACGACACGACACAGCAGGATATGGAAGGACTTGAGACATGGATCACAGGTCCTGGTGGAACCACACTCCCATATTCAAAGGTCCCCGTCCTCTTTATGGCGCTGACCCGCAGGTGGCGTCGTGGGCCTCACTTCCGGACCTCCGTCCGGACTACCATCAGTCCATGACCCGTGTACTGCTCGCCGAGGACGACGCATCCATCTCGGAGCCACTGGCCCGCGCACTGCGTCGGGAGGGTTACGAGGTCGAGGTTCGCCAGGACGGTCCGACCGCGCTCGACGCCGGACTCCAGGGCGGCATCGACCTGGTCGTTCTCGACCTGGGGCTGCCCGGGATGGACGGTCTCGAAGTCGCCCGCAGGCTCCGGGCCGGCGGCCACACCATCCCGATCCTGGTGCTGACCGCCCGCGCCGACGAGGTCGACACGGTGGTCGGCCTGGACGCGGGCGCCGACGACTACGTCACCAAGCCGTTCCGGCTCGCCGAGCTGCTCGCCCGGGTCCGCGCCCTGCTGCGCCGCGGCGCCTCCGAGCCCGTCCCGCAGCCCGCCACCCACGGTGTCAGGATCGACGTCGAGTCGCACCGGGCCTGGATGGGCGAGGAGGAACTCCAGCTCACCGCCAAGGAGTTCGACCTGCTGCGGGTCCTGGTCCGGGACGCCGGCCGGGTCGTCACCCGCGACCAGCTGATGCGCGAGGTCTGGGACACCACCTGGTGGTCCTCCACCAAGACCCTCGACATGCACATCTCCTGGCTGCGCAAGAAGCTCGGCGACGACGCCGCCAATCCGCGCTACATCGCCACCGTCCGGGGCGTCGGCTTCCGGTTCGAGAAGAGCTGACGTACGAAGCTCCCATGCGCTCTGAGAACCGCCCCGACCGCCCCGACGGCCCCATGAGGCGGCGGACATGCGCCGCCGGCTGATCAACTCCACGCTCGCCGTGGTGCTCGTCGTCATCGCCGTCTTCGGCGTCTCGCTGGTGATCGTGGAGACCCGCACCATCAGCGCCAGCGCCCAGGAGAGCGTCGAGTCCGAGGCGCTCCGGCTGATCAGCGTCGTCGAGAGCCGGCTGCTGGGCGACGAGGCGATCAACTCCGGCGTGCTCGCCGAGCAGATCGACCCGGCCCGGTTCGCCCTGATCGAGATCCCCGGCCGCGAGCCCATCGGCGTCGGCGAACGTCCCACCGGCAGCGTCCTGCGCGCCGTCGAGACCGGGGAGCAGGGCGAGAAGGTCACCGTCGAGGAGTCCCGCTCGGCCGTCACCCGCGAGGTCGGGCGCACACTCCTGATCATCGGTGCGGTGGCGCTGCTGGCGATCGTCTCGGCCGTGCTCCTCGCCGTACGCCAGGCCAACCGGCTGGCCTCCCCGCTCACCGACCTCGCCGAGACCGCCGAACGCCTCGGCTCCGGGGACCCCCGCCCCCGCCACAAGCGGTACGGGGTGCCCGAGCTGGACCGGGTCGCGGATGTGCTGGACTCCTCGGCCGAGCGGATCGCCCGGATGCTGACCGCCGAACGCCGGCTGGCCGCGGACGCCTCGCACCAGCTGCGGACGCCGCTGACCGCGCTCTCCATGCGGATCGAGGAGATCTCGGTCACCGACGACCCCGAGACGGTGAAGGAGGAGGCGAACATCGCCCTCACCCAGGTCGAGCGCCTCACCGACGTCGTCGAGCGGCTCCTGACGAACTCCCGCGACCCGCGCACCGGCTCCGCCGTCGTCTTCGACCTCGACGAGATCGTCAAGCAGCAGCTCGAGGAGTGGCGCCCCGCCTACCGCAGCGCCGGCCGCGCCCTCGTCTGCTCCGGCAAGCACGGGCTGCGGGCCGTCGGCACCCCGGGAGCGGTCGCCCAGGTCCTGGCGGCGCTGATCGAGAACTCCCTCATGCACGGCGGCGGCACCGTCGCCCTGCGCACCCGCGTCACCGGGAACCAGGCGGTCATCGAGGTCACCGACGAGGGCCCCGGCGTCCCCGCCGAACTGGGGGCACGGATCTTCGAGCGGACCATCAGCGGCCGCAACTCCACCGGCATCGGCCTGGCCGTCGCCCGCGACCTCGCGGAGGCGGACGGCGGACGGCTGGAGCTGCTCCAGCAGCACCCTGCGGTCTTCGCGCTCTTCCTCAGCCGGGTCCCGGTCGACCGCCAGACCCCTGAGCGCCCGGTGCGCTGAACAACGACGCTCCTGAGCGCCCGGTGCGCTGAACAACGACGCCCCTGAGCGCCCCGTGCGCTGAACAACGACGGGAGCGGCGGGTCAGTTCCGTACGGGGTCGGGCGTTACCCGCTCTTCCGCCGGCCTGCGCTGCTCCAGAAACCGTTCCGCGCTCAGCACGGCCTCCTTGGCGGGCAGGCTCTTGAAGACCCAGGTCCGGTAGGACCAGAAGCGGAACAGGGTGGCGATCCCGATGCCGACGATCTTGAAGACATTGCTCTGGACCGGGCTGTTCCAGCCGAAGCCGTACGTCGCCAGGTACAGCACGCCCGTCTCGATCACCGCGCCCGCCGCGCTGAACAGCAGGAAGAGGGCCAGCTCACGGGTCCGGCCGGTCTTGTCGCGGTCCCGGTAGGTCCAGTAGCGGAAGCCCACGTAGTTGAAGAGGATCGCGACGAACGTCGCCAGCACGCTCGCCCGGACCACCTGGAGGTCCGTCGTGTGCCGCAGCAGGTTGAAGACCGCGATATTGACCAGCAGGCCGAAAGCGCCGACCGCGCCGAACTTGGCGACCTCCCGGGCCAGCAGCTCAAGCCGGGTCCGCAGTGCGCCCGGTTCGCTCATGGTGATCGCTGGTCCCGTCCGTCGGAAGGCGTCTGGATGACGTGTCGACGTAACCACGTCAACCCCGCCATGCTAACCAGCCCTCCCGTGTGACGCCCCGGAGATGCCCGGGAGCCCGCCGGGGGCGGCACCCGGACGGCGTCCCGGGCGCCCCGGCGCGCCCGATACCCTGGAGGCGTGACGTTCCCGGTAGTCGGCATGGTCGGCGGCGGTCAGCTCGCCCGTATGACCCACGAGGCGGGTATCCCCCTCGGCCTGAAATTCAAGCTTCTCAGTGACACTCCCCAGGACTCGGCGGCCCAGGTGGTCAGCGAGGTCGTCATCGGCGACTATCGCGACCTGGACACGCTGCGCGCCTTCGCGCGCGGCTGCGACGTGATCACCTTCGATCACGAGCATGTGCCGACCGAGCATCTGCGGGCCCTGGAGGCGGACGGCATCCCCGTGCGCCCCGGCCCCGATGCCCTGGTGCACGCCCAGGACAAGGGGGTGATGCGCGCCAAGCTCCTGGAGATCGGTGCCCCCTGCCCCCGTAACCGCATCGTGAGCGACCCGGCCGACGCCGCCGCGTTCGCCGAGGAGACCGGGGGATTCCCCGTCATCCTCAAGACCGTGCGCGGCGGCTACGACGGCAAGGGCGTCTGGGTGGTCCGCTCCGAGGCGGACGCGGCCGATCCGTTCCGCGCCGGCGTTCCGGTCCTCGCGGAGGAGAAGGTCGACTTCGTACGGGAGCTGGCGGCCAACATCGTCCGCTCGCCGCACGGCCAGGCCGTCGCCTACCCGGTCGTCGAGTCCATCCAGGTCGACGGCGTCTGCGACACGGTGATCGCCCCGGCGCCCGACCTGTCCGAGCAGCTGGCCGGCGAGGCCCAGCAGCTCGCGCTCCGCATCGCCGCCGAGCTGGACGTCGTCGGCCACCTCGCCGTCGAGCTGTTCGAGACCCGTGACGGCCGCATTCTGGTCAACGAGCTGGCGATGCGCCCGCATAACTCGGGCCACTGGACCCAGGACGGCGCGATCACCTCCCAGTTCGCCAACCACGTACGGGCGGTCCTCGACCTCCCCCTCGGCGACCCGCGCCCGCGCGCGCCCTGGACGGTCATGTGCAACGTCCTGGGCGGTGACTACCCGGACATGTACCAGGCGTATCTGCACTGCATGGCCCGCGACCCGCAGCTCAAGATCCACATGTACGGCAAGGACGTGAAGCCCGGCCGCAAGGTCGGACACGTCAACACCTACGGCGACGACCTGGCGGACGTGCGGGAGCGCGCCCGGCACGCGGCCGACTACCTGCGAGGAACGATCACCGAATGACTTCCCCCGGCACCGGATCCCCCGCCGCACCGCTCGTCGGCATCGTCATGGGCTCGGACTCCGACTGGCCCGTCATGGAGGCGGCGGCCAAGGCGCTCGACGAGTTCGAGATCCCGTACGAGGTCGACGTCGTCTCCGCCCACCGCATGGCACGCGAGATGATCGCTTACGGCGACGCGGCAGCGGGCCGCGGCCTGAAGGCGATCGTCGCGGGCGCGGGCGGCGCCGCCGCGCTGCCCGGCATGCTGGCCTCGGTCACCCCGCTGCCGGTCATCGGCGTCCCGGTGCCGCTGAAGTACCTGGACGGCATGGACAGCCTGCTCTCCATCGTCCAGATGCCGGCCGGGGTCCCCGTCGCCACCGTCTCCGTCGGCGGCGCGCGCAACGCGGGCCTGCTGGCCGCCCGGATCCTCGCCGCGAGCGACCCCGCGCTCCAGGAGCGGATGCAGGAGTTCCTGCAGGAGCTGAACGACCAGGCCACCGAGAAGGGCAAACGTCTGCGCGCCAAGGTCCAGGGCGCGGACTCCTTCGGCTTCGGAAAGTAGGGCAGGCGCATGGACTACGTGCAGCGGGCCCACGAGCTCCTCGCCGCCCACCCCGTCGTGGACGGCCACAACGACCTCCCCTGGGCCCTGCGCGAACAGGTCGGCTACGACCTCGACGCCCGGGACATCGCCGCCGACCAGCGCGGCCTGCTCCACACCGACCTGAACCGGCTGCGGGCCGGCGGGGTCGGCGGCCAGTTCTGGTCGGTGTACGTCCGCACCGACCTGACCGGCGACGCGGCCGTCAGCGCCACCCTGGAACAGATCGACATCGTCGCCGAGCTGATCGCCCGCTATCCGACGCACCTGCGCCGGGCGCTCACCGCCGACGACCTGGAGAAGGCCCGCGCCGAAGGCCGTATCGCCTCCCTGATGGGGGCCGAGGGCGGCCACTCCATCAACAACTCGCTGGGCACCCTGCGCGCCCTGTACGACCTGGGCGTCCGCTACATGACGCTCACGCACAACGACAACATCGACTGGGCCGACAGCGCGACGGACCTGCCGCGCCTCGGCGGGCTCTCCGCCTTCGGCCACGAGGTCGTCCGCGAGATGAACCGCGTCGGCATGCTGGTCGACCTCAGCCACGTCGCGGACGGCGTCATGCGCGACGCGCTCGCGACCAGCACCGCGCCGGTGATCTTCTCGCACTCCTCGGCCCGCGCCGTCTGCGACCACCCGCGCAACATCCCCGACGACGTGCTCGCGGCCCTCCCGGCCAACGGCGGCGTCGCGATGGCGACCTTCGTCCCGAAGTTCGTGCTGCCCGAGGCCGTCGCCTGGACCCTGGCCGCCGACCGCAACATGCGCGAGCACGGCCTGCACCACCTCGACACCACCCCGGTCGCGATGCGCATCCACGAGGACTTCGAGGCGGCCAACCCGCGCCCCGAGGCCACCGTCGCGACGATCGCGGACCACCTGGACCACATGCGCGCGGTCGCGGGCATCGACCACATCGGCATCGGCGGCGACTACGACGGCACGGCGTTCACCCCGCGCGGCCTGGAGGACGTCTCCGGCTACCCGAACCTGATCGCCGAGCTGCTGCGACGTCACTGGTCCGAGGGCGACCTCGCCAAGCTGACCTGGCAGAACTCCGTACGGGTCCTGCGCGACGCGGAAGCCGTGGCCCGCGACGAGCGGAGCGGACGCGGCCCGTCCCACGCGACGATCGCGGAGCTGGACGGCCAGGCCTTCGGCTAGAGGTCTCCCGACCCCGGGTCGAAGGGGCGAACGGTCGACGTCGGGCTCCGGAGGGCATCGCGCCCCTGGAGCCCGACGTCCTCCAGGCACTCAGGCACTCAGGCACTCAGGCCCTCAGGCCTTCGGGCGGCCCATGGCCCGGTACGTCCACCCGGCCTCGCGCCACACCGCACTGTCCAGGGCGTTGCGCCCGTCCAGGATGATCCGGCGGGCGGCCACCTCGCCCAGCTGAGCCGGGTCCAGCTCGCGGAACTCACGCCACTCCGTCAGATGCAGCACCACGTCCGCGCCGCGCACCGCCTCCAGCGCGGAGTCCGCGTAACCGAGCGTCGGGAACAGCCGCCGGGCGTTGTCCATCCCCTTCGGGTCGAACACGGTCACCTGGCCGCCCTGGAGGTGGATCTGCCCGGCGACATTGAGGGCGGGGGAGTCGCGTACGTCGTCGGAGTCGGGCTTGAACGCGGCGCCGAGCACCGCCACCCGCTTGCCGAGGAACGAGTCGCCGCCCACCGCCTCCCGGGCCAGCTCCACCATGTGGCCGCGGCGGCGCATGTTGATGGAGTCGACCTCGCGGAGGAAGGTGAGCGCCTGGTCCGCGCCCAGCTCACCGGCGCGCGCCATGAAGGCGCGGATGTCCTTGGGCAGGCAGCCGCCGCCGAAGCCGATCCCGGCCCGCAGGAACTTCTTCCCGATGCGGTCGTCGTGCCCGATGGCCTCCGCGAGCTTCACGACGTCCCCGTCGGCGGCCTCGCAGACCTCGGCCATCGCGTTGATGAAGGAGATCTTGGTGGCGAGGAAGGAGTTCGCGGAGGTCTTCACCAGCTCGGCGGTCGGGAAGTCGGTCACCACGAACGGCGAGCCCTCGGCCACCGGCCCGGCGTACACCTCACGCAGCAGCTTCTCGGCGGTCTCGCTGCGCACGCCCACCACGATCCGGTCGGGGTGCAGGGTGTCCTTCACGGCGAAGCCCTCGCGGAGGAACTCCGGGTTCCAGGCCAGCTCTGCGCCCTCGCCCACCGGGGCCAGCTCGGCGAGCCGGTCCGCGAGACGGGCGGCGGAGCCGACAGGGACGGTCGACTTGCCGACGACCAGGACGGGCCGGGTCAGATGCGGGGCCAGCGACTCGAAGGCGCTGTCCACATAGCTCATGTCGCACGCGTACTCGCCGTGCTTCTGCGGAGTGTTCACACAGACGAAGTGGACGTCACCGAACTCCCCGACCTCTTCCCAGGAGGTGGTGAAGCGCAGCCGCCCGGTGGACCCCTCGATACCGGCGACGTGCCGCTGAAGCATCTCCTCGAGCCCCGGCTCGTACATCGGCACACGACCGGTGGAGAGCAGCTCGATCTTCTCCGGCACCACATCCAGCCCCAGGACCTCGAAGCCCAGCTCGGCCATGGCCGCGGCATGGGTGGCGCCGAGATAGCCGGTGCCGATCACAGTGATCCTGAGGGCCATGGAGTGCTCCTGGAAGATACGGACGGACGTGCGGACCGAGCATAGTCGGGGACCGGGAAGCCGGAATTCACCGCTCCATCTGCCGGATACATCCGCTATGCCCCACCCCTGTCGGCAAGCTCACGTGCTCGTCACGTATGCCGTCGGGCGGTCGTCGCACTAAAATTGAGTTACTTAACGGTAGTTAGCATCTGGGGAGTGAGCGTCTTGGCGGGTTCGACCGATTTCGACCTGTACCGTCCGGCCGAGGAGCACGACATGCTCCGCGACACCATCCGCGCGCTCGCCGAGTCGAAGATCGCCCCCTTCGCCGCCGCGGTCGACGAGGAGAGCCGCTTCCCGCAGGAGGCGCTGGACGCCCTGGTCGCCTCGGACCTGCACGCCGTCCACGTCCCGGAGGAGTACGGCGGCGCCGGCGCCGACGCGCTCGCCACGGTCATCGTGATCGAGGAGGTGGCCCGCGTCTGCGCCTCCTCCTCCCTGATCCCGGCCGTCAACAAGCTCGGCTCGCTCCCGGTGATCCTCTCCGGCTCCGAGGAGCTGAAGCGGAAGTACCTGGGCCCGCTTGCCAAGGGCGACGCGATGTTCTCGTACGCCCTCTCCGAGCCGGACGCCGGCTCGGACGCGGCGGGCATGAAGACGAAGGCCGTGCGCGACGGCGACTTCTGGGTCCTCAACGGCGTGAAGCGCTGGATCACCAACGCGGGCGTCTCCGAGTACTACACGGTCATGGCGGTCACCGACCCGACGAAGCGCTCCAAGGGCATCTCCGCGTTCGTCGTGGAGAAGTCCGACGAGGGCGTCTCCTTCGGCGCCCCGGAGAAGAAGCTCGGCATCAAGGGCTCGCCGACCCGCGAGGTCTACCTCGACAACGTCCGCATCCCCGCCGACCGGATGATCGGCGAGGAGGGCACCGGCTTCGCCACGGCGATGAAGACCCTGGACCACACCCGCATCACCATCGCGGCCCAGGCCCTCGGCATCGCCCAGGGCGCGCTGGACTACGCCAAGGGGTACGTCCAGGAGCGCAAGCAGTTCGGCAAGCCGATCGCGGACTTCCAGGGCATCCAGTTCATGCTTGCCGACATGGCGATGAAGCTGGAAGCGGCCCGCCAGCTCACCTACTCGGCCGCCGCCAAGTCCCAGCGCGTCGACGGCGACCTCACGTTCTTCGGCGCGGCGGCGAAGTGCTTCGCCTCGGACGTCGCCATGGAGGTCACCACGGACGCCGTCCAGCTGCTCGGCGGCTACGGCTACACGCGGGACTACCCGGTGGAGCGCATGATGCGCGACGCCAAGATCACCCAGATCTACGAGGGCACGAACCAGGTCCAGCGCATCGTGATGGCGCGCAACCTGCCGTAACGGCCTTTTGCACAGCGCCCCTTGTACGGCCCCCGGTGATCCTGCCGGGGGCCGTACTCGTGCCCGCGTTCCCGCCCCGCGGCGGATCATCGACGCGTGATTCAGGGGGCGAGTGGGTCCGTGTCGTGGAAGACGATCTCCGCGCGGACCGGCCGGTCGGTCGCGGGCGGCTTGGACCACGCGACGCGCATTTTCATCGGCTTGAAGCCGTGCGGGCCGCCGCCCCGGAAACGGGCCAGCGTCACTCCGTCCTCGCTGAGGAAGAGGGCGACCGACAGAATCAGTGCGATCACCGAGAGAGTAGCGGGCACGAGAGTCCGGGACTCGGTCCCCGAATCGCTGCTGATCATCTTCACCGTGACCATGATGGTTACCGCGAGTGCGGCCGTCGCGATGAGCCCGATGGCAAGCCACAGCAGCTGGCGTGCCTTGGCGCGTGCCCGGCTGTGCAGCCGGAAGCCGACCATGTCACCACAGGTGGCGCACCGCAGATACCCGGTGCGGACACCCTCGGGCGGCCGGTCTACCCAGGCGGTCTGGAGCTGGTAGTAGTGGTAGGTGGTCGAGCCGCGGTGCTCGGTGTGCGTCCTGTGGATCAGCCGCATTCCGACCCTGGGTCCGATCTGCTGCACTCCGTCCTCCGCTCACCGTGGGCATCCCGGTCAGACCAAGGTACGGCTGAACTCGGGTGCATGCCCAGGCAGTTCGGCGAAGGACGGTGACGGGCTGCCTCCTGCCTCCGGCCGCCCCCACGTCGCGGCCGGTGGAGGCCGCCCTACCGCGGCGCGACGACCGCCAGCTCTCCCCGTACGGCCGTTCCGTCCGGCCGGGTCCATCCGGCGACGAGACGGCCCGACGCCCCCTGCTCGGGTTCCGACGCCCGCAGGACGCGGTTGATCCGAACGTCGGCTCCCTGGTCGACACCGGTTCCGTACACGGTGACGGTCGGGTCAAGGGTGTCGCTCAGGCTCTGGTGCTGCGGTGTCGCCTCGCCACGCAGAAGAGCGCTCAACTGCGCCAGGACCACCGGGTCGTGGGCGCCGTCGTAGACCCACCGGGTGCCGAGCACGCCGTGCTCCGAGGCGCCGATGAGCGCCTCGTCGGATACGCCCTCCAGCGCCGCTCCCCGGTAGCCCAGCGGCACCAGATACGCCACCGGCTCCTGCGCGGCGGCGACGTCCACCACGACCATGAACTCGATGCCGACCTCCCCGTCCGGATCGTCCAGCCGGAACCCGCCGGCCTTGACCAGGTCCGGTCCCGGGTCCGACGTTCCCGCGGCACCCACGTACCAGCTCTGCTTCGGCAACCAGCCGGTGATGAGCTCCAGCTTGGTGGGCGTCATGGTGGTGCGGTGGATGGCTGCCATGCGAGCTCCCTCTCCCTGTCCTCGTTCTTGTTTTGGCGACCTCTGGCCGCCACGTTCCCGAGATGATGGACTTCCTGCCGTGGTGACCATGACGACCCGAGCCCTCCAGGCCATCGACCGATTCCACAGCGTCCACCCGTGGGACCATAACGCTCACTACCACCGGTGGATCATGCGGCAGCTCCCTGTGCGCTTCGACAGGGCTCTGGACATCGGATCGGGCAGCGGAGACCTGGCCCGGCTCCTGGCCACGCGAGCCACGGCAGTGCGGGGCCTGGACGCGGACCGCGCCATCGTCGCGAGGGCCCGGGAACTCACGGACCCGGGTGCCCCCGTGACGTTCACCGCCGGTGACGCCCTGACGGAGACACCGCCCGGTCCCTACGACGTCATCACGTGCGTGGCCACCCTCCACCACCTGCCGTCGTTCGTCGAAGCTCTCACCCACCTTCGCCGGAACCTGGCACCGGGCGGGACCCTGGTCGTCGTCGGTGTCGCCCGCGCGCAGTCCCCCGGCGATCACCTCCTCGGCGTTGCCGCGATCCCGCTGAACATCGCCATGGCCTGGATCAAGAACAAGGGGCGCAGAGCACCACGGCCGGACTCCATGACCGCCCCCACCCGACCGGCGTCCATGACCTTCGCCGAGATCGTTCGCGACGCCCGCGGCGTCCTGCCCGGGGCCCGGCTGCGCCGACGCTTGTTCTGGCGCTACACGCTGGTCTGGCATCAGGGACCTACCGAGGGCCGTACGCCTGCGCCTAGGCTGGACCGATGATCATCTGGCTGAACGGAACCTTCGGCGCGGGCAAGACCACCACCGCGAAGGAGGTGACCTCGCTCCTTCCGGACTCCCGGCTCTTCGACACCGAGACGGTCGGCTGGATGCTCCGGCACGTCCTCGGCGTCCCGGAGAAGGACTTCCAGGACTTCCCGCCCTGGCGGGGCCTGGTGGTGGAGACCGCACGGCAGGTCCTCGACCACGTGGGCGGAACGCTGGTGGTCACGCAGACGGTCCTGGTCGAGGCGTACTGGCAGGAGATCCACGACGGCCTGACGAAGGCCGGAATCCCCGTGCACCACTTCCTTCTGCACACCGACCGGGACACCCTCGTCGGACGCATCGAGACCGACACCGCGCCGGAGAGCGCCGGTGCCCGGCAGTGGCGCCTGGACCATCTGACCGACTACGAGAGGGCCCTGCCCTGGCTCCGCCGGGAGGCTCAGGTGGTCGATACGACGGGCGTCGTGCCCACCCAGGTGGCGAAGACCGTCCTGCAAGGGGTCGCACCGACTGACCGCACCGACTGACCGCACCGGTTGACCGTCCCGACTGACCGCCCCTACGCGTCAGCGGACGACGTCGAAGACGTTCTTCTGGATGCCGTTCGCGTACGCCTCGTGCTCGACCAGCTTCAGCTTCTGGGCGTCCTTGTCCGTCGTGCTGAACAGGCGCTTGCCCGCGCCGAGGAGGATCGGGAAGACCAGCAGGTGGTACCGGTCGATCAGGTCGGCGTCCGCGAGGTTCCGGTTCAGCTCGGTGCTGCCGTGGACGATGATCGGGCCGCCCTCGGTCTCCTTCAGGGCGGCGACCTCGTCCAGCGACCGCAGGATCGTGGTCTCGCCCCAGTCGGACACCAGGTCGCCGTCGGTCAGCTTGGTGGAGACGACGTACTTCGGCATCGCCTTGTACCCGGTGAACTCCTCCATGCCTGGCCACACCGGGCTGAACGCCTCGTAACTGGCCCGGCCCAGCAGCAGGGCTGCGGCCTCGTCCTGCTCCCGCCCCTTGAGCTCGTACGCCTCCGGCAGGAACTCCACGTCCTTGAACGTCCACCCCGAGTTCCGGTAGCCGGGCTCGCCGCCCGGGGCCTCCATGACGCCGTCGAGCGAAACGAACGCGGTGCTGATCAGAGTGCGCATCGGGGTCTCCCGGGTATCTCGTACGGGCATCTCGTGCGGGTGGCCCGTGGGGCACCCACTCTTACGGATGTACTGACCGCGCACCCCGCCGAAACTCATCGGTCCAGCCGGGCCCATCCGTCCGGACCACGGCCGGTAGCCTCCCTCCCCATGACCGAACTCGACAGGCTGACCGCCCTCTTCAGCGCCCTGGGGGCGGATGCCGAGGCCCGCGACTGGGCCGAGTCCGAGGCGGAGGAAGGCCTGCCGCAGCTCGCCCGCTACCGCCTCCTGCGGACGGTGTGGCAGGACGTCGACGCCTGGGGCACGGCCGCCCCGCAGTGGGTGGACGCCTACCGCGCCGACGGGGCGGCCGCCGACGCCGTCGACCGGGCCCTCGCGGCCGGGCTCACCCCCGAGGACCTCGGCGCGCTGGCCCGCGAGGTCGCCAGGGAGACCGCGTTCGGGGTGCTGTACGCCCTGGCGGACCCGGCGGACGGGTCGCTCCCCGCCGAGGTGGAGGAGCAGTTGCCCGGCTGGCGGCTGGCGGAGCTGACCCCGGCCGGCGTACCGACCGGCCGCCATCTCGACGCCCTCCACGAGGACTTCGCCGAACTCGAACCGAAGGGGATCGCGCCGTGACCGACGTAACCGACGCGACCGACGTGACCTACGTGTCCGGCATGACCGACGTGACCACCCCCTTCGACGACGCCGAGCGGCGCATCTGGTCCGGGCGGGCCGAGGCCTACGCCCGCACCTACGCCCGGCTCTGCGCCCACCCCGTCGAGGCCCTCCTCGACGCCGCCGGGGCCGGGCCCGGCACCCGCGTCCTCGACGTGGGCTGCGGCAGCGGGACCGTGAGCGCGGCGGCGGCCGCGCGCGGAGCGTCCGTGTACGCCGCCGACGCCGACCCGGGCATGGCGGAGGCGACCCGCGTGGCGGTGCCGGACGCCGAGGTGCGCGTGGCCCGACTGCCCGAACTCCCCTACGAAGACGGCCACTTCGACGCCGTACTCGCCAACTTCGTGGTCAACCACGTCGGCCGCCCGCTGGCCGCCCTCACCGAGCTGCGCCGGATCACCCGCCCCGGCGGCCGGGTAGCGGTCACCATCTGGCGGTCGCCCGGAGCCCCCGGCCAGGCCCTGATCGGCCGAGCCGCGCAGGCGGCGGGCCTCACCCGTCCCGACTGGCTCCCGGCCCTCGCGCCCGAGGACGACTTCCCCCGTACGCGGGAGGGGCTCGCGGCCCTGCTCGGCGCGGCCGGGTTCCAGGGAGCGGAGTGCTCCGAAGTGGCTTGGGAGCACCGGTCCGACGTCGACGACTGGTGGGCCGGGCCCGAGCAGGGGATCGGCGCGATCGGCCAGGTCCTCAACAGCCGGGGCCCGGAGGGGGTCGCGGAGGCCCGGCGTGCGTACGACGAACTGTGCACCGAATTCCGTTCGGCGGACGGCCTGTTGGCCCTGCCGCATGTCGCGTTGCTGGCTCACGGGAGAGCGTAGGGGAGCACCGCATGAGGGCTCCGGTCGGATCCGCTGATGGAGAATCGTTTGATCACACAGATATCGTGACGCGCGAGGCGACTCGGCGAAGAGGGGGAGAGCCGCAGCCATGAACAAGAAGCACCTGGTCCTGCCCGCCGTGCTCGTCGTCGCGGCAGCGGTCGTCGCGACCGTTCACCTCTGGCCGACGGAGTTCAAGAAGCTGCGCGAGCGGAACCTGTGCCTGGGCATGCTGACGGAGCGGACTGCGGGCCTGCTCCAGGACGGCGAGGGCGGAGCCGTCGTGGTCGACGGGTTCATTCCGGAGGGCTCGGGATCCGTGTCCGGATCGGCGGACCCGATCTTCTCCACCATCTGCTTCGTCAATCGGGAGAACGCCGACGACAAGAGCGGCACGCGGCTCCAGTACACCTTGGACGTGCGGCCCACCGAAACGCTGAACGACCCCCCGAAGGGCTCCACCCCCATCGGGGAGGGCCTCACGGGCTGGGTGGGCCAGCGGCGGAGTGAGGTCCAACTGCCGGGCGGGTGCGCGAAGGAGATGAGGCGGCCCGACGCGCAGTACATCAGCGTCACCCTCAAGGTCTCACCGGTTGCCATCGTCGGACGGGACTGGGACTACGCGTCGCTGAAGAAGGACTCGCGCACCGTGATCCTTGAGGCCGTGGAGAACCTGACCAAGCAGTACGACTGCGCCGCCTGACACGCGGCGAACGAGTCGGCGCTCCCCGACGAGGCCGAGGACACGCTGCCCGCAGGCTGCCCTCTTCAGGCTAGGCCGCTTCCCAGTACTGGCCCCGGCAGTCGCGGCAGTGGCCCGGGTGCGGGGAGCGGAAGGCCCGGTCGCAGCCCTCGCAGGTCTGGAAAGGGGTGGGGGCCGTAGTGGTTCGGCGGGGCGGTACGAGGTCCTGAGCGCCGGGGAGCGGCGGCGGCAGGAGCACGGTGAGGCGGTGCCGGACGATCTTCGCCGGGTACTTGGGCGGCTGCGGAAGCTCGGTCGTCAGCGCATGGCGGATCGCGTCGGGATGCATGTCGCGCTCCAGCCAGGCGGCCACACCCGGGATCAGCTCCTCGATGTGCTCCTCGGAGAGCACCAGCTCCTTCGCGTGACGCCGCAGGTCGGCGAGGAGCGCGGAGGAGGCCTGCCGCAGCTCCGGGGTGAGTTCGCGGGGCTGGGGGAGCGGCGGGCGCGGCGACTTGGGCGCGGTGCGCGACGGGAGCGGACGGACCGGTGGGTGCGCTTCTGCCGGTACGGGGATGGGTCCGGGCGCAGGTTCAGGCACCGCAGCCGCCACCACGGGCACCGCAGGTGCCGCAGCCGCCATCACGGGCATCACGGGCGCCGCAGCCAGAGGTGCCGGCATGGGCTGCGCCGCCGCCGTCGCCAACGCCCCCGGCTGGTTGCAGAACACCGTACGGGTCGCCAGTCGGCCCTTCGTCAGGCTCACGCGGGTCCGGCTCAGGTAGCCGTGGTCCTCCAGCTCGTGCAGGGCGGCGGCGATCGTCGTCTCGCCCTCGGGGAAGCGGGCCGCGAGCGCCTTGATGCCGACCCTGGACCCGGTGGGCAGCGACTGGATGTGCACACCGATCCCGATCGCGGTGAGCGACAACTCGGAGTGCTGGGCGAGGTGGTTGCCGACGATCGTGAACCGGCTCGTGTGCGGGATCACGATGTGGATCACGCCGAAGGACGGCAGGGGCCCGGGAATCTCCGCCAGGGCGCGGGTGAGGGCGATATCGTGCTGGGTATCCATCGGGAAGCTCTTCTCTTCCTTGGTGGTCAGGTCCTCGCTCGGGATTGCCGTCCCGGCGGGGGCCGTCTCATGTCTGGGGTTGGTCAGCGTGAGCATATGCCTGCCAACCCGTGCAAAATCCAGCTCAGTTGGCGAATCTCACCCGTGTGGGTGACCAGCCCTTCCCGCAGCTGACCACCGGGATCGGGTGGGGTGGGGTTGGGTAATTTCTCTTGGTTCTTTAAGTACTTGATGTCGCGACCCGCCAGGTCGCGGTGGGCCACGACCCGGTGGACCCTTGCCGGGTCGTGACGCTCCACGACCCGGTGTGAGCAGCGATTTCGGGTGGATTTCCGAGGATCCGCCCCGCCTTCCGGCCCGCCGTCCCTACGCTGCGCACCATGGCTGACGAAGACGCGTCCGTGCCCGTGCCCGTGCCCGTGCCTGAGCCCGATCTCGACCTGGACATCGATCCGGCCGACGACTCGAGCGCGGTGATGGCCGCCGTGGGGCGGCAGGTCAAACTCTGGCGGGAGGCGGCGGGGCTGCGCGCCGCCGAGCTGGGCGCGGCCATCGGATACGGCGAGGACCTCGTCTACAAGGTCGAGGGTGGACGGCGCATCCCCAAGCCGGAGTTCCTGGACGGGACGGACCGGGTCGTGGGGGCGCGCGGCAAGATCTCCGCGATGAAGCAGGACGTGGCGGAGGCCCGGTATCCGAAGAAGGTGAAGGACCTCGCCCAGCTCGAACGGGCGGCGGTCGAGCTGGGCGCGTACGACAACCACAACATCAACGGGCTTCTCCAGACTGCTGAATACGCCCGCGCGCTCTACGAGATGCGGCGGCCGGCGTTCGGGCCCGACGAGGTCGAGCGGCATGTGGCGGCACGGATGGCGCGCCAGGAGATCTTCCGGCGGAAGCCGTTGACCATGCTCACCTTCGTCCAGGAAGAGGTGACGATCCGACGGCCGTTGGGCGGGCGTCCTGTGCTGCGACGCCAGCTCGAATACCTACTGGAGATCAGCCAGTTGCGGAACGTCGAGATCCAGGTGATGCCGACCGACCGGGAGGACCACGCCGGGATGGGCGGTCAGATGCAGCTTCTCAAGTTCAAGGACGGCAGCGCGGTGGGACAATGGGAGAGTCAGTTGTTCAGCCGCCTGACCTTCGACCCCAAGGAGATCCGGATCCTGGAGCAGCGGCTCGGTCTCGTCCGGGCCCAGGGCCTTACTCCACGGGAATCACGGACCTTCATCGAGAAAGTGCTGGGAGAGACATGACGCGCAAGACCTCGGGTGGAGACGCCTCCGCCCTGGAGTGGTTCAAGAGCAGCTACAGCAGCAACGACGGCCCCGCATGCGTCGAGGTCGCCGCCGCCCGCAGCACTGTGCACGTCCGTGACTCCAAGGACCTCGTCAGGTCCCCGCTCGGCTTCACCTCCGCCGCCTGGGCGGACTTCGTCCCGTACGCCTCCGGCAACTGAAGCGCACTCACGCACGTACGCACACGCCACCCGCGCGCTCCGAGCGCGCCCGGCCCCCACACGCGGCCGGGCGCGCTCGTGTGTGCCCTTTGTGGCGGAAACCCTGACACCGGCAGCCCCCTTCGGCACACTGAGTACATGGACGATCACCCGGGGAAGTCGCCGGACTATCTCACCATCAACGTCACCCACCGCGACGACCCGGTCTTCGAGGTCACCGAGGCGGACGCGTTCGCCTCGGTCCGGAAGTATCCGAACATCGTGGTCCGGGGTCCGCTGTTCGGGCTTGCCGCGCAGCGGCGCGGGGAGCGGCCGCGCTGGCGGTTGCTGGGTGAACTCGACACCGGGTTCCCGCAGATGGCCCGGGACGAGCTGAACTCGCACCTCTGGTTCAAGGCCAAGGACGAGACCGAGGACCGGGCCGAGCGGCAGTCGCTGCTGGAGGCCGTGGCCCGGCTGGAGGTCGATCCGGTCAACGAGGTGACGGCGGACGGAGTCCGCTACCGGGTCGTGCGGGCCGATGAGTTCACCCGGATCGGCGACGGTCGCCTGGAGCCGCCCCGGGCCACCGACCCGGACGACGACAGCTGGGACCTGGACGCCCCCGACCCCTGCCGGACCAAGGGCTTCGTGGTCGATCACGCGGCCGCCGTCGGGCTGACCGAGGGGATCGACCGGGCCGGGCTGCTCCAGCTCTCCTACACCGCCGACCGCTTCCCCGCAGACGTACGGGCCGACTCCCGGCGGGCGGTGACCACCCACCCGGGGGTCGTGCTCCTCCCGGCGACGTTCCGGGTGGTGGAGCGGAAGGAGCTGTCCTGGTCGATGGTGACCGGGCAGTACTCGACCCCGCAGGGCGCCCGGCGCGCCCTCGTCCACCACCTCACCCGGCCCGTGCCCCAGCTGCCGGATCTGCCGGACATGCCGGAGCTGCCCGCGTGGATGAAGGTGGACGAGAAGGAGGCGGCCATCCATGAGCGGGCCGCGAAGAAGTTCACCGCGCGCCGGAGGCCCAATGAACTCGTGGTGCGGGGACGCCGGTTCGAGGTCGTGCGGGTCGAGCGCGTGATGCGCATCGGGCCGGACGGGCCGGAGAAGCCGCGCCCGTCCGACGTGGACGACTACGGCCCCTCCCAGATCCATCCCCCCATGGACGAGCACGGGACCATCACCTACGGCACGTAGGCGATGGTCCCGTGCAACAGCGGTTCTTCGGGCCTCAGTTGCCCTTGACCGTGACCTTCTCGTCGTTGTTGAGCTGCTCCACCAACTGCTTCACCTTGGCCTTGTCCCAGACCAGGTTCCCGTTGACGCTGCCCGAGAGCGGGATGTTCATCGACGTGCCGTCGCCGCCCGTGACGCCCTTCATGGCGAAGAACATGTTGGCCAGCGACCAGAGCGACATGTCCTTGTCCACGATCAGCGTGTCCAGGCCCGCGCCCATCGTCGGGTACAGCTTGAACGGGTTGATGATCGTGGACGGGGTCGCCGTCTGGCTCGCCAGCGCCGCGAGGAACTTCTGCTGGTTCTTCGTACGGTCCAGGTCGCTGTTCGGGAACGCGTAGCGGGTACGGACGAAGGCGAGGGACTGCTCGCCGTTCAGCGTCTGCTTGCCCGCCTGGAAGTCGGCTCCGGACTTCTTGTCCTTGAAGGCCTTCGGGATGTCCAGCTCGACCCCGCCGATCGCGTCCACGATCTTCGCGAAGCCGCCGAAGCCGATCTCGACGTAGTGGTCGATGTGCAGACCGGTGTTGAACTCCACGGTCCGCACCAGCAGCTCGGGGCCGTCCTCGGCGTAGGCGGCGTTCAGCTTCACCTGCCGGCCGGTGCCCTGGAACATCTTCCCGGACTCGGACCCCTTGAAGGAGGGGATCTCCACGTTGGAGTCGCGCGGCAGTGAGATCAGCGTCGGGCCGCTGGAGCCGTCGTGCAGGATCATCATCGAGTCGGTGCGCTTGCCCTCGGCCGAACCGGTGCGCAGCCGCTTCTTCTCCTCGTCCGACATGCCCTCGCGGCTGTCGGAGCCGACGATCAGGTAGTTCGTGCCGTCGCCGGACTTCGGCCGCTCGATGACCTTCGCGAGGTCGACCTCGCGCTTCAGCTTCGAGTCGGCCCAGAAGTACGTCGAGATCGAGACCGTGAGCACCACGACCACCAGGGCCAGCGCGCCGAGCTTGATCCGGCGGCGCCAGTCCGGTGCCGGGCGGCCCTGGACGTAACCCCCGTCACCGCCGCCGCGACGGCCACCGCCGCCGCCCCGGCCGTCGGATCCGCCGCCGCCCGAGCCGTAGACCTGGCCCGTGTTGTAGCCGCTGTCGTAACCGGGGTCGGGGCTGTTGCCGTAGCCGCCGTCCTGGTGGCGGTCGTCGTACCCTCCCTGGCCCCGCGGCGGGCCCTGCGGCCTCTGCGGCGGCACCTGCGGCCTCTGCGGCGGGGCCGGGCGGCGCTGGATGTGCGGCATCGCCCGCGCACTCTCGGGCTGGGGGCTCGCACTGCCCCGCCCGTAGCGGTCGCTGCGGTCGCCGGTCCGTCGATCGGGCCAATCGTTCATCCGAACAGTGTGCCGTCCCGGCCCGCAGCTATTACAGGGTGTAAGGGAAATCGCACCAGGGCTGTTGCGAACCTGATGCATTCTGCGGGATCACGGACCCCGCATAAGGTGGACTGTATGACAGATCAGGCCACTGGCGTAACAGATCAGGCCAACCGCTCGGAAGGCGAGATTCCGGGCAAGCCGACCGCCGCGTCCCGGACCACCCTCAGCCACATCATGACCGGCAGCGACACCAACCTCCTCGGCACGGTGCACGGTGGCGTGATCATGAAACTGGTCGACGACGCCGCCGGCGCGGTGGCAGGCCGGCACTCCGGCGGGCCCGCCGTGACCGCCTCCATGGACGAGATGGTCTTCCTGGAGCCGGTCAGGGTCGGTGACCTCGTTCACGTACGCGCGCAGGTCAACTGGACCGGCCGTTCCTCGATGGAGGTCGGCGTCCGCGTGATGGCCGAACGCTGGAACGAGTCGACCCCCGCCCAGCAGGTCGGCAGCGCCTATCTGGTGTTCGCCGCCGTCGACGGGGACGGCAAGCCGCGCCGCGTACCGCCGGTGATCCCCGAGACCGAGCGTGACAACCGGCGCTACCAGGAGGCGCAGATCCGGCGCACCCACCGGCTCGCCCGCCGCCGAGCGATCAAGGAGCTGCGCGAGAAGCGCGCCGCCGACGGCATCGACGACTGAGCCCGCGAGACCGCCTCACGGCCCTACGGGCACACCACCTCGTCGCCCGTCACCGTGGCGAACTCGCCCGTCTGCCGGCTCTCCGCCTTCACCCGCTGCACCTTGGTGAAGTCCGCGCCCACCGTCACCTTCATCAGCGCGCCCTGGCCCTTCACCGCCTTCAGCTCGCTCCCGGGCAGGGCGGTGGCCAGGGACTTCGCCGACCGGTCCCAGCGCGGGTCGTACTCCACGAGCGTCCGCTTCAGATCCCGCAGCTCCCCGTTGAGCGGGGCCTCGCCGGTGGTGAACCCGGTGGCCCGCAGCGCCTCGTCCACGGTCCGGCCCAGGCCGTCCTTCGGGGTCCCGTTGTAGACCTGCACCCGGATCTCCTTCGGCGCCACGTCCACGAGCGTGGCCGGCGGCTGCTTCGGACCGGCGGCGGGCTTCGGCTTCGCGGGGGCCAGCGGCCGGTCCTCGCGCAGCGCCTGGAACAGCTTCTTCGACTTCTTCGCGTCCCACTGCACCGTGGAGCCGATGCCCTTGACCGGGAAGCTGGGGTTGCCGATGGGCACGGAGGCGAATTCCGACGAGGCCGGACCGAAGTCCTTCATCGCCTTGCCGAGCGCCAGCATCTGCTCCGTACCGAAGCCCTCGTCGGCCCGGACCGAGCCGAGCGCCGAGGCGGCGACCTGCTGGAACTTCACCGGGTTCAGCAGCACCCCGCTGCCCGTCGCCTGCTTGATCAGCGCCGCCATGAACTTCTGCTGGCGCTCCATCCGGCCCAGGTCGGCGGCCACGTCCACATGGCGCGAGCGCACGTACTGGAGTGCCTGGCCGCCGTCCAGCTCATGGGTGCCCGCGGGCAGATCCAGACCGGTGTACGAGTCCTTCATCGGCCGGGCCGTGCAGATCTTCACCCCGCCGACCGCGTCCACCGTCTTCATGAAGCTGGTGAAGTCGACCTCCAGATAGTGGTCGACCTTGACGCCGGTCATGTTCTCGACGGTCCGCACGGTCAGCGTGGGCCCGCCCTCCGCGTAGGCGGCGTTCAGCTTCACCGGGTGGCTCTCGTGGTGCTTGCCCGTGGTGCGGTCGGTGTGGGCGGGCATCTCCGCGTAACTGTCCCGGGGGAGGCTGACCACGCTCGCCCGCTGCCGGTCCGCCGACAGATGGACCAGCATGATCGTGTCGGTGCAGTGGCAGGGGGCGCCGCCGAGCCTGTACTTCTTCTTCTCGGCCTTGGTGATCGTGTCCCGGCCGTCGGTGCCGACGAGCAGCAGATTCGTGCCGTGGCCCCCCTGCGGGCGGTTCTTCATGTCCTTGAACGGATCGACCCGGCCGATCCCGCCCTCCAGGCTGCTCACCACGGCGTGACCGATCCCACCGGCCCCCAGCACCAGCACCGACAGACCGGTGGCCACCCGCATGCCCCAGCGCGGCCGCTCGTCCTGCTTGCGGCGGCGGACCGGCCGGGTGCCCTGGGGCGGACGGCGTCGCGGGGGAGCGGCGGGGCGGGGCCGGGGCGGGCGCTGCGGTCGTTGCGGCGTGGGCACGGGGGGAGACACCTCCGGGGTGCAAGGGAGACACCTCTGCGGTACAGACAAGTACACGGGGGCCAAGGGGACCAATCGCACGGTAGGCCCATACGATCTCCGCCCCGGCCCGCGACCGGGCGGCGCGCGCACCGGTGTCCCCCATTCGCGGTAACGTGGCGGCCGAATAACGCCGCCCCCCTGGGGTGCCCGCCTCCCGGGCGCGGACCCCTGGCGCCCCCGAGGACCCCCTGAGGACCACATGTCTGCCGCGCAGTACCCCGCCGTCTCCGTGATCATGCCGGTGCTCAACGAGGAACGCCATCTCAGGAACTCGGTCCGGCACATCCTGGAGCAGGAGTACGCCGGTGAGATGGAGGTCGTGATCGCGCTCGGCCCCTCCGCCGACCGCACGGACGAGATCGCCGCCGAACTGGTCGCCGAGGACCCCCGGGTCCACACCGTGCCCAACCCCACCGGCCGCACCCCCGCCGCCCTCAACGCGGCGATCAAGGCCTCCCGCCACCCCGTCGTCGTACGGGTCGACGGCCACGGCATGCTCTCGCCGAACTACATCGCGACCGCCGTCCGCCTCCTGGAGGAGACCGGCGCGCAGAACGTCGGCGGCATCATGCACGCCGAGGGCGAGAACGCCTGGGAGGACGCCGTCGCCGCCGCGATGACCTCGAAGATCGGCGTCGGCAACGCGGCCTTCCACACCGGCGGCCAGGCGGGCCCCGCCGAGACCGTCTACCTGGGCGTCTTCCGCCGCGAGGCGCTGGAGCGGGCGGAGGGCTACAACGTCGAGTTCATCCGCGCCCAGGACTGGGAGCTGAACTTCCGCATCCGCGAGGCCGGCGGGCTGATCTGGTTCTCGCCCGAGCTGAAGGTGCAGTACCGCCCACGCCCCTCGGTGAAGGCGCTCGCCAAGCAGTACAAGGACTACGGCCGCTGGCGCCACGTCGTCGCCCGCTACCACCCCGGCTCGATCAACCTCCGCTACCTGGCCCCGCCGACCGCCGTCGTCGCCATCGCGGCGGGCCTGGTCCTGGGCGCGGCCGTCACCCCGTGGGCGCTGGTCGTCCCGGGCGGTTACGTGGCCGCGATCGTCGCCGGGTCGCTGCCCGCGGGCAAGGGCATGTCGCTGAAGGCGCGCGCGCAGATCCCGGTGGCCCTGGCGACCATGCACATGTGCTGGGGCTTCGGCTTCCTCACCAGCCCCCGGTCCCTGGCCAAGCGGGTCATCGCGAGCCGCCGCCCGGCGATGACCGACAGCAGCGAGACCGTCTGACGCAGCGAGACCGTCTGAGCCGGACGGTTCCGTACGTGAAGGGCCCACCGCTCGGCGGTGGGCCCTTCGCCTGTCTCCTGCGCACGGTCCGTTACGGCGTCACCAGGTGTAGTTCGGGTTGACCTTCATGCAGGCGTTCTCGTCGTCGCCGTTGAGAGCGCCCGCCGACTCCGGGGTCTTCTCCTTGCCCTTGGACACCGGGTAGGCCCCGTCCTCGCGCCAGTCCGCGCCCACGGCGAGCGAGATCCCCGAGACGTCGGTGGACTTCTTCACCTGCGACAGCGGAACCCCGAGCGCCTTGGCGACCGCCTGCGCGTCGCCCTCCAGATCCGCGCTCGGATACAGGATCGCCGTCCGCGCCGCCCCGGTCACGTTGTCCGGGTCGACGGTGGTCTTCCCGAAGCCCGCGTTCTTCAGCTGCTCCGCCACGTCCCCCGCACGCCCCGAGGCCGGTCCGAGCGCGTCGGTCGCGGTCCCGTTCCGTACGGCGACGGCGATCTCGCCGACCGGCGCCGACGGGTCCTTGGGCTCCTCCGGCTTCTTCCGCTTGGAGGCCTTGCCGTCCAGCGGGATGTCGTCGCGGACCATCCGGAACAGCTGCTCGGCGTCGCCCGCCTTCGGGTAGACCCGGCCGTCGTTCACGCCGGTGCCGTACACATTGGGCATCGTCGACATCGTGATGCGCTTCGTCGGGACCTTCTTGAACTCCTCGGCCAGGTCGTAGAGCTTCTTGACCGTGCCGAGGCCCTTGTCGACCGTCAGCGCCTTGGTGGCCGCCTCGGCGAGGTTCGTCAGCTTCGCCGGGTCGGTGAGCTTGGTGCCCTTGCGCAGCTCACGCACCATCGAGTTCATGTACTGGTGCTGGGCCTTCGCCCGCCCCAGGTCGGTGTTGTCCTCGAAGCCGTACCGGGTGCGCAGCCACTGGAGGGCCTGCTCGCCCTGGACGGAGGTGGTGCCCTTCTCCAGCTTCAGCCCGGAGCCCTTGCCGTCGCGGCCGCGCGAGTTGATGTTGGCGTCGACACAGACGGGGACACCGCCGATCGCGTCGGCCATCGAGACCACACCCGCGAAGTCGATCATCATGAAGTGGTCGATCCGGATGCCGGTCAGCTCGTACCAGGTGGCCACCGTGCACCCCGGACCACCGCGGCCCAGACTCTCGTTGGTCTGCACATCCCCCGTGCTGGCCGGGAAGACCTCGCCGTCCGGGGCCGTGCACTTGGGCATCTTCAGCATGGTGTCGCGCGGCATGCTGATCACGGAGAGGTTGGAGCGGTCCGCGGAGATGTGGAGCAGCATCTGCACATCGGCCAGCGGCGGTGCCCCGAAGGTGTCCTTCGCCCCGCCCAGCTTCTGATTGGCCTCGGAGTCCCGGGCGTCGGAACCGATGAGCAGGATGTTGAGCGGGGTCTGACCGGCGGCGTTGGCCTTGTGATCGGCCATCTGCTTGTCGCCGAGGGTCAGTTCCCCTTTCTTGATGTTGCTGTTGAGGTACTCGTAGTAGAGGTAACCGGCGCCGCCGGTGGCGAGTATCAGCACGGCGAGCACGGAGGCGCTCCAGCGCAGTGCGCGCCGCTTGCCGCTCTTGGGCGCGCGGCGGCTGCTGCGCCCCTGGGCAGGGCCGCCGTTGCCGCGCCGGCCCTTCGCCGCCCGGCGGCCGCCCTTCGGCCGCTCACTGCCTGCCGGTGCCTCACCGCCCTCCGGCGGCCCGTCGCCGTCACCCTCGTACAGGCTCTTGTCCCGGCCGAGTTGACCCGTGCCGCGGACGCGTGATCGCGTCCCCTCCCCGCGCGTGCTGCTCCGTCCCACCGGACCCCCCATGCTGTTCAGATTTCCGCTGTGGCGCGGTGACCCGGTGTCACTTGGCGCATACCGCCTTGTCGGCGCTTGCCTGCTCGACGCCCTCCGGAGCCTTCGCGGGCCCGGTGATGAGCTGGCCCGCACCCTTGAAGTCGCCCCCCAGCGTGAGCACCATCGCCTCCAGCCCCTCGGCGTCGGCGGTGCCCTGCTTCATGGCCGCGGCGGGCAGCCCCATCATCGCGGCGAGCGCCCGGGCCTGATCGGCCTGGTTGGGCGCGTACTGCAGCGTCGTCTTCTTGATCTTCTCGGGTGCGTTGGCCTTGTTGGCGGACTTCAGCACCCCCTGCTCGTTCTGGAGCCAGGTGACGGTCGCGCCCGCCGCGCCGGGGATCTCACCGCCGTTGAGGACGTCCACACGTATGTCGGCGGGCTCGGACTTCGGGCCCTTGAGCAGGGCCGCCTGCTTGCCCTTGGCGGCCTTCTCCTTCTGCTTCACCTCGGTCAGCGAGGTGTCGGAACGCATCATCGCGAAGAGCTGCTCACCCTTGACCGGGTCCACGACCACGGTGATCGGCTTCGGCTCGGCCGGGTTGTCGATGACCGGCATCGTGAGGAAGGTGACGTTCTTCGTGTCGACCTTGCCGATCTCCTGGGCCAGCGTCATCAGCTTCTTCGCGTCGCCGATGCCCGTGTCGACGGTCAGCGCGTTGGTGGCCGCGTCGGCCAGCGTGAACAGCTTCTTCGGGTTGGTCAGGGTGTCGCTCGACTTCATCTCGCGGATCATCGAGGCGAGGAACTGCTGCTGCACCTTGATCCGGTCGAGGTCGCTCTCGTTGCCGAAGCTGTGCCGGGTGCGCAGCAGGGCCAGCGCGTCCTCGCCCGCCACCTTCGACTCGCCCGCGGGCAGCTTCAGATGGGACTTCGGGTCGTCGACCGGCTTGGCCATGCAGACCTTGACGCCGCCGACCGCGGTGGTGAGCTCCTTCACCGCGTTGAAGTCGACCATCATGAAGTGGTCGGGCTTGAGGCCGGTGATGTTCTCGACCGTCTTCATGGTGCAGCCGGGATTGCGGTCGTTCTGACCGAGGCTGGTGTTGAAGCGTTCGTTCGGGGTGCCGGGGATGATCGTGGAGGTGCCGTCCGACTGCTTCGTCTCGCACTCGGGGATCTCGGTCATCAGGTCGCGCGGGATGCTCATCGCCGTCGCGTTGGTCCGGTCCTCGGAGACATGGAACAGGATGGTGGTGTCGGCGTGGCCCGCGCTGCCCTTGTCGCCGTAGCCCTCGTTGCCCTTGCCGGTGCGCTTGTCGGTGCCGATGATCAGAATGTTCATCGGGCCGTCGCCGAGGACGTTCTTGCTGCCGGCGTCGCCCACGTCGATGGTGTCGATGTTGCCGTTGAGCTTCTGGTACAGGACGTACACGCCGAGCGAGGCGCCGACCACGACGAACGCCATGACGCCGCCCGTCCACAGCAGCGCCTTCTTCTTGCGCGACTTCTTGGGCTTGCGCTTCCGGCGGCCGGACGCGGGCGGTTCCGTGCCGCGCCCGCCGCCCTGGGAGCCGCGGCGGCTGCGCTGACCGGGCACCTCACGGCGCGGCGCGTCCTGGGCGCCCTCACGCTCACGCGTACCGGCGGCCCCGCGACGCCCCGAACCGGCCCTGGACTCACTGGTCCGGGACTCTCCGCGGCGACCGGTTCCTCCGGCAGCCGTGGCCGTACGCGAAGGGCTGCTCGACTCCCCAGCGGAGTGGTCCAGTCGCAATTCGTAATTACCGGTGTGCGGGTTGAGTACCCACTGGTCGGCGGGGTCGATATCGTCCGCCCGTCCACGACTGTGCGCGTCCACGGTTGCCTGCGTCCTCCGTCGGTGCCACGCGAGGCGCCCTCCCCCGGCAAGGCGCTCGTTCCTTCGCTCCAGCAGTGCACGACCTGATGGCCGGAAGCACCGGATCGCGTCACACTATCCGGCCGATTCCGCGTCGAGCGACGGGCGTGACACATTCAACGCCCCTTACAACCGGGCATTCTTCCCATTACGCGTCGATTGTGTTCTCTGTCTTGGCAATTGCTTTACTGCTTGCACAGGTCGTCCGCCGCACTCGAACCCGAATAGGTGGGTGTGGGCGTCGGACTTTCGGACCCGGCGCCGTCCGCTTCTCCGTCCTGCTCCCTTTCCCGGTCCTGCTGTGCTTCCTCGAGTTCGTCGGCCGGGACCACGGCGACCGGCCGGTCCTCGCGGAGTTGCTTGAACAGATCGCCCGCGTCCGGTTCGACGAGTTCGTCCCGGTTCGCGTTGTTACGGTACGGCTGCCGGGGTACGGTCAGGAACTGCACCTGCTCGGTCGGTACGTCGCGCATCCCGCGCACCAGGTCGTACAGGTCACGCAGCGAGTCCAGCCCCGGGTCCGTGGTCAGCGACTTGGTCGCCGCGTCCAGCACCGGGTAGAGCCGCGTCGGGTTGAGCAGGACGCCGTTGCTCTGCATCTTGTTCACCAGGGCGCCCAGGAACTGCTGCTGGCGCTCCATCCGTTCGGTGTCACTGCCGTTGCCGAGGGACTTGCGCGCCCGTACGTAGCCGAGGGCCTCCTCACCGTTCAGCGTCTGCCGGCCGGCCGGGAGCTCCAAGTGCGCGTCCTTGTCGTCGATCGGCTCCTTGAGGCAGATCTCGACCCCGTCCACGGCGTCGACCATGTCCTTGAAGCCGTTGAAGTCGACGACCATGTGGTGATCGATACGGATGCCGGTCATCTTCTCCACGGTGCGGATCGTGCAGGCGGTGCCGCCGAGCTCGAACGCCGCGTTGAACTGCGTGAACTGCTCCCGGGTCTTCTTGTCGTCCGCGGTGGAGCAGCTGGGGATCTCCACCATCAGGTCGCGGGGGAGCGACACGGCCGTCGCGCTCTTCCGGTCCGCCGCGAGGTGCAGCAGGATCGTGGTGTCGGAGCGCTGGCTGCCGCCGTCGTCCCGGCCGTACTTACGGTTGTCCCCGGCCCGGCTGTCCGACCCGATGAGCAGGATGTTCTGCGCGTCCATGACGACCGGGGTCGGCCGTTCCTTCTCGTACGCCTTCAGCTCGGCGGCGGCGCTCGTGTCGGTGGTGATGTTCCCGTCGAGCTTCTTGTAGAGCCACCAGCTCGTCCCCGCGCCGACCAGCACGAGGAGCGAGACGGCGAGCGCGGTCCAGCGCAGCCAGTGGCGCTTGCGCGCGGCGACGATGCCGTCCTTGGGCTGGTCGGCCCAGGTCTGCACGCCGTCACCGGCCGACCCGGCCTTTTCGGGCTCGACGGCGCCAGGGGTCGGGTCCTCGGGGGCCCGGCCTTCCGAGGCCCGGCCTTCCGAGGGTGCGTCCTCCGGGGTCCCGTCCTCCGGGGTCCCGCCCTCCGAGGGCGCGGGTTCCGGGGCCGTGGTTTCTGAGTGCGCGTCCTCCGAGGGCACGTCCTCCGGGGCTCCGCCCTCGGGGGGCACGCCCTCGGTCCCGGACTCTTCCTGCGACCTGCCCTGCGGCTTGTCCCCGGCCGAGTGGTCCGGGTCGGACGGCGGGCCAGCACTGTCGGTCACGTCTGCGTCCATCCTTCACGTTCGGCGGCGCGAGAGGGGCCGCCGGTCGCAGGAGTAGACGGCTGAAACTCACGCTTGGTTGTGCACGGCCAGGAGAGTGGTCTGTACCGCCCGATCATCTACCCGCTCCGGAGCTGAGTACCGAGGACTCGGCCCGCTGTGGGCCGGACGAGTGGACCTCAGGGCGCTTGTCATACCGCGGTGTTGGTGACCCGCTCGCTCTCGGTCCGCTGGGCGAGACCGTCCGCGTCCAGCTGGCCGAGGTGGCGGCACAGCACCACGGACCCACCGGCCGCCAGTGGCGCGAAAAGACCGGCGCTCAGCCCGTCCCAGGTGTCGTACGTACGCCCGGTGAGCAGCCGGGACCCCGGTACGAGCCCGAGGGCGCCGGCGTCCTCGCGGGCCCTGGCGACGAGCTGCGCACCCGTCAGCTCCATCCCGCCGACGGCCAGCGCGGGAGCGTCGGCGTCCACCGGGGCGAAGGGCGCGAAGCGGTCGCCCTGGCTCGGCACCTCCACCGCGTAGTCCGCGAATCCCTCGGGCGCCTGCGGGAACCGGCCGCCCAGCGGACGCAGGGCGAGAGCGACGCGCTCACCCCGGCAGGCCCGCGCCCGCTCCAGGGTGTCCGGGCCGGTCACGACGAGGTCGGCGGCGGCCGGGTCGCCCTGGACGTCGGCGACGACCCCGACGGAGGAGCAGGCGAGCAGCCAGACCGCGGACTGCCAGTGCGCGGGGAGCAGCAGGGCGAGCCGGTCCCCGGGCTCCGCGGCCAGGTCGCCCTGGAGCAGATTGGCGGTCTTGGCCACCCAATTGGCGAAGGTGGCCACCGACAGTTCGACGCGTTCTCCGGTGGCGTCGTCGTAGAAGGTGACCAGGGGGCGGGCCGGGTCCGCGGCAAGGGCGGATCGCAGCAGGTCGGCAGGGGTGCGGTCGCTGGAGTTCATCCGCGCAAGCCTACGCCGGGGGCGCTGTGCGGGGCGGGCTGAACGGGTGTCACGTACACCGGTTCGGCAGACGGTTCGGCGGACGGGGCGTCATGGCGAGGCCGATGTCCGGGTAGCCGGAGTCGTAACTGTATGGCCAGGATCGTGCGTATGCGTGCACTATTGGTCACCTCAGTCGGCGTCACCTGCGCGGCGGCCCTCACCCTGCCGCTCGCCGCCCCAGCCCTGTCCGCCCCGGTCCCGGCCTCGGTTCCGCACTCCGTCACAGCCGGGCCGCCTTCCCTGTCCCCCGAATCACCGGGGTCCGGCCCGCCGTCGTCGGTACGGGCCGAAGCCGCCCCCGACGAGGCGGAAGCACCGTCGGCACGGGGCCGCGAGACCCGCGCGGCCGAGCCCGCGGGCTCGACGCAGTCCCTGCCCCTGAAGCCCCTCGCCGCACCGTCCGACCGCACCGTGGGCCCGGCGGCGGCCGGCCAGGGCCTGGACCGGCGCGACGCCCGCCCGTTCTCCCTGGTGGGCGTGGTCTGGGACGACGCCGATGCCGAACTGCACGGCACGGTCCAGGTCCGCACCCGGGCGACCGGCGGCACGAGCTGGTCGGACTGGCAGGACGTCGAGACCCACAACGCCGAGCACGCCGCCGACCTCGGCAGCGCCGAGCGGGAGTCCGGCGCCGTGCGTGGCGCGACGGCCCCGCTCTGGGTCGGCGACTCGGACGGCGTGGAGGTACGCGTACGTCCGGAGGCGGCCGATCCGCAGAACCGGGCCGCCGCCGTACCGCTCCCCGAAGGACTGCGCCTGGAACTCGTCGACCCCGGCGAGGACCCCGTAACAGAACCGGCCGAGGAACCGGCAGAGGAATCCGCCCAGGAACCCGCCGAGGCCGACGCCGCGGCCACCGACGCCGCTCCGGCGGGCCGGGCGGCTCCGGCGGGCCGGGCGGCCCCCGTAGGCCGATCCGCCACCCCGGCGAGGTTCGCCGCCAACCCGGCGCCGCCCACGACGACGACGGCCGTGCCGGAGGCGCTCACCGCCGAATCCGCCGCCACCTCGGCCGTCAACGCGGACCTCGCACCGCTCGGCGCGGCCGAGATCCCCGCGCTGACCAAGGCGGAGACGGAGGAGGAGGCGGCGATCGTCGCCGCCGGGGCGAAGCCGTACATCGGACCCCGGCCGAAGATCGTCACCCGTAAGGGCTGGGGCGCCGACGAGAAGCTCCGCGAGCGGAACTTCGCGTACACCAAGACCGTCAAGGCGGCCTTCGTGCACCACAGCGCGACCGGCAACAACTACACCTGCAAGCAGGCCCCTTCGGTGCTCCGCAGCATCTACCGCTACCACGTCCAGAGCAGCGGCTGGCGCGACTTCGGCTACAACTTCGCCGTCGACAAGTGCGGAAACATCTACGAGGGCCGGGCCGGCGGCGTCGCGAAGGCGGTCCTCGGAGCGCACACCCTGGGCTTCAACACCAACACCATGGGGGTCGCGGTGCTCGGCACCTACACCTCCACCAACCCGCCCGCCGCCGCGGTGACCGCCGTCTCCAAGCTCACCGCCTGGAAGCTCGGCCTGTTCGGGGCCAACCCCAAGGGCAAGGTCACTCTCACCTCCGGCGGCAGCAACAAGTACAAGGCAGGCGTGAAGGTCAAGATGAACGTCATCTCGGGCCATCGGGACGGCTTCGCAACCGAATGTCCCGGAGCGCGTCTTTACAAGAAGCTCGGCACGGCCCGGACCAGCTCCGCCAAACTGCAGGGCCGCTGACCGGGGCATATCCGACCGGTCTGCTTAGACTGGCCAGCCACATCCAGGCCAGGCCCCAGCAGGAAGCAGAGACGGTGCTGTGACAGAGGCAAAAGAAGCGATCCTCCTGGTCGGTGGCAAAGGCACCCGGCTGCGCCCGCTCACGGTGCACACCCCGAAGCCGATGGTCCCGGCGGCGGGTGTCCCCTTCCTCACCCACCAGCTGGCGCGGGCCAGGGCGGCCGGGGTGGAGCACATCGTGCTCGCCACGTCCTACCTGGCGGAGGTCTTCGAGCCGTACTTCGGCGACGGTTCCTCGCTCGGCCTGCACATCGAGTACGTCACCGAGCAGGAGCCGCTCGGCACCGGCGGAGCCATCCGCAACGTCGCGCCGAAGCTGTCCTCGGGGCCGGACGAACCGGTCCTGATCTTCAACGGCGACATCCTGACCGGGCTCGACATCCGGGCCCTGGTCACTTCGCACACCGACTCCGGTGCGGATGTCTCCCTCCACCTGACCCGGGTCGAGGACCCGCGCGCCTTCGGCCTCGTGCCGACCGACGCGACGGGCCGGGTCACGGCCTTCCTGGAGAAGCCGCAGACGCCGGAGGAGATCGTCACCGACCAGATCAACGCCGGGGCGTACATCTTCCGCCGCTCGGTCATCGACAGCATCCCGTCCGGCCGCCCGGTCTCCGTCGAACGCGAGACCTTCCCCGGACTCCTCGCCTCCGGCGCCCACCTCCAGGGCATGGTCGACTCCACGTACTGGCTGGACCTGGGCACCCCGGGCGCCTTCGTCCGCGGCTCCGCCGACCTGGTCCTCGGCCGCGCCCCGTCCCCGGCGGTCCCCGGCCGCTGCGGCGACCGCCTGGTCCTGCCGACCGCCTCGGTGGCCCCGGACGCCAAGCTCACCGGCGGTACGGTGGTCGGCGCCGACGCGGTGATCGGCGCGGGCGCGAGAATAGAGGGCTCGACGATCCTGGAAGGCGCGGTCGTCGAGCCGAGCGCGGTCATCACGGACTCCCTGGTCGGGGCGGGCGCGAGGATCGGCAGCCGTACGGTGCTGGCGGGCGCGGTGATCGGCGACGGGGCACAGGTGGGCGCGGACAACGAGCTGCGCGACGGGGTCAGGATCTGGTGCGGGGCGATCCTGCCGGACGCCTCGGTCCGCTTCTCCTCGGACCAGTAGACGGCGAACCCGTACGCTCAAGGGGACCCGCGGAGACCCCACCTCCGCACCAGAATCACCCCGAGACACCCCGAGACACCCCGAAATACCCCGAGACACCACCGAGAAGCCGAGACCCCACCGAGACCCCGAGGCCCCCGTGGCAGGACGATTCGCCCCCCGCACCGCGCGAGCGGCGCTGCCGGCGCAGCCGGCCCCTCCGTCCTCCTCGCCCGACGGCCCGCCGCTGACCCGGGAATGGACCCCGCCCGGCCCACTGGACCTCCGTCTGGTCCTGGCCCCCCTGCGCCGGGGCCCGGCGGACCCCACGTTCCGGATGGTCGCGGACGGCACGTTCTGGCGGGCCACCCGCACGCCCGAGGGCCCCGGCACCCTGCGCGTGGCGGCGCGCGGCGACCGGGTGGCGGCGGCGGCCTGGGGCCCCGGCGCGGACTGGCTGCTGGCGGGGCTCCCCGCCCTCCTGGGTGCGGAGGACGACCCGGACGCGTTCGTCCCGCGCCACCGCCTGCTGGCCCTGACGAGGCACCGCCGCCCGGGCCTGCGTCTGCTGCGTACGGGCCTGGTCATGGAATCGCTGATCCCGTCGATCCTGGAACAGAAGGTCACCACGGACGAGGCGTACCGCGCCTGGCGCCACCTGGTCCGCCGCTTCGGCACTCCCGCCCCGGGTCCCACCTCCGACCTGGGCCTGCACGTGATGCCGGACCCGCGCGGCTGGGCGATGATCCCGTCCTGGGAATGGCACAAGGCGAATGTCGACGCCAAGCGCTCGTCGACGATCCTGCGCGCGGTACGCGTGGCCCGCCGCCTGGAGGAGGCGGCGACGATGAACCTCCCCGAGGCCCAGGCCCGCCTGGAACTGATCCCCGGGATCGGCCCCTGGACCTCGACCGAGACCCTGCAGCGCTCGAACGGCGCGGCGGACGCGGTCACGGTCGGCGACCTGCACCTCCCGGGCATCGTGGGCCACGCCCTGGCGGACAACCGCGACGCGGACGACGAGGAGATGCTGACCCTCCTGACCCCGTACGAGGGCCAACGCCACCGAGCGACCCGCCTGATCCTGCTATCGGGCCACACCCCGGCCCGCAGGGCCCCGAGGATGACCCCGGGCAACATCACGAACCTGTAGCGCTCTGAAGCCCAGCCGGGCCAGCGCGCTGCCCCCCCAGTCCCTGAACCTCAGCCTCTGAACTCCAGCCCCTGAACCTCAGCCCCTGAACCCCCCCCCCAGAACCCCCCCCCCCCCCCCCGGTGGGGGGAGTTCCTAGTGGAACTGCTCCTCCTCCGTGGAGCCGGTGAGGGCCGTGGTGGAGGAGGCGGGGTTGATGGCGGTGGAGACCTGGTCGAAGTAGCCGGTGCCGACCTCGCGCTGGTGCTTGACGGCGGTGAATCCCTGCTCCTGTGCGGCGAACTCGCGCTCCTGCAGGTCGACATAGGCGGTCATGCCCTGCTCGGCGTAGCCGCGCGCCAGGTCGAACATGGCGTGGTTGAGGGAGTGGAAGCCGGCCAGGGTGATGAACTGGAAGCGGTAGCCCATCGCGCCCAGCTCGCGCTGGAACTTGGCGATCTGGTCGTCGTCCAGCGCGGCCCGCCAGTTGAAGGACGGCGAGCAGTTGTACGCCAGCATCTGGTCCGGGTGCTCGGCGTGGATCGCCTCGGCGAACTCACGGGCCTGGGCGAGGTCCGGGGTGCCGGTCTCGACCCAGATGAGGTCGGCGTACGGGGCGTAGGCGAGGCCGCGGGCGATGACCGGGTCCATGCCGTTCCGCACCCGGTAGAAGCCCTCTGCGGTCCGCTCGCCGGTGACGAACCGAGCGTCGCGGTCGTCGACGTCGCTGGTGATCAGGTTGGCGGCGAGCGCGTCGGTGCGGGCCACGATCAGGGTGGGCACATCGGCGATGTCGGCGGCGAGGCGGGCCGCGTTGAGGGTGCGCACGTGCTGGGCGGTGGGGACGAGGACCTTGCCGCCGAGGTGGCCGCACTTCTTCTCGGAGGCGAGCTGGTCCTCGTAGTGGATGCCGGCCGCACCGGCCTCGATCATCGCCTTGGTGAGCTCGAAGGCGTTGAGCGGTCCGCCGAAGCCGGCCTCCGCGTCGGCGACGATCGGCGCCAGGTAGTCGGTGGTGTCGCCCGCGCCCTCGGCGGTGGCGATCTGGTCGGCGCGCAGCAGGGCGTTGTTGATCCTGCGGACCACGCTGGGGACCGAGTTGGCCGGGTAGAGGCTCTGGTCGGGGTAGGTGTGGCCGGCCAGGTTGGCGTCGGCGGCGACCTGCCAGCCGGAGAGGTAGATGGCCTTCAGGCCCGCCTTGACCTGCTGGACGGCCTGGCCGCCGGTCAGAGCGCCGAGCGCGTGGATGTAGTCCTGCTCGTGGAGCTGACGCCACAGCCGCTCGGCGCCGCGCCGGGCGAGGGTGTGCTCCTCGCGGACGCTGCCGGAGAGCCGGACCACGTCCTCGGCGGTGTAGGTGCGCTCGATGCCCTTCCAGCGGGGGTCGCTCGCCCACCGCTGCGCCAGCTCTTCCGCCGTCGTCCTTGCCTGCGCCATGGCGTGTCTCCCGAAGTCGTGTGGTCGATCGTGTGGGTCGATCATGTGGGTCGACCGTGTGAAGGGTGCGAAGCCGGAGTCACTGAGTGACGCGACTTCTGGGTGCGGCCCACCGGACCTCCGAGGTGGAACGGTAAGCAATGCGCCCGGCCGACCGGTCCGAGATCCCGAGGAGAACGACGTCAGGGCATGAAATCGTGCTCGGTTCCCCGGCCCGGAGCCGGTGTCCGGTGGGCCGCAGGAACAACTCTGACAGTGGCACTGAGTGCCATCAACGGGGTACGCATGCCAAGTTCTGCAAATCTTTCGGCGTACTTTGCCAAGATTGCCAAGAGTCTGGAGGGGGTCCTGGCGGCTAGGGTTGTCGACATGTTGACGACAGCGGGAAGGGCCCCGAGGTGAGCAAGACCTACGCGGGCGCACGGCTGCGCAGGCTGCGCGAGGAGCGCGGGCTGAGCCAGGCGGAGCTGGCCAGGATGCTGGCGATCTCGCCGAGCTATCTGAACCAGATGGAGCACGACTCACGCCCGCTGACGGTGCCGGTGCTGCTCCGGCTGACCGAGGCCTTCGGGGTGGACCCCGGCTTCTTCTCGGAGCGGGACACCGCCCGGGTGCTGGCGGATCTGCGGGAGGCGCTCGCGGACGAGATCGGCGCGTCACGGATCTCGGCCACCGAGCTGTCCGAGCTGGCCTCCCGCCTGCCGGGGGTGGCGAACGTGCTGCTCGACCTCGGGCGACGTAACCAGGCACTGGCCGGACGGTTGGCGGAGGCCGCCGAGCTGCGGGGCGGCGGCGGTCCTGATCTGCCGCGCTCCCCGCACGAGGAGATCCGCGAGTTCTTCTACCGGCGGCAGAACTATCTGCACGAGACGGACCTGGCGGCCGAGGAGCTGGCGGCGGAGATCGGCGTACGCCCGGGCGAGGTGGTCCGAGCGCTCGCCGCCCGGCTGACGGAGCGGCACGGCATCCGGCTGGCCACCGCCTCCGACCGGCAGGGCGGGACCGGGTCCGGCCGCTCCACCCGGCAGCGCGGGGACGAACCGTCCCGGAGCACGCCCCGGGAGGCCGACTCCGGCCGGCTGCACCACTACAACCCGGATGCCCGAGTGCTCCACCTCTCGGGCCGGCTCCGGCCGGGCCAGCAGGCGTTCCGGATGGCGACGCAGCTCGCCCTGCTCGAATACGGCCCGGAGATCGCCCGGTTGGCCTCCGAGGACTACGACAAGTCCTCCGCGACCTGGCCCCTGGCGCGGATCGGGGTCGCCAACTACTTCGCGGGCGCGCTGATCCTGCCGTACCGGGCCTTCCACACGGCGGCCGAGGAGGTGCGGTACGACATCGAGCGGCTCACCGACCGGTTCGGCCTCGGTTACGAGACGGTGTGCCACCGGCTGTCGACGCTCCAGCGGCCCCGGCTGCGCGGGGTGCCGTTCTCCTTCGTCCGGGTAGACCGGGCCGGGAACATGTCGAAGCGGCAGTCCGCGACCGGGTTCCACTTCTCCCGCGCGGGCGGCACCTGCCCCCTGTGGAACGTGTACGAGGCGTTCGCCGCGCCCGGCAGGATCCACGTACAGATCGCGGCGATGCCGGACGGGCAGCGCTATCTGTGGACCGCGCGGGCCGTGACCCGGCACCGGGGCGGCTGGGGCGAGCCCGGCAAGACGTTCGCCATCGGGCTGGGCTGCGAGATCCGGCATGCCGGGCGGCTGGTCTACTCCGACGGTCTCGACCTGGACAACGCCTCGGCCGCGACGCCGATCGGGATGGGCTGTCGGATCTGCGAGCGGCTGGACTGCCCGCAGCGCGCGGTCCCGCCGCTGGGGCAGCCGCTGGCGATCGACGAGAACAGCAGCACGTTCGTGCCGTACCCGGTGAAGGGGACGCCTTCCGCGTAGGCGGTGCGCGTCCCCGTCACCGGACAGGGTCAGGAGTAGCGCAGCGCGATCGTGTCGCCGACCCCGATCGCCCGGTCGCGGGCGGCTCCGGCGAAGGCGGAGCCGTCGACGGACACCTTCCAGGTCGCCGAGCCGCTGTTGGCCTTCCCATTGACGGAGGTGATCGTTCCGGTGCCGGTCGCCGGGACGACGCCGCTGACGCAGCCCGCCGGGGTGGCGGCGCTCGTCGCGGCGGTCAGGACGTCGCCGAGGGTGGTGCTCGTACCGGTCGGGGTGAAGGCGACCGAGCAGACCTTCAGGGCGCCGGTGCCGTCGTCCACGGTGAGCGCCAGCTTCGTCGCCGTACCGGCCGTGAAGCCGCCGGCCGCGACCCAGGTGGGCGCGCCCGAGGTGACCGGGGTGGGCGGGGCGGCGGTGAAGCCGCCGCCCGCGACGGCGCGCAGGGCGTCGAGGGAGGAGTAGGCGGACGGGGAGGTGTCGGAGGGCTGGTACTTGAAGCCGCCGCCCGGGTTGAACTGCTGGGCGATGAGGAAGTCGATCGGGGTCTTGCCCATCGGGGTGAGGAAGTCGCCGGTCTGCGGGTTGATGCCGCAGGCGTTGAGCCCGGAGACGGCCCAGCCGTTGGAGCTGGTGTTGATGCCGTACATGGCGTTGAACGCGCCGGAGTTGTTGACCAGCTTGCTCTTGAGGAACGCCTTGGCCTGGAGGATGTCCGGGTCGGTGTTGGGGACGCCGGAGACGCAGAGCGCGGCCATGGAGGCGCCGGTCATGTCGACGTCGCTCGGCTTGTTGAGCTCGGTGGCGTTGCCCTCGGCCTTGGCGTAGGTCCAGCCGCCGTCGTTGTGCTGGTTGGCCCGGAGCCGGGTGACGATTCTGTCGACGAGCGCCTGCGGGACCCGCTGGCCGCCCGCCTGGGTTCTGGCGCCGCCCAGGGCGAGGGCGGCGAAGACGGTGCCGTTGTAGTTGGCGGACGGGCCGAAGTAGCCGGCCTCCGCGTTCTGCCAGTAGGCGTAGATGTCGGCGATCAGGTTGCGCGAGGCGGAGACCCGGGCGGGGTCGATCCCGGCGGCGTACGCGTTGAGGGTGCCGCGCTGGTAGTCGGTGACGACGGGGGTGGCGGAGGGCCAGCCCGGGGTGGCCAGGAGGTCGCGGTAGACGGTGCGGGCGTTCTTGGTGGCGTCGCCGCCCGGTGTCACGTCCACGGCGGCCGTCCCGGCGGCGGCGAGCGCGCCGAACGCCCACTCGTTGGAGAGGCCGGAGCCGGCGTACGAACCGTCCGCGGCCTGGAGGGACTTGACGTACGCCACGCCGTTGGTCGTCGAGGTGGCGATCTGGGCGGGCGTGGACGTCGCGGCGGCGGGCAGCGCCGTGAGGGCGAAGGCGCCGAGGACGGCGGGGACCACGAGGGCGATCCGGCGTGAGGTGCGGGGCGAGGTGCGGGGCGTGACAGAACGGGGCATGTGCCTGCTCCTGTGATGAGGGGCGCACGGCACCACAGCGCCTCCCGGGCCGCGCGAGGCGGGGCGGGGCTGGGGGTGGCCGACGCCCGGACGCGTGGGTACGGCTTCTCCTGGGACAACCGCCGTCTGGGCATTCGGGCTCGGGAACGGCCCCCTGCCGTCCCACACCGCTGCGCGTCAGCCCCGGATTCGCACCGGGTTCCCCCCTACGGCAGGCCAGGACGCTACCCGAGGCGGCACGGGCGCGCCAGGGACGGCCCGGGCCTACGCCGGGGGCGACCGGGAGGGAGACACAGGCCACCTTGACGGTCTCTTCGACAGCGTGTTCCAATCCGCCTGATACGCACTCAGCCCCAGGGGAAGCCGGTCGGAATCCGGCGCTGACCCGCAACCGTAGGCCCGCCACCGCGCGGGCGAGCCGGAATGCCTGGGGCCAGGAATTTCAGCGAGAAGCGCCGTCGCGGACTACGGCGTGGTTCGAACAGCTCCCCGGGGGCGGCCCCTTCGCGGCCGTGCCCTGCCGGGGAGCCGTCTGCCACGCACGGCCCGCCCGGACGACACGAGGGGCCGTGGTGGGGACCGCACAGCAACAGGACCGGCACGTGGGGAAGAAGAGACTTCTGTCGCTGCTCTCGGCGGCCGTCATGACCTTCGCCGCGAGCGTGGCGTTCGTCACCGGCGCGGGCCCGGCGGTCGCCGACCCCGTCGAGGAGTGCACGGCCACGAAGGGCGCGATCGTCGCAGTGGACTTCGGGCCGTTCGGTGGCGGGGTGGTGCGCGGCTGCGACACCACCCCGACCACCGGCTACGAGCTCCTCCACGAGGGCGGGTTCACCACCGAGGGAACCCAGCACGACGGCGACGGCTTCATCTGCCGGATCGGCGCGGGTTCCTTCAACTCCGGTACCCAGTACCCGACTCCGGCGACGGAGGACTGTGTGCTGACCCCGCTGCCCACCGCCTACTGGTCGTACTGGATCGCCTCGCCCGGCCAGGAGACCTGGTCCTACAGCCCGCTCGGCGCGATGAGCCGACAGCCGAAGGCGGGTGACGTGGACGCCTGGGTGTTCGGCGGCACCGACATCGGCGGCTCCACCGGGAAGCCCACCTTCACCCCCGACGAGGTCCGCGCCGGCGGCGGCGCGACCCCCGGCCCCACGGACGGCCCGACCGGCGGCCCGAGCGTGCCCGCCGGGGAGATCGACGTCACCGGGGCCGCCCGCTGGGTGACCGGTCAACTGCGCGACGGCACCCACGTGGTGGACGAAGGGTCCGAGACACCCAACGACTTCCTCACCACGGAGGCCGCGTACGCGCTCGCGGCGGCGAACGGCGAGGGTCCGGCCCTGGACAAGGTGACGGCCCACCTCGCCGGCCGGACCGACGCGTACGCCTACCCGGCCGGTACGGACCAGGCGCCCGACGCCACCGCGGCGGCCCGGCTGGCGCTGCTGGCGGAGATCACCGAGGCGGACCCGCGCACGTTCGGCGGGCACGACCTGCTCGGCGACCTCGCGAAGAACGTCTGCCCGGCCGGCCCGGAATCGGGCAGCCCCACCCCCGGCTGCACGGCCAAGGGCGACTTCCACGGCGCGGCGTACGCCGACGGCCAGGCGCTGGCCGTGCTGGCGCTGCTGCGCGGCGGGGTCGAGCCGCCCGCCGGGACCGTGACCCGGCTGACCCAACTGGTGTGCCAGGACGGCTCGGTGACCAGCATCCTGATCGGCCCGGGCGAGAACTGCGACGGCGACCCGGCGACCACCGGTCTGGTCTCCCTGGTGCTGGACGCGGCGGGCGGTCAGGACGCCGCCGTCGCCAGGACCCGTACGTACCTCAAGAAGGCGCAACTGGAGTCGGGCGCGTTCCCCGCGTACAACGGTGCGACCACCGGTTCCATCACGGCCACCGCGTACGCGGCGCAGGCGCTGCGCGCGCTCGGCGACGGCGGTGCGGCGGACGCGGCGGTCTCCTGGCTGTCGCGGCAGCAACTCGACGACGGCGGCTTCGGGTTCGACGAGGGCGCCACCGACGGGGCGCTCTACGCGACGGCCCCCGCCGTGCTGGCGGGCAGCGGCACCAGCCTCGCCACCCTCACCACGAAGGCGCCCGAACCCACCGTCCCGCCGACCACTCCCCCGACGACGCCCGGGCCCACCACCCCGCCGACGACGCGCCCGCCGGGTGAGGGCCCCGACCTCAAGAAGGGCATCGCCTTCCTCACCCGTCCCGCCAACCTCCTGCAGGGCCGCTACTACGACGACGGCAGCAGGACCGGGCGCGCCGACTTCGGCATGACCATCGACGGGGCCTTCGCCCTGGCCGCGACCGGGCACGACAACAACGCGCTGCGCACGATCGTGGACTTCTTCGACGGGACCGGCAAGGACGGCGCGGGCCGGACGCTGGACGACTGGACCGGAGCGGGTGGCACGCACGCGCTGGGCGGCTCGATGGGCAAGGCGGCACTGCTGGCCCAGGTCGTCGAGCGGGACCCGCGTGACTTCGGCGGCCGGGACCTGATCGCGGGCCTGGCCGACGCGGTCTGCGAGAAGCCGAGCACCGCCCCGGACCGCAGCTGTCCCGCCAAGGGCGCCTACACCTACGCGCCCTCCGTCTTCGCCCACTCCCTCGGGATCATCGCCCAGGTGCGGGCGGGCGAGGAGAAGGCGGCCGAGGCCCCGATCGCGTATCTGGCGGACCTTCAGCACTCCTCCACCGGGGCCTGGCCGAGCCTGATCCCGGCGACGGGCGACTCCGAGGTGGACTCGACCGCGATGGCCGCGATGACATTGGACCTGGTCCCCGGCGGCGCGCACGCGGCGGCCGTGGACAAGGCGCTGGCCTGGCTCGCCTCGCAGCAGCTGCCGGACGGCGGCTTCCCCGGCGCGTCCGGCAACTCGGTCAACTCGGCGGCGCTCGCGGTGCAGGGTCTGTCGCTGGACGCGGACACGTACGGGAAGCAGATCACGAAGGCGCTGAAGTTCCTCGCCGCGCAGCAGAACAAGGACGGCGGCTTCAACGTGGCCGCGGAGGGACAGCGGGGATCCGACATCCGCGCCTCGGCGCAGGCGGTCAGCGGGGCCACCGGCATCTCCTTCGGCGTGCTGACCCGCAGCCTGAAGGGCACCACGCCGAATCCGGTGCCGTCCTCCTCCGCCCCGGTGATCGTCACTCCCGGGGACGGCGCGGGCGGCTCCATCGTCACCGCCGACGGCCCGGGCGGCGGCGGGGGCAGCCTCGCGTCGACCGGCGCGCAGGCGCTCGGCCTCGCGGCGGCCGCCGCGGTGCTGGTCCTGGCGGGGTGGCGTACGGTCGTGGCCGCCCGCAACCGGCGTGCGGCGGCGGGCGGTGAGCGGTGAGGGTCCCCTTCCGCCGCACGGTCGGCCGGTGCCTGGCCGTCCTGGGCCTGGCGGGCGCGGTGCTCCTCACGCCCGCCACCCAGGCGTCGGCGGCTCCTCAGCCGATCGGCCGGTGCACCACCTCGTCGGGCGTGGTGCTCGCGGTCGACTTCAGCCACTGGGGCGGTCCCGTCTACCGCTCCTGCGGCACGACGCCGACGACCGGCTACGAGCTGCTCAACCAGGGCGGCTGGCGGACGACCGGCACCGGGCACGACGGCCCGGCGTTCATCTGCCGGATCGGCTACAGCGGATACCAGGGCGGCAAGCAGTACCCGACGTCCCAGCAGGAGGGCTGCGTCCTCACCCCGCCCGCCTCCGCCTACTGGTCGTACTGGCACGCCGGCCCCGGGGAGAACACCTGGGAGTACAGCCAGCTCGGCGCGATGAGCTACCGGCCCCGGCCGGGCAGCGTGGACCTGTGGATCTTCGGCGGGACGAACATCGAGGGCACGAAGGGCCGCCCGACGGTCACCCCGGACCAACTGCGCGCCCACAACTCCCGCCCCACGGGCGGCGATCCGGCACCGAAGCCCAAGCCGAAGCCCGACCCCGTACGGACGGCGCAGCGGCCGGCGGACGGCGACCAGGCCTCGCCTCCGCCCTCGGAACAGCCCTCGGAACCGGCCTCGCCCTCCGCTTCCGCGAGCCCGTCCCCGTCCGCCTCCGCCACCCCCTCCCCCAGCCCGTCCGCCTCGGTGACGACGGATGCGGCGGTGGCCGCGCCGGAGGCGTCGGCGAAGGTGGTGGACGCCGCGCCGGCGGCCGACGCGGAGCACGACTCCGGGTCGATGGTGCCGGTGGCGGCGACGGCCGGTCTCGTGGTGGTCATCGGCGGCGCGGCCGTGTTCGCCGCGAAGCGCCGCCGCCGTGCGGAGTAGCCCCCGCGTGTCCCGGGCGCCGGGGAAGCCGGGCGCGCCGGTCTCCGCCGCCGGGCCCGACACCGGCGGCCGGCGGCTGCCGCGCACCCTGCACCCGGTCGCCTGGTGGATCTGGGCGCTCGCCCTCGCCACGGCGGTCAGCCGGACCAACAATCCGCTGCTGCTCTTCCTGGTCCTCGCGGTGCTCGGTTACGTCATCACCGTGCGGCGCACCGAGGCCCCGTGGGCGCGCGGCTTCAAGTACTACTTGTATCTCGCGCTGACGGTGGTGGCGATCCGAGTGATCTTCCGGGCGGTGTTCGCCACCGGCATCACCCCGAACGACCACTACCTCTTCTCCCTCCCGCGCATCCCGACGCCGGACTGGTACGCGGGTATCCAACTGGGCGGCCCGGTGTCGCTGGAGGCGCTGCTGTCGGCCGCGACGGACGGCCTGCGGCTGGCCTGCATGCTGTGCTGCATCGGCGCGGCGAACACCCTCGCCAACCCGAAGCGGGCCCTGCGGGTGCTGCCGGGCGCGCTCTACGAACTGGGCGTCGCCGTCACCGTGTCGATCAGCGTCGCCCCCCAACTGGTGCAGAGCGTGCAGCGGGTGGCCCGCGCGCGTCGACTGCGGGCCGGTCGCAACAAGGGGCTGAAGGCGCTGCGCGGGATCGTCGTCCCGGTGCTGGAGGATGCGCTGGAGCGGTCGTTGCGGCTGGCGGCGGCGATGGACTCGCGCGGGTACGGACGGGCCGGTTCGGCGACGCGCGGCTCGCGCCGGCTGACCGGGGTGCTGATGCTGCTGGGCATGTGCGGGCTGTGCGCCGGGGCGTACGGCCTCCTCGACGCGTCCGCGCCCATGCTGCTGGGGCTGCCCGCGCTGGCGGCCGGTTCGGTGCTCTGTCTGGCCGGGCTGCGGCTGGGCGGGCGGCGGGTGACGCGGACGACGTACCGGCCGGATCCGTGGCGGTTCGCGGAGTGGGCGGTGGCGTCCTGCGGGGTGCTCTCCGCCGTGCTGCTGTTCGTCAACGTCGGCTACGACCCGGCCGAGCTGAACCCCTCGATCTATCCGCTGAGTTGGCCGACGCTGCCGCTCGTCCCGGCCGCCGCGATCCTGCTAGCGGGAGCGGCCGGATTCCTGGCACCGCCGCCAGGTACTCCGACTCCGACTTCGCGCATCCCCGCGCGACGCACCGAGGAATCCGCATGATCACCTTCGACCAGGTGTCCGTCGTGTACGACGGCGCCGACGAGCCGGTCCTGCGGGACGTGAACCTGAGGGTCGACGAGGGTGAACTGTGCCTCGTGGTGGGCCATACGGGGGTCGGCAAGTCGACTCTGCTGGGCGCGGTCAACGGGCTCGTCCCGCACTTCACCGGCGGCACGCTGTACGGCACGGTCACGGTCGACGGCCGCGACACGGCCGGCCACCCGCCGCGCGAACTCGCCGATGTCGTGGGCGTGGTGGGACAGGATCCGCTGGACGGTTTCGTCACGGACACGGTCGAGGAGGAACTGGCGTACGCGATGGAGCAGTTGGCCATCGCCCCGACGGTGATGCGCAAGCGCGTCGAGGAGACGCTCGACCTGCTGGGGCTCGCGGATCTGCGCCACCGGGCGCTGTACGAGCTGTCCGGCGGGCAGCAGCAGCGCGTCGCGATCGGTTCCGTGCTCACCGCCCATCCGCGGGTCCTGGTGCTGGACGAGCCGACGTCCGCGCTCGACCCGACGGCGGCCGAGGAGGTGCTGGCCGCGGTGACCCGGCTCGTCCACGACCTGGGGGTGACGGTGCTGCTGGCCGAGCACCGGCTGGAGCGGGTGGTGCAGTACGCCGACCGGGTCATCCATCTGCCGGGGGACGGCCGGGTGGTCTCGGGCCCGCCGTCGGAGATCTTCGCGGCCTCGTCCATCGCCCCGCCCATCGTCGAGCTGGGCCGGGCGGCGGGCTGGTCACCCCTGCCCCTGTCGGTACGCGACGCGCGGCGCGCCGCCCGTCCGCTGCGTACGGCGCTGGAGGGCACGGCGCCCCCGCCGGTGCGCGCGGTACCGGACGCCCCGGGCGCGGACCTGCTCGGCGCCCGGGGCATCACGGTCGCGTACCGGGGTGTCCCGGCGGTGCGGGAGGTGGACCTCGATCTGCGGGCCGGTGAGGTCACGGCGCTGATGGGCCGCAACGGCTCGGGCAAGTCGTCGCTGCTGTGGGCGCTCCAGGGCTCGGGTCCCCGCAGATCCGGGACGGTACGGGTGGTCGGGGACGGGGTCAGGGGCGGCGACCCGAAGAGCCTGTCCGCCGCCGAGGCCAGGCGGCTGGTCGGACTCGTACCGCAGACCCCGACCGATCTGCTCTACCTGGAAAGCGTCAAGCAGGAACTCGACCAGGCCGACGCCGAGTCCGCCACCGGAACAGGAAGCGGGACCGGGGGAACGTCCGCCCGGGCGCTCCTGGACCGGCTGGCCCCCGGCATCGACGGCGCGACGCACCCGCGCGACCTCTCCGAGGGCCAGAAGCTGGCGCTGGTCCTCGCGATCCAGCTGACGGCCGCGCCCCGGATCCTGCTGCTGGACGAACCGACCCGCGGTCTGGACTACCGGGCCAAGAGCCAGCTGATCGCCATGGTCGACGAACTCGCGGCCGAGGGACGGTCGGTGGTGATCTCCACCCATGACGTCGAGTTCGCGGCCCGTGCCGCGGACCGGGTGGTGGTGCTGGCCGAGGGCGACATCGTCGCGGACGGCCCGACCACCGAAGTGATCGTCGCCTCCCCCGTCTTCGCCCCGCAAGTGGCGAAGATCCTGTCACCACTCCCGTACCTGACGGTCGACCAGGTGACCTCGGTACTCCCGCACGGGAAGGCGGGCGCATGAAGGGCCTGAGGGACCTGCGGAACCTGCCGGCCCTCACCGAACGCTCCGCCGGGGCCATCCGCATCGCACCGCGCGCCGGCATCGTGATCGCCATGGCGGCGTTCCTCGGCCTGGTCGCCTTCTTCTGGCCCTTCGTCGTCGCCCCGGGCCGGCTCGGCGCTGCCTACGCGCCGCCGCTGATCTTCGGCGTGCTGCTGATCCTCGTCCTGTGCGTCGTGATCTCCGAGATCGCCGAGGGCGGCATCAACTCCAAGGCGCTGGCGATGCTCGGGGTGCTCTCCGCCGTGAACGCGGCGCTGCGCCCGCTCGGCGCCGGAACGGCGGGCATCGAGACGGTGTTCTTCGTCCTCGTCCTGGCGGGCCGCGTCTATGGTCCCGGCTTCGGCTTCACGCTGGGCTGCACGTCCCTCTTCGCGTCCGCGCTGATCACCGGCGGTGTCGGCCCGTGGATGCCGTACCAGATGTTCGGCTGCGCGTTCGTCGGCATGCTCGCGGGCCTGCTGCCCCGGGCCACGGGACGCCGCGAGGTCATGATGCTCGCCGTCTACGGATCGGTCTCCGGCTACCTCTTCGGCTTTCTGCTGAACCTGTCCTTCTGGCCGTTCTCGGTGGACCCGAACAGCTCCATCGCCTACCTCCCCGGCCTCCCCTTCACCGAACAGTGGCAGCGCTACCTGGCGTTCGACGTCGCCACGTCCCTCGGCTGGGACACCGGACGCGCCGTCACGAACTTCGTCTGCGTCATGCTGGCGGGCCCCGCCGTCCTCACCACCTTCCGCCGGGCCGCCCGCAAGGCCCGCTTCCGGGCGCCGGTCCGCTTCGTCGGCGGGAAGCCGGGCGGCGACGTGCCCACCGCGCGGCCCGACGCATGATGATGCCCGTACAATATGACCGCCCTGGACTCCAGTTCGATCCCTGAAAGGGTTGCAGCACCGCTTGAGATGCGATAGGTCAACAATCGCCGCGAGCCGCGAGCCGCGAGCCGCGAGCCGCGAGCCGCGAGCCGCGAGCCGCGAGCCGCGAGCCGCGAGCCGCGAGCCGCGAGCCGCGAGCCGCGCTGGGGCGGTGTGCCCGTAGCCTTTCGGGGTGGCCATGCACGCTAGCCAGCCCCTCCGTGTCCCCGTCGGCAGCGACGCCGGGCGGTGGAGCACCTTCCACGGTGAGAAGACCCTGGTCGTAGCGGCCCGTACGGTGACCTCGACCGTACGGGTCCTCGAATGCCTGCCCGCACTCCTGCGCGGGGACGGCCGGGTGACGGTCGTCTTCGCCCACGACCCCACCTCCGCCTTCAACGGCGGGGTGCTGGATCTCCTGCATGACGCGGGCTGCCGGGTCATCCCCTGGGAGCAGGTGAGCCAGGCCGAGCCCGATCTGATCCTCACCGCCAGCGAGAACATCGACGTCCCCGAGGGGCATTGCCCGGTCCTCGTGCTGCCGCACGGCATCGGCTTCCAGAAGCAGGTCCCCGACGCCCGTGCCCCGGGCGAGCGGCTGTCGGGGGTCGTGCCGGACAGTCTGCTGGAATCCGGCAGGGCCTGGCTGGCGATCTCGCATCCGGGGCAGGAGGAGCAGCTGCTCTCCTCGCATCCGAAGGCGGCCGGGCGCACGCTGCTGGTGGGTGACCCGTGCTTCGACGAACTGCTGGTCAGCGCGGACCGGGCGGGCGCCTTCCGGCGGGCGCTCGGCGTGCCCGACCGGCACCGCCTGGTGGTGCTCAGCTCCACCTGGGGGCCCACCTCCCTGTTCGGGCAGGACCCCGGGCTTGCGGCCCGGGTGCTCGCCGCCCTGCCCTACGACGAGTTCCGGGTGGCGGCGATCGTCCACCCCAACGTCTGGTCGGGGCACGGTTCCTGGCAGATCCGTAATATTCTGGCGCCCGCCCTGGACGCGGGGCTGATGCTGATTCCGCACATCCACGCCTGGCGGTCGGCGCTGGTCGCGGCGGACGTGGTCGTGGGCGACCACGGGTCGGTGACCCTGTACGGTGCGGCGCTCGGCAAACCCGTACTGCTGGGGGCCTTCGGGAGTGATGCCGTGCCCGGCACCGCGGTCGCCGCGCTCGGCCGGGCCGCGCCCCGCCTCGACGCCCACGACGACGTGCACGGACAGATCGTCTCCGCGCTTGCCGTCCAGCGGCCGGAGCTCTTCTCCGACGTCACCGAGGACGCCTTCCATCAGCCGGGCCAAGCGCTGCCCCGGCTGCGTACCGCGCTCTACGACCTGCTCGGCCTTCCCGAGCCGGAGTCCACCGCCCCGCCGGAGTGGTTCCTGGCCGAGCCCGCCGAGACGGGCACGAAGGCCACCGCCTGGATGGTCACCACGACCGGGCTGCCGCAGCACGGGCCGGACGCCGTCACCGTACGCAGACAGCCTGCGGCGGTGTGGCAGGAGGCGGACGCCCCGGGCGAGGACGAGACGGCCGGGCGCTTTCGCCATCTCGCCTGCGACGAGCGGGAGCCGGACCGGCGTCTGCTGGAGAGCGCCTCGGTGCTGCTGTGCGGCGCTCCCGTCCGTTCCGAGGCGGCGGGTGTCCGGTGGATCGGTGAGACCCTGGACCGCCTTCCGGGCTGCCGGCTCGCGGCGGCCGCGCTGGCGGGAGGCGGGGCTCTGGTGGGGCTGCGGGACGGCCGGATCGTGGAGGCCGCGGTGACGGGACCGGCGCACGACCCCGCTCTGCCCGCCTCAGCCGTCTACGCGCTGCTGCGCGCCGCCGCTCCGTTGGACGACACCATGGTGACCGTACGGGCCGGCGGGCGTGCCGAGGACCTGGTGCTCCGGCTGCGCGCACCCCGGCCGGGCGGCTCCTCCGGCTGAGCACGCACGGTTCCCCGCGTCACTCGGCCGCCGGTTCTCCTCCTGCCAGCCGGGTCCGCAGCTCCTCCGCGCGGGGGCTGCCCCCGGCCTCGTAGATCTCCAAGGCGCGTTCCAGATGGGCGCGTGCCTCGAGGGTGTCGCCTCCCTGCGAGCGCTTCTGGATGTCGGCGAGTGCGACGAGCGCCTGTGCCTCGTAGTGGGTCGCGTCCTTGTCCCTGAGGATCTCGGCCGCTTCGCTCAGCGCCCGTACCGCCTCGTCGGTCTCTCCCCGATGGTCGTGGGCGATGCCGATGGCCGCCTGCACCCGAGCCGCCATCCGCAGGTCCTTGCGCGCGACGAGCTCGTCGTGGGCGCCGCGCAGGGTGCGCAGGGCCTCACGGTGGTCCTTCGCCGCATCCTGGGCACAGCCGAGGAAGTAGGCCGCTATGGCGGCGCCGCGGCCTTCGTTCGCGGCCGTGTTGAGGTCGAGGGCCTTGCGGTAGGCCTCCATGGCCCGGCCGACGTCGAACCTGTCCCAGTACCGTCCGGAGAACTCCTGCACGGAGGCACGGACGACCAGATGATCCGAGACCTCGGCGCAGGCCTCGGCGGTGTCCAGCTCGCGGCGGGCGGCCTCGTGCTCGCCCAGGTCCATCAGCGGGCGCGACAGCAGGCTGCGCAGTCGCGCTTCGGCGGCCGGGACCACGGCCTCGGCGGCGGCGGCCGCGCCGAGTTCGAGCGACTCCCGCCAGTCGCCGAGGTGCCGGTGGTGGAAGAACAGGACCGTGAACGCCTCCGCGAGCTGCCAGACCTCGGTGTGCAGAGTCTCCTCGCGCGCTGCGGCACGCAGGACTCCGAGGATGTTGCGGTGTTCGGCCTCCAGCCAGTCCAGCGGCTCCGGTCCGTCCTGGGTTCCGAAGGGGTCGGGAACGTCGGCGAGCAGTTGGGTGAGGTCGGCGATCCGCAGCCGGTCCAACTGGACGGTCCGGTCGGCGAGTGCGGTGAGAGCCAGGTAGTGCAGCGTCACCCGCCGTACGAGAGCGGTCCGCCCGTCCGGCCCTTCTTCCTCCGTCGCGCGTTCGCCGGCGTGCAGCCGTACGAGGTCGTGGAAGCGGAAACGCCCGTCCGGCGTCTCTTCCAGCAGGCTGGCACCGGTCAGCGCTTCCAGTGCGTCGGCCGTGCGTTGCGGGTCCAGGCCCGCAGCCACGGCGGCGACTCCGGCGTCGAAGGTGGCTCCGGGGTACCAGCCCATCAGGCGGTAGAGCCGGGCCGGTTCCGGGGCGAGTTCACGGTAGGCGAGATCGAATGCTGCGGCCACGGACCGTTCCTTTCCCAGGGACATTCCTGCCAGTCGGCGCGGTTCGTCGGCCAGCTCCGCCGCGAGCGCCGCCAGGGTGAGCCGGGGCTTGGCCGCGAGCCGGGCGGCGACCACGTGCAGTGCCACCGGCAGCCCGGCGCAGAGATCCACCAGGCGTTCCGCCGAGGCCGGGTCGGCGGCGGCCCTCTCCGCGCCGCACCGGTCGGCGAGCACCTCCAGGGCGCTGTCCCGGTCGAGCGGCTCCACCGCCATCAGTTTCGCGCCGTCGGCGGCGAGCTCTCCGATCCCGCTGCCGCCGGCCACCACCAGGAAGCTGCCCTTCCCCTTCGGCATCAGCGCGGCGGCCTGGCCGGGTTGGGAGACGTTGTCCAGAAAGACCAGCAGGCGTCTGCCCGCCGACCGGCTCCGCAGGCGTTGGATCCGCTCCGCGAACGTGGCCGGGATGTAGGCGTCGTCGATGCCCAGGGATCGCAGACAGCACCGGGCCGCCTCGGAGACGTCCGCGCCCGCCGACTCTCCTCGCAGGGCCGCGAAATCTACGTAGATCTGTCCGTCCGGGAACCGCTTCCGGCCTCGTTCGGACCAACGGGAGACCAACGCGGTCTTGCCCACGCCGGGCGGTCCGTGCAGCGCGGCGAAGCCGACACTCGCACGGTCGTCCTCGTCGTTCGTCTCGGGGACCAGCCAGCCGTCGAGCGTGGCGAGGCCTTCGGTCCGGTTGATCAACCGGACGGCCAGTGGCGGGATCTCGTCGGGTGTGACCTGCGTTCCGACCGGCGGCGACGGCTCGACTTGGAAGGTGATGCCGCCGTGGATCGTGCCCGCCTGGACGACCGGTCCGTTGCCCGTGCCGGAGAAGTCGTTCCGCGCGGCGCTGTGCCGGGGCCCGTCTCCTGAACCCGAGGCCGTCACCTGGGGCCCGGTTCCTGCCGGGGCGTCAGCGGAGCGCTGCCGCCGTGGATCGACTGGGCCATGATCACAGGTGAGTTGTAGGTGCCACCGCTGATCGTGTTGTGGTTGATCGACACGGTCGTCCCGGCGGGCTGCTGTGGCGCCAGTTCCTCCAGCAGGCCCCGCAGCTCGTCCGCCGCCTCCGGGTTGGCGCGCAGGGTCCGGCGGAGCCTGGTCCGCCACTCCGCCTCGATGTCCGCGGCCGCGTCCTCGTCGGCGTCCGCCCGGGCCGCCATCAGCTCGGCCCGGGACTCCTCCAGCTCGGCGTCCACCGCCTCGGTGTCCTCACCGCGCGTCAGGATCCGGGCCACCCGCCCGCGCACCTGCGTCCAGGCCTCCGTCGCCATAAGCCCCACGAACGTCGTCGCACCCGATGCCGCCAACGCCGTCAATGCCGTCACCTCGGCTTCCACCGAACCCCCTCCGCCTTGCCTGTCGCACCGTACGGGCACGCAACCCGTCACCCGCACCACCGTAGAGAGCGAACAGTGCCTTCGGAAGCGGAATCGGGTGCATGGCGCAGAGCAGTTCCGGCCATGTCGGCCCGGAGGGTCTCCCGGCGCTACGGCGCCCGGCCTTCCCGTGCGTCCGGTCCCTCCGGCCGGGTCGGCAGTCCGGCCATGAGTGCCGTTCCGACCAGGACGTGCATCAGCGCGAGGGCGGTCCGTGTTCCACCGCTCATCCCGGATCCGGTCAGCGGCAGGAACGACAGCAGGAGCACCACGGCGGCGGCCACGGTCCACAGGGGGCGTGGCCGGCGTGTGAAGCGTTCGAGGGCGGCCAGCAGTCCCCAGCCGGCCAGTGACGCCAGCAGGGCGAGGAGGACAACCGGTAACAGGCCTATGTCCAGGCTCTCCTGTGCCGCCGGGTCGGTGATGCGCAGCCGGTGGCCGAGGACCGGGTCGGCGACGAGCCAGACCACGGCGGGCGCGAGCACGGCGACGAGGACCGTGGTGGTCCGACGGCGTCGGTGCGAGGGGGCGGTCATCGGTCCGCTCCCCGTGTCGCGGCGAGTGCTCCGTGGAGGAAGACGTCCGCCAGTTGGCCGGCGGTGAGGCGTGACGGGTCGTCGGGGCGCGGACGGGTGAACAGCAGGCCGAGGAACAGCGCGGCGGCCTGTTCGACCGGCAGGCGGAAGGACTCGGCGTCGGGCGCCAGGAGTTCGGCGACCGCGCCCCTGATCGCGGCCATCGACTCCTCGCGTCCCATGCCTCGGGCCTGTTCGCCCGTCGCGCTGTCGCGGCGGCGGTGGCCGGATGCGTGCAGGGATCCCGCGATGGCGCCCATCCGGTCCAGGTGCGCCTCCAGGGCGTCGGCCGCCTCGGCCAGGCGGTCGGCCGTCGGAAGGTCGGCCGGGATGGACATCAGCTCGCGTACGGCGTGGTCGTGGCGCATCGCCTCCGTCATGCAGGCGTCCAGAAGCTCCTCCTTGTCGGCGAAGACCCGGAAGATCGTCGCCTCACCGATACCGGCGGCGCGGGCGATCTTGGCGGTGGTGACGGCCGCGCCGTACTCGGCGATCAGCGGGATGGCCGCCTTGACGATCATTTCGCGGCGCTGTTCGGGGCTCATGCCCGCCGCACGGCGACGGGTCGCTGGTTTCTCGGTCATGGCTCGAACGGTACGGAGTGAGTACTCACTCCGTCAAGGCTTCCCGGCCGCCCCCGGACGGAACCCCTTCCCGCGCAACCACCGGCGCGCGGGACGCGTGATGATGGATGAGGGGCCGCGACACGGCGGGGTCCCGCCGACACCGCCGGCCGGCGCTCCCGGAAGGGCGTTCGCCATGTCCGCAGCCGGAGTGAAGACATCGGTCGCAGCGCTGTTCACCGCGCTCCTGCTGGCCGTGACCGCCGCGTGCACGGGCGGGGACGGTTCGTCGCCCTCGCCCAGCAGCAGTTCGCCGTCCGGTACGGGCAGGGCCGCCGACGTACTCGCCGTGAAGATCGACAACGTGCAACCCGCGCGCCCCCACACCGGCCTGGAGCAGGCCGACATCGTCTACGTCGAGCAGGTGGAGGCCGGGCTGAGCCGGATCCTCGCCGTCTACTCCTCCGACCTGCCGCCGGTCATCGGCCCGGTGCGCAGCGCCCGGGAGACCGATCTGGAGCTGCTGCGGCAGTTCGACCGGCCGACGCTGGCCTTCTCGGGGGCCCAGAGCAGGCTGCTGCCGGTCATCGACCGCGCGCCGTTGGACGCCGTACCACCCTCGAAGGCGCCGGGGGCGTACTTCCGGGGCCAGGACCGGCCGGCGCCGCACAATCTCTATCTGCGGCCGGAGAGAATCCCGTTCACCGCCTCCGGCGTCGACGCCGTCGAGGAACTGGGGCTCAGGACCGGCGCGCCGCCGCCCGGGGGCGAGCCGGAGGACAGCCGTACGGTTCGCTATCCGTCGGCTTCGGTGACGTTCACCTGGTCCGCCGAACACGAGCGGTGGCTCGTCTCCCTGGACGGCTCCCCCGCCCGCACCGCCGACGGCGCGCGGATCGGGGCCGGTACGGTCGTCGTCCAGGACGTGACCGTACGACCGTCGGACTTCAGCGACCGGTCCGGAAACGTCACTCCGTTCACCGAGACCGTGGGAGCGGGAAGCGCGGTCGTCCTGCGCGACGGCCGGGCGCACGAGGCCCGGTGGGCACGGGCATCGGCCGACGCGGACACGGTGTACAGCACCCCCGACGGACGACGCGTCGATCTCGCCGACGGGCCGCTCTGGATCCTGTACGCGCCGCGCGGGGGCACCGGGTCCGCGACAGGCCGATGACTGAGGCACGGGGAGGGGTGTCCCGGGCGGTGGAGGACCCCACCGCCCGGGACGCCCCGGTTACGCGATGTCCTACTGCCAGACCTTGATGTAGTCGACGCTCAGCTTCTGCGGGAAGCGGCTGGTGGCGTCGGGCGAGCCGGGCCAGTCACCGCCGACCGCGTTGTTGAGGATCAGGAAGAAGTCGTGGTCGAACACCCAGGGTCCACGGGTGCTCTCCAGCTCCTCCTTGTCGACCGTGTGCGACACCTGGCCGTCGACCCGGAACGTCATGCCCTCGCTGTTCCAGTCCACGGCGAAGGTGTGGAAGTCGTCGGCGAAGTCCTGGCCCCCGGGCAGGGAGTACGGGGCTCCGTAACCGGCCGCGCCGTTGTACGCGGGTGCGTGCAGGGTGGAGTAGGTGGTGTTCGGCTCCTTGCCGACGTGTTCCATGATGTCGATCTCGCCGGTGTAGGGCCACGGGCGCCCCTGGTCGAAGTAGTCCGCGCCCAGCATCCAGAACGCGGGCCAGAGCCCCTGCGTACCGGAGACCTTGATGCGCGCCTCGACCCGCCCGTAGGTGAACTGGAACTTCCCGTAGGTGTTGAGCCGCGCCGAGGTGTACTGGCACGTGGTGCTGCCGCTGAGCGGGTCGGGCGGGCAGGCCGAACCCGGGGTCTCCTCGCGGCGGGCTTCCAGGACGAGGCTGCCGTTGCCGTCCTGGGCGGCGTTGTCGTTGTCGGTGTAGTACTCCAGCTCGTTGTTGGGGCCGGTGCCCGTCTCCGGGACCCATTTGGCCGGGTCGGGCGCGGCGCCTGCGGGGCCGTTGAACTCGTCGCTGAACACCAGCCGGTCGTACGTGGGGTCGGCGGGCAGCGGCGGTGCGGGGATCGGCGCTCCGCCGGTGCCCCAGACCTGGAACTCCCAGAGCGAGTAGCCGTATTCACCGCTGCGCTGGGTGGCGTAGAGGCGTACGTGCCGGCCGGTGCCGGTGACGTCCAGCGTCTCCTTGAACCCGGTGCCCGAGTCGGTCTCGTGGATCGTCGTCCAGTCGGTCCCGTTGTCGGAGACCTCGATCCGGTAGGCCTTGGCGTGGGCCGGGTCCCACTGGAGGACCACCCGGTGGATCTCGGCGCGGGCGCCGAGGTCGACCGCGATCCAGCCCGGGTCGGTCCAGCCACCCTCGGGGCTGGTGGCCCACCGGCTGGCGGGGTCACGGTCGAAGGCCTTGTCCGGCAGGCATTCCCAGCAGGTTCCGTCGTTCTGCGAGGTCGAGGCGGAGCCGGCCCTGCCGTAGGAGAGCAGGACGTCGTCGTCGCCGGGAGCGGTGCCGCCACCGGTGGTGGAGTAGACCTGGAACTCATGGAGCGAGTAGCCCCAGGCGGTGGCGCGCTGCGTGCCGTGCATCCGGACGTAGCGGCCGGTCCCGGAGACCGTCAGCGTCTCGACGCCCCCGGTGCCGGTCGTGGTGGAGTGGATCGTCGTCCAGTCGGTCCCGTCGTCGGAGACCTCCAGCCGGTAGCCCTTGGCGTACGCGGCCTCCCAGTCGAGGACGACCTGTCCGATCGAGGTGCTCGCGCCCAGGTCGACGCGGAGCCACTCGTCGTCGGTGGAGGCGCTGGCCCAGCGGGTGGCGGTGTCGCCGTCCACGGCGGACGGGGCGGTGAAGGGCGCCTCGGTGCTGGAGGCGGTCGCCGGCTTTCCCTGGGAGACGAGAACGGCAGCGGCGGCGGCGCGTTCGGGAGTGACGGCCACCGAGAGGGTGAACAGGAGGGCCACGGCGGCCATGACCGCCAGGGCACCGCGCAACCGTGGTGTTCCACGGGCTTCCATGCGAACTCCTTGCTCTGTGAGGGGGTTGGGCCGAGAGAGCGCTCCCCCGCAGTGGGGAGACTGGCGGGAGCGGAGTGAACCGTCAAGAGCTGTGGCCGGGTTGATTCAAGAGACCACAGGCGACGGCGTCCGACTTGTCGTTCTGATGCCTGGTCAACTACCTCTGAGCTTTCAGGAGATGAAACATCGGGCGGCCCGGCCGACCGGGCGCGGCATTCCTGCGCACAACTCTTGACGTGACGGAAACACGGGAGAATCATTCGGCTACCGAGAGAGCGCTCTCTCCTTCTGGAGCGCGAGTCCGCACCTGTTCCACCTCCGCCCCTCCGACCTTTCAGGAGATCAGCCATGTCCGTTGCCCTCGTCAGACCCTCGCGGCCCCAGGTGGCCGCATCCCGTCGATGGCGCACCCTGGCCCTCGCGCTCGTCACCACGCTGGTCGCGGCGCTTCTCGCGACCGTGCAGGCGGCTCCGGCGCAGGCCGCGCCCGTCCTGCTCTCCCAGGGCGGCGCGGTGACCGCGTCGAGCGAGGAGAACGGCGGAACGGCCGCGGGCAACGCCGTCGACGGGGACGGCGGGACGCGCTGGTCCAGCGCGTTCGCCGATCCCCAGTGGATACGGATCGACCTCGGCTCCCCGGCCGCTCTCAGCCGGGTCGAACTCGCCTGGGAGGCCGCGCACGCGAAGAGCTACCGCATCGAGATCTCGGCGGACGGCGACACCTGGACGACCGCCTACAGCACCACCGCCTCCACGGGCGGCGACGAGACCCTGACCATCTCCGGCGACGCCCGCCACGTGCGCCTGACCGGCACCGAGCGGGCCACCGGATACGGCTACTCGCTCTGGGAGTTCAAGGTCTTCGGCACCCGCGACGGCGGCGGCGGTCCGGAGATTCCGGGCGGCGGCGACCTCGGCCCCAACGTCCATGTCTTCGACCCGTCCACGCCCGACATCCAGGGCAAGGTCGACGCGATCTTCGAGCAGCAGGAGGAGGCCCAGTTCGGCAGCGGCCGGCACGCGCTTCTGTTCAAGCCGGGCACGTACAACAACCTGAACGCGCAGATCGGCTTCTACACACAGATCGCGGGCCTCGGCCTCAACCCGAACGACACCACGTTCAACGGCGACGTCACGGTCGACGCGGGCTG